>NZ_JAZHRU010000001.1:4472330-4775441 GCF_036924525.1 Bradyrhizobium sp. AZCC 1719 | reverse complement strand
GATCTCCTATCTCGACGAGCATGACGATGCCCGGGAGACCGAGCGGATGGTGACGGAAGCCGGCAGAACGGCCGTTTTGCTTCCCGGCGACATCCAGGACCCCGGTCAATGCCGCGCCGTCATCGCGAAGGCCGTATCGGAACTGGGCGGTGTAGATATCCTCGTCAACAACGCGGCCCATCAGGCCAGCTTCAAATCGATCGACGACATCAGCGACGAGGAATGGAAACTGACGTTCAAGGTAAACATCCACGCGATGTTTTATCTTACCATGGCAGCGGTAAGCCACATGAAGGCGGGTAGCTGCATCATCAACACGGCGTCGATCAATTCGGATGTACCGAACCCGACGCTGTTTGCCTACGCAACGACCAAGAGTGCTATCCACAATTTCACGGCGGGACTGGCGCAGATGCTGGCCGAGAAGGGCATTCGTGCCAATGCGGTTGCTCCAGGGCCGATCTGGACGCCACTCATCCCGTCCACCTTGCCTGAGGACTCCGTGAAGAACTTCGGCAAACAGGCCCCGATCAAGCGCCCCGGACAGCCGGCTGAGTTGGCCACGGCCTATGTCGTGCTGGCCGATCCGCTTTCGAGCTACGTATCCGGCGCGACGATCGCCGTCACTGGCGGAAAGCCGTTCCTGTAAAAGGTATCCCCCATTGCCAAGGCCCCGTTTCTCGCCGGAGCCTTGGCTGCCAGTTCCGGGTCAGGCAGCGTTCGATGCCTTGGTGTTGACGTCCTTCCGAAGCGCGATGGTATTGAGCTTTGTGTTCGCAGCCTTTTCCTCGTTGAGGTTGGTGGTCAGGAAGCGAACCACCTCGTCATGACCGAGCTTTTCGGCCCAGGCAATCAGCGTGCCGTAGCGGCAGATCTCGTAGTGTTCGACGGCCTGCGCGCCGGCGACGATCGCCGCATCGAGCACGGCCTTGTCGGCTACCTCGCCGGTCAATTCATCGGCTTCCGTAATCAGACCATCGATGGCCGGGCATTGGGTGCCGCGCGGCTGCTGCTCGAGCTTCAGAAACACCTTGTCCAGCCGCTCGATCTGCTTGTTGGTCTCTTTCAGATGCGCCTTGAGGCCCGCGACGAGATCGCGGTTGGCCGCCTTATCGATCATCTTCGGCAACGCCTTCGTGATCTGTTGCTCTGCATAATAAATATCCTGCAGGCCGTGCAGGAACAGGTCGTCCATTGTCTTGATGTCTTCTGTGAATAGTCCCATGGCATCCTCCTTGATTGGATGCGCGCTTAACTTTATTGCCGGGACCGTTGTTCCTAAGCGGCGCCGCTTCCTCGTCGTTTGCCCGAGCGATAGGAACAACTCGTGCTTCCAGGTCTTTCTCATCAACGACGCGGAGGATCCGGACGATGAAAGCACTGGCATGGCACGGTAGGGCGGCTGTATCGAGGTCGTCTTGAAGCCGTGACCTCATGGCGCGGGTTCTGATCGGTACATCGGGCTGGCACTACGATTCCTGGCGCGGGCCGTTCTTCCCGAATGGACTGCCCCTCAAGGAGCAGTTGCCTTATTACAGCAGCCAGTTTTCGACGACTGAGCTCAACGGCGTGTTTTACAGAATACCCACTCCGAAGGCGGTGGTGAGCTGGCGTGATCAGACCGGGCGCGATTTGGTTTTTGCCTGGAAGGCATCCAAATTCATCACGCATTGGAAGCGGCTTTCCGACAATTCGGTCAACAGCCTTGAACTGCTGGAAGACCGCCTGTCCCTACTCGGCAAGAAAGTCGGGCCGATCTTGTTTCAGCTTCCGCCCAACTTTAGGGCTGACGCCGACCGACTCACTTCCTTCTTCAAGCTTCTTTCGAAGAAAACGCCGCTACAGTTTCGAGTTCCGCCATCCAAGCTGGTATTCACCAGAGATATCGCGATTGCTCCGGCAGCAAGCCATCTCGCTATGCATTTCCGACCATCATGACGCGCCGGCGCCTTGGACGCGCACGGCGGACTTCGTCTATGTGACGCTGGCACGGCCCCACGGTCCGTTACAAGGGCCACTATAGTCCGCGAACCCTTTCGGAATGGGCTCGCCGCATCAGGTCCTGGAAGCGGCAAGGCTGCGACGTGTTCGTCTATTTCGACAAGACCAGAAAAGCGCGGCGCCGGCCGATGCAGACGCCTGACTGAGTCGACGGCGCCGGCCGACGACAGCGGACTGATTAGGAACCACTCCCTTGATCGGCCGTTTGACCTCCAGAAATCATTTGTCGACTTATCGGGCTTTCGGATGGATCCTTTCATCGATCGGCGCAGCAAGTCGCTTTGGATGGACGTTGCGGTCGCCCCAAACGCGACACCGCTGCAGGGCGGCAAGGAATGCAATGTTGTAATCATTGGCGCGGGTATTGCCGGGATTTCTACGGCCTATGAACTCGCCCTCGGAGGTTCGCGCGTCATCGTGCTCGATCGTGGGAAGATCGCGGGCGGCATAACGGCGCGCACCACTGCGCATCTGGCGCCGCTCTGCGATGATCTGACGTCCGCGATGATCGGCCTGCGCGGGGAGGACACATCCCGCCTGTTCTACGAGAGTCAGGCCGCAGCGGTGGATCGCATCGAGGAAATCCAGCAGCGGGAATCCATCGACTGCGATTTCCGGCGCCTGGACGGTTTTCTGTTTCAGGCGCGCGACACCGATGCGAAGATCATTGAGGATGAATTGGATGCGGTCCGCAAGGTCGGCGCGCCCGTCCGTCGGCTGGTCGGCGTTCCCCTCGCCCATTGCGCGCAGCAGCACGTACTGCGCTATCCGCGCCAAGGCACGTTTCATCCTCTGAAATATCTCAGGGGTCTTGTCGCGGCCATCGAGACAAAGCGTTGCCGCTTCCACTGTGACACAGCTTAGGCAAGTTAGGTTTTTCCAGCCGTGAGGGTGTGATGAGTATCGCCGAACAAGACGACATCGAATCGCTGCTGGTCTCCCTGCAGAAGCCGAACGTAGATCAAGGGGCGTGGGGATCCGACGAACTCTTGCAGGCACTGCCGGTAGCGCTCTATATGACCGACGCCGCCGGCCGTATCACCTTCTACAATGAAGCGGCGGCGCAATTGTGGGGATGCCGACCGACGCTAGGGACCGCCGAGTTTTGCGGATCATGGAAGCTCTATTGGCCGGACGGCACTTCCCTCCCGCACGCCGAATGTCCGATGGCGCTGGCGCTCAAGGAGCGGCGTCCTATCCGAGGCATGGAAGCGGTCGCCGAACGGCCGGACGGCACGCGCGTACCGTTCATTCCGTATCCAACGCCCCTGTTCGATGCTTCACGGGCTTTGATTGGCGCTGTCAACATGCTGGTCGACATCACCGAGCGCCGGGAGGCTGAACAGCGGCTTCGAGAGAGTGAGGCGCGCTATCGAGCCATCGCTGCGATCATCGAATCATCCGACGACGCGGTCGTTTCGAAGGACCTCAATAGCATCATCACAAGCTGGAATCAGGGCGCGGAGCGGCTGTTTGGCTATAGCGCTAAAGAGGCGATTGGGAAGTCGGTCATGATGCTAATCCCTCCCGACCGTCACGACGAGGAGCCGACCATTCTTGCCCGCATCCGGCGCGGTGAGCGCGTCGAGCACTACGAAAGCGTTCGCCAACGCAAGGATGGCCGCACCATCGACATTTCGCTGACGATCTCCCCGATCAGAGACAAGGACGGCAAGATCGTCGGCGCTTCGAAAATAGCCCGCGATATTTCATTTCGAAAGCGAGCAGAGGAGCAGCAGCGGCTGATCTTCCGAGAGATGGACCATCGCATCAAGAACCTCTTTGCTGTCGCTGGCGGCGTGGTCACGATGAGTGCCCGATCGGCGAAAACAGCGGAAGAACTCGCTACTGTGGTGCGAGACCGCTTGTTGTCCCTCGCGAAAGCCAACGACCTAACGTTGAAGCTGACTGCCGATGGCACTCATCGAATGCAACACTCAACGCTGCTGCATACGTTGATTGGGACGATTCTCTCTCCTTATGATGGCAGCACCGACAAAGGCCGGGCGCGTGTCACGATCAGCGGACCCGACATTCCAATCGCGGGC
Source organism: Bradyrhizobium sp. AZCC 1719 (assembly GCF_036924525.1). Classification (NCBI taxonomy): domain Bacteria; kingdom Pseudomonadati; phylum Pseudomonadota; class Alphaproteobacteria; order Hyphomicrobiales; family Nitrobacteraceae; genus Bradyrhizobium; species Bradyrhizobium sp. AZCC 1719. The sequence continues at coordinate 4,771,392 of NZ_JAZHRU010000001.1, read as the reverse complement.
GACGTGGTGACCGGTTTTGCGTTGCTATTGCACGAGTTTGCAACCAATGCCACAAAGTACGGGGCACTTTCGAGCCAAAGTGGCTCCATCAATATCGCGTGCTCCGAAAACACTGACCAATTCGTGCTAACGTGGACGGAACGCGGAGGACCACCGGTTGGTCGTCAAGCAGAGGTAGAGGGCTTTGGTACGCTACTCTCCCGTGCAACGGTGCAGAGCCAATTTGGAGGCGGGATCGCGTGGGATTGGAACCCCGCAGGCCTGACAATAGACCTTTCTTTTCCAAAGGACCGCATAGTGGCGCATCCCTAGCGCTCAAGTCATTCTGGCGAAATCAAGTTGTGGACGATATACAAGAAATCACCGGACGGCTCAAAAGCCTAGCAAGGTCAATCTCGCACGGCGCGTGGTGATCCTATCCTTTCCTGGACACCAAATCTCAACATCTGAGGAAGGCACCCGTTGGTCAGTCTCGCGCGCAGCGGGCATACGGATTCCTGTCCGCGTTGCACCACTACCGCCCGCATGCTGGAGGTCGCCTTCTGGACCCAACGCGGACATAGACATGGCACAACGAACCCTCACTGGGACGCGCTACTCGCCGGTGGCGTCGCTATCCAGATGACCGGTAGGTCCGCGACTGAACACGCCATAGTTGCTGGATTTCATGCCATTGCCAGCGGTCGCAGTCGACGCGAGGCCCAGTTTAAGCAACTCGCGAACAGCCGCGGCTCGGGTAGGCATACGATGCTGAAATCTGAAGTCGTCAATCACCGATAGTTCTTCCGGCGAAAGCATGATCTGCAATCGCTCACCACGGAGATCGTTCATGGCCTCCTCCACGCAGAGCATTTTCAGTGTTCAACGCGAAATTAGTAAATTGCTCAATTCACTCAATCAAACCAAGTTCCTTCAACAACCAAAAAATCCAAGAATTGGTAAAAGTACTAATAATATCAATAATTTAGATGTTTACAGTCCCCATTTCGAGGAATACACTTTCCAATACGGTTGCCAAAAATGTCCGGTGCACCTGTGCGATGAATGCCTCAAAGCCCCCAATCTGCCCGAAATGCCACAAGTCCATCGGGCTCACGCTCGTGAAGGTTAAGCGGATCGATTGTGGACCTCTTCGCTCGCGGGACAGCAAGTGGTGATGAGAACGCCGGTCCCGCCTTCCATGGAAATGGAGCAGCGCCATGCAGCGACGCCGTTTTAAACAAATCCTGTCGTTCCCTGATCGACTTGCGCAGGAAGCCGAACGCCTACGCGAAGAAGCCAAGAAAATGCCGCACGGAAAGGAGCGAGAAGAGCTCTTGAGAAAAGCCCGGCAGGCCGACACCGCATTGCGTATAAACGATTGGCTATCGTCTCCGGGGCTAAAGCAACCGGAATAAACAGCGCAGCACCATGCCAGAATATCGCGGCGTGAGTGGATTCCGATGAGCAAAGCCGTCGAAGAGATTTTTGAATTCTATCCTTGAAGATTTTAAAGCCTGCAGACATGCCAAGGAAGAACTCGAAGCCAAGGCGCTGTTTAGGCTTTTGAACTATTGCCCACCACCTGCGGCCAACGTGCCGCTGCGGGAAAAGCCGGCAAATCTGAAGTGAGTGGTTGACGCTCCAACTTTACACATGGTGCAAAGACATGCTGATGGCGGGCCTGATGGGATTGGTCGGGTTGGTGATGGTGATTGCAGTTTCCACCCTCATAAGTCACTTCAACGTACGCGATGTGAGCAAGCGCCAGATGAACCTTTAGACAAGGCGGGCCTGATGCCGGGATGAACTTCGCTCACATCGGGATGAATCAATGTCTTGTAGCGGCGGAGATACTCCTGTGCCATTCGTCTTGCGGTAAACCTTTTCTCGAATTGCATTCGCACCTGACGTCGATCGAGCTCGGAAAGCCTTCCGATCGCTTCAACGGCTTCTGCCTTGTCGGATACGACAAAGCCGGTGATGCCGTCGTTGATGACCTCCGACACCGAGCCGGACTTGAACGCGATGACGGGCGTGCCGCACGCCATGGCCTCGATCATGACGAGGCCGAACGGTTCCGGCCAATCGATCGGAAACAACAGTGCTGCAGCGCCCGCCAGAAACTGCCGCTTCGCTTCATCATTGACCTCCCCGGTGAGCTGGACCTGTTTACCGTCGATCTGCGACTCGAGCTGTTCTTTGAAATAGCCCGTTTCGCCCCGTGGCACTTTTGCAGCGATACGAAGCGGCACCTTGGCAGCGCGCGCGATCCGGATGGCGGCTTCCGGTCCTTTCTCCGCTGTAAGCCGGCCGAGGAAGGCGAGGTAGGAGCCCGCTTCGAAGGACGGCTCGAACAGGTCGGCCGGCAAGCCATGATAAATGGTGCCGATCCAGTTGGCCTCGCTCAAGGGTGCGCGCTGGTTATCCGATATCGAGACGAACGGCGCATCGGGAAAGCAGCGGACCACGTTTGCAAAGCCCGGCAAGTCCATGCGCCCGTGGCAGGTGGTGAGAAACGGCACGCCAAGCCGGCTTAGGAGCGGCAGGTGCAACCAATCAATATGGGCGTGGATGATATCGAACTCCGTCGCGTGCCGCGCCACCGCCTCCAGCAGGGCTGCCTGCGCCACCATCGGATCCGTCCTCGGCCGACCAAGGCGAAGCGCCCGCGGCCAAACGGCATGAAGCTTGGCAGTGGTATTCGAATCCCCGCTGGCAAACAGCGTCACCTCATGCCCAAGGCTCACCAGCTCGTCGACCAGCCACGCCACCACCCGCTCAGTGCCGCCGTAAAGCTTGGGAGGCACGCTTTCGACCAAAGGTGCTACCTGGGCAATTCGCATCGGCTTTCACCATCGAGATGAAACCGACCGTCAGATCACCGGTCGGTCGTAGTTGGACAGCAGGTCGAGCCAATCCTCTAATAGCCGGCTCATCAGAAAGTTCTGTCGGACGCTTTCCTTTGCCCGCAGGCCGACCTGCCTCCGGAGCTCGGGTTCCTTCAGGAGCTGGACCATTCTTGCCGCCGCCTGATCGGGCGTGCTCACCAGAAATCCGTTCCATCCATCCTTGATCTGGCGCCGGATGCCTCCCACGTCGCCGCCGATGATGGCGGCGCCCTTCCACATCGCCTCGGTGACCGTGAGACCAAAACCTTCGCGGAGCGACTTCTGTAGGACGACCGCGGCCGAGCGCTGCAGCGCGTTCACCAGCGTTGGATCATCGACTGCAAGAACAATGATGTCTTCGTCGGCAACGCGCTCGATCGTCTCGAGAATATTGCTGCCTTCCGGATCGTCGGAGGCGTTGTTGCCGACGAGCACCAGCCTACAGTCGATCTGCTCTCTCGCCTTTCGGAAGGCGTCGATCACGCCCATCGGGTCCTTCCATCGATCGAACCTGGAAATCTGGGTCACCAATGGACGATCGGTCGGAATTTTGTAGTTGCTGAGGAATTCCCGTATCTCCCGGTCCGATAGCTCCCGGTTCTTCGCAGAGAACGGATCGATCGCCGGGGTGACGAACTGCTGGTCGACCTGAAGATCCTGGCCGTATTCCGGTAGCGAGAAGATGGCTGCTTTATACTGCTCGATGAATTTGCGCAGATAAGTCCATACCTGGGCGTGCGGCGACGAAAGGTCGACGTGACATTGCCAGAACCAGGGCATCTCCAGGTCGGGAAAATGCGTGATCAGCGGCAGAGGTTGCGGATCGTGCACGACGATCGCGTCGCAATCCTCAAGATGCAGCCGCGTGGCGTTTTCGAATACGACCCGTTCGTAGATCGTCTTTTCAGCGTCCGAAAAGTCGACGCTCTCGCCTTGCAGCGTATTGTGAAGCTTCTTCGTGCAGCCAAAGAAGCCCGGCGTTCCCTGAATCAAATGCCAGTCGGTTTCGATGCCCGTTGCGTTCATCATCAGGGTGAGCGGCGTGAGCAGTTCGGTGACGCCTCCGCCATAGAACGTCGAACTGACATGGGCGACGCGCATCGTGCGCATCCGCTCGGCCTTGGCGGCTATGCGCTCGACTGTCGCACTGCCGATCAGCGGTTCGTACTGTTCGAGCGTATGAAGCCCGAGGGTGGATCGTTGAACGGCGGAGCTGAGCATAGACATCGAAGGGTCGCCCTTAAAGTTCTCGAGCGCGGGAGCGCGGCCTCGTCGGGGTTTTACAAACTCCGCAAACTTGCAACGGCACAGAAAAGTTGATCAGCGCCCCTCCAGGACGCTTCTTCCAGTTTTTCCCATGCAATAAGTCCGAAAGCGCCAAGAAAGTTTCTCCGGCTGAAGGTCGGTCGAGAAGTTGAACTAAATGAACATTTGTTCATCGTGCTTATTGGACGAGTAATGGAGTTGCTCGAAACGTATTGATCCGAGTCGCCTGATACTTTGGCGCTTTCAGCTACTGTGGCGACTGAGCTGTGACCCGACCAAATCGAGCTCCGCCGTGGGGTGCATTGCCGTTCGGCGAAACAATGCGCGTGCTCAAATGCGATTGGGTGCGACTTGATCGAAGCCATTGCCACCGCGCTTCCGAATTGGACGGCGAGAACGAGCAGAAGAGGAGAGGATTTTCCCGCAGCCATCGACGGGCAAGTCCTTTAGCTAAATTCTGCGGGCTACCCTGAACGTTTGTTTTCAGTCGATCCCGGAGCGTGCGAGCGCCGCCCCGACAGGTTCCAACGTGCGAAATCTGTTGCCGTCGAACTCGGACGCTCCGGGAAAAATGGGAAACTCCAAGGACAACGCTAGTTGCTGTCAAATCGGACGTGCCGATTTCCGGCATCCGGCTTTCCGACTTGACTCGCTGCATGGCACGCGGCAGTGGGCCAAGATGCGCCCGGCGATGCCGCAGCACGCCGAGGGTTCCCAGTGGTCACACTTGTTGGAGTTGGAGGATGGTCGATGAAGTTCTTCGAAAGGCGGTCGACACGGCTTGGACCGTCTATCTGGCGACGCATCGCGATGTCGACGTTGCGGACGGTCGACGATGCCTACTGGAGCGCCATTTGCAAGGGAGGATGGAAGCCAGCCAAAGCGAGACTGAAGAACTCACGTGTTCTGGACTCGCCTATCTTGACCGGCTTCCCAGGGACGAATGATAAGGCGGATAGAATTGCTGCTCGGACAGATAGCAGCAGGAAGCGCGAGACCGGATTGGACATTGCTCGCCCTTTCGTCGCTGCTATCAGCGACGCTGGTCTTGGCGATGCAATCCATTAGTAGGTGAGCCTTCGCTCGCGAGTTGCCGTACGAATCTAGGCGGCTCACCGGCTTCATCGTCTCGCGCGATTGGATAGAAGAAAGTGCGCCAACGTTTCGAAGAGTTCTTCTCAGCGCACCGGATGGCGCGAGCGTACCGGCCGCTCGTGCAAGCGTGTGAGTGAGGATCGTCCCCTGCGGGGAAATCCGACCCCGGGCAGAACGTTCGAAATGCATTGGCTATTTATCTGCGCCCGACCAGAACACCGACCAAGAACGCTATAGTAACTGCGTGTAGGGGCGCTTCTTGAGCCCAACGCGCCAAGCGGTCGAGAGGCGCACCTGGGTGCCGGCCTGCTTCGACGGCATCGGCGACGGACCGAGTGGTTTCCTTGACCGTCTGGGTAGCCGCCTGAACAGCTTCCTTGGCCTGGTCGAGCTTGTTTGGGCCATCGATATCTTCGCCTATCATCTGAGTTCTCCACGGCAACGCGGAAGATCGACGCCTGGAACGGAGAATCGTTCCCAGACGCCTGTTCGCACTGCAGGACGAAATATTTGAGAAGATTGAGCGGTCCGCCACAGCGTCGTTCCGCCCGCTGCGCATATAGGGGCTGGATGTACTCGCGCGCGCTAGTTCGGAGTTCTGAAAGCTCTGTGCTGAATTCAAGGCTTCTTTTCGTCCGCCCTAAACTGTTCTTCACCGGACGCACCCATTTCCCGATTGCACGCCACACCGCGGCTGCGACGAGTAGGAACGAGACGCTGCTCTAAGCGTTGCGGATTCACGTAAGCCGGAGGATACATCATGGACTGGAACCGAATCGAAGGGAATTGGAACGAGGTCAAGGGCAAGGTCAAACAGAACTGGGCCAAACTGACGGACGATGACCTGACCGCCATCAACGGCCGGCGCGATGAGCTCGAAGGTCGGCTGCAAAAGCGCTACGGCTACGCCAAGGATCAAGCCCGTAAGGACGTTGATGATTGGTTTTCGACATTGCCCTGAACCTCACGTTTAGAACAAACGCAAACTCGCTCGGTGTCCTTAAACCGCCTTGCCCCTCTGCGAGGCGGTTTTTGCTGCGACCGGATTTGGCAGGCGAACAAAATAGGCGCCAGGAACGACGGCAACGGTCCTCGATGGTCCCTAGCCCTGACAAAACCTGTCCGGCAAAAACAGCTTGGCCGAAACGATTCAGATTCTGCCCAGCAGAATCAAAATCAGCAGGATAACACGAGGCCCAGTCCACCACCGCCGTAGTAGCCGGTCCCATAAAATGGGCCGCCGCCAATGCCGCTAAAGCCACCCAACAAAGCAATCACCAAAATAATCAGGATGATCGAGGGCGTGCGCCAGTCCGGGACGGAAAAGCATATCTGGCGCCACAACGATCTCGGACACCTCGAAGAGCTGCTCAAACGGGCCGATCCCCAACGGCCGAAGCTGGTTGTGTTCGAGAGCCTCTATTCCATGGATGGTGACGTCGCACCCATCAACGGCATTTGCGATCTTGCGCAGCGGTACAATGCGATGACCTATTGCGATGAGGTGCATGCGGTTGGCCTGTACGGTTCGCACGGCGGTGGCATCACAGAACGCGAGGGCGCAGCGCACCGCGTCGATGTCATCGAGGGTACGCTTGCCAAGGCGTTCGGCTGTCTGGGCGGATACATTGCGGGCGATGCCGCGCTGATCGATGCAGTGCGTTCCTACGCACCCGGCTTCATTTTCACCACAGCCCTTCCGCCGCCGATTTGTGCCGCTGCAACCACGGCAATTCGCCACCTCAAAAGCTCCAACTGGGAGCGCGAGCAGCATCAGCGCCGCGTAGCGCGCACGAAGGCAGTACTTAGGGCGGCCGGGCTCCCGGTCATGCCGAGCGAGACGCACATCATACCCGTCCTCGTCGGCGATCCAGAGCACTGCAAGGACGCAAGCGACCTCCTGCTCACCGAGCATAGAATCTATATCCAGCCAATCAACTACCCGACCGTGCCGCGCGGTACGGAGCGGCTGCGCATCACGCCTTCGCCCCATCACGACGGCGACATGATCGAAGCGCTCGTCAAGGCGCTGATCGATGTCTGGGAGCGGCTAGACCTGCCGCGCGAGGACCGGGCGCTCGCGCAGATGAGCGCGTAGCGATGCTCCAAGCCGAGACGACGACCGAGCAAGACGGACCGAAGCAGCTGCCAAGGTGCCGTCACCGACCTGGATGAAGGCGCAAGTTTGCCACGTTGAGGACCAATCGCGACTGGAGTTCGAGACGGCGTCATGTAGCCGTGGAAACACACACTTCAAGAATCGGAAGCTGGCGCTCTACCGGCTTTAAGCTGCTCCAGCAATCCTGGCACTTCAGCCGGTGGCACCGGTTTACTGAGCAGGTATCCCTGAACTTCGATACAGCCCTCCCGGCTCAGGCAATGCATTTGCTCTTCCGTCTCGACTCCCTCTGCGGTTGTCGTCATGCCGAAGCTCACACCGAGCCCGGCGATCGCTCGAACGATGGCTAGGCTTCCCTCGTCGATGAGCACGTCCCGGACGAAGGATTGATCGATCTTGATCTTGTCGAAAGGGAAACTGCGCAGATAACCGATGCTGGAATAGCCCGTGCCAAAATCATCCATCGAGATCCGCACGCCCAGCGAGCGCAGATGGTTCAATATCCCGATGTTTCTGTCGGATTTCTCGAGCAAGACCGACTCCGTGATCTCCAGCTCGAGGCGGTTCGCTGGCAGTCCCGATGAAGCGAGCGCGCTCATGACGGTTGAAACAAGGTTCCCCTTGGCGAACTGCAAAGGAGACAGATTGACCGAGAGGTTGATTTCGTCCGGCCAGTGAACCGCCTCCATGCATGCTTGTCTCAACGCCCATTCGCCCAGCGGCAGGATCAGGCCCATCTCCTCGGCGACCGGAATGAATTCCGACGGCGCCACCGAGCCGCGCTCGGGGTGATGCCAGCGCATCAACGCTTCAAAGGCGGCTACCTTCCTGCTTTGCAGGTTAACCAGCGGTTGATAGAACAGGCTGAAGTCGCCGTGGGCCAACGCGTTGCGCATATCCCGCTCCAGCGACCGCCTGGTCTGGACAGCGGCATCCATCTTCGGATCGAACATGCGAAAAGTGCCGCGGCCGCCGGACTTCGCGCTGTACATCGCGAGATCTGCACATTTGAGGGCGGCTTCCGCGTTCATTTCGCCCGGCTGCAGAATCGCGATTCCGACGCTCGCGCCCACAGTTACATCGTGCCCTTCGATGGTCTGCGGATGTGCCGCAACCTCGATGATCCGCTCCGCAAGCGTGATCGACGACGATGGTTGGACACTTGATACCTGCAGGATCGCGAACTCGTCGCCGCCAAGTCGCGCAATGCGATCCGTCGGCGGCAGCAGGTCGCGAAGCTTGGCGGCAAGGGACTTCAGAAGCAAATCGCCGACCGAGTGGCCGCCGGTGTCGTTGACCGCCTTGAACCCATCGAGGTCCACGAACAGAACGGCAAGCGGATGCGGTGTCACCGATTCGTCTGTAAGCGCCTCCTCGAGCTGTTCCTTGAACAGCAGCCGATTGCCGAGCCCGGTCAGCGAATCATGATAAGCGAGGTACTGGGATTGCGCCTGCAGTTCCTCGCGGTCTGCGATCTCTTCCTTGAGCCTTTGATTGGCGTCGGCGAGGCGCTTTGTGCGCTCTTCCACGCGCGCCTCCAATGCCTCGTTCGTCCGGCGAAGCTGGTCATTCGCAACCTCCACCTGCTGCTCCGCGCGTCTGCGGCTGATCTGCGTATTCACCCGCGCCAATGCGACCGCAAAATCCACCGGCTTCGTGACGTAGTCATTGGCGCCGCACTCGAGGGCATCGACGATGTTGGCGCTTTCCGACTTGGCGGTAACCATGATGACGGGAAGTGCGGACGACGATTTTCGACCGCGGATCCGTTTCAGGGTTTCTATTCCGTCAATTCCAGGCATCATGACATCGAGAAGGACGAGGTCGAACGCCTCCTTCTCGATGAGTTCAATGGCGGCCAGCCCCGATTCCGCCTCCGTGACGGCAAAGCCGCGCCGTTCGAAGCGCCGCGAAAGGATCGCGCGATTGTCGCTGATGTCGTCGACGATCAGCAAGTGTGGACGCACCTCAGCATTACTGTCGGTGGTGCTCGACTCCTGTGACGCAAAGTCCTCGAGACGCGTCACTTTCGTGCTTTGGATGGACATCGTTACACCGCCGATGGACTGACAGCCGCAAACGCGGGCATGATGGATGGTTCGTCGGCCGGCCGCTGCTCGGTCATCCAGGCCAGCACGCGTATCGTGAAGCAGGATCCCCGCCCCGGCTCGCTGGTTGCCGAGATGCCTCCGCCCATCAAGGCACAGAGTTTCTGGCTCAGCGCAAGACCGAGGCCCGTTCCGCCATACTTGCTAGATGTCGTCTGGTTGGCCTGACCAAAATTCTGGAAGAGTCGTCCGATTTCGGACTCGCTGATGCCTATTCCGGTATCCTGCACCTGGATCTCGATCCAGTCGCCCGCCTGATGCTTGCGGCGCTGCGCGGACAGGATGATGGTGCCCCCTTCCGTGAACTTCGCCGCATTGCTCAACAGATTGAGCGCGGCTTGCCGCAGCTTCGTCTGGTCCGTGGACACGATGCCCAGGTTGGACGGACACCTGACGACGAGCTTGTTCTTCTTTTCGGCTACCGCGGGTTGAACCGTGGCGACAACCTCGCGAACCATGTCATTCAGATTGAACTGTTCGATCTTAAGTTCGATATGGTTTGACTCGATCTTGGACAGATCAAGGACATCGGTCACCAGCGACAGCAGATGTTTTCCTGCGGAATTGATCCGTTCGAGGTCTGGCTTCCTTCGGCTGTTCTTGCCCTCGAATTCCACGCCCTCGAGCAAGATCTCGCTGAAGCCGATCACCGCGTTCAGCGGCGTACGAAGCTCGTGGCTCATCTTCGCCAGGAAGATCGACTTCGCGCGGTTTGCCTCATCGGCCATGTCCTTGGCTTCGCGCAGGCGCACCGCCGTCTCCCGATGCCTTACGGCCTCGCGCTCGAGCTCGGACCCGACCGTGATCATGTTGGCGTAATAGATCGCCATCCACGACATGTAGATCGTGGCCGACAGGATCGAGATCCACCCGACCATCGAAAGCTGCTCGTGCGACAGAAGCGTCGGAAAGTCCCACAGCAGGTAGGCGAGAACGAAGCCAAGAATGTTGAAGGTGAACAGGCCAACGATGAGGATCGGGCGTTGCGAAATATAGAAGAAGCCGAGCAGCAGGCTGACGAGCAACCACGGGAGAAATGGCGAACTGACTCCGCCGTAGAAATAGGCGCCGAACAGCGAGGTGAAAGCAAGCAGCTCGACGGAAATCAGCGCCGAGAGCTGCAGATTGCCGCTCGCCCTGTAGACGAACGGAAGCGTCCAGAACAGCCAGATGCAGACGATTACGGTCCAGCAGGCAGCGCCCCGGTGCGGGTCGCTGAGATAGAGAAACAGACTGATGGACTGTGAAAGCAGCGGCCCGAACAGGTGTGTGAATATGAAGTTCTGCGCGAGTCCCCGATCGGAGCGCTCGAGCTTTGACCGTGTCGGAATAAACCAATCGATAAGCCTAACGACTTCTTGCAAAAAGGGCATGTCGCCACCCGTCAATTCAAATTGGGCGCAGGCTAGCCCTCGGCCCTTTAAAATTCGGTTTAGCCAGGAAGTCTGGCCGATTAACGGGGTTTTAATTGAGCTCTGAAAAGGTTAGCTGCCGGAAATTGCATATTTCTGCTTGCACGAGCGCAAGCACGACGGACCGGAATATCGGAAAACCAACTCGCAGAAGCTGGCTCAGTTTCATGAAAGACAAATTTGCAAGGGCGATTGCTGCCCTCGACAAGCTGGTCAACTACTTCATTCCGCCCAGCATCGCCGCCGATCGCGATACGCGAAACCGTGCTCACGTGTTTCTCGTCAGTCACATCCTGGGTCCCTTCATCGGAAACGTCGTTCCGATTTCGATCTATCTGCTTGACCCCGCGCCGGGATATGACGTGGCAGTGCTCGCGGCGTCGATCACGTTGTTCTGGGTATTTCCGTTCATCCTGCGCGCCGGCGCGACCTACGACACGCTCGCGCTGGTCTCGATCGAAAACCTGATCTTCTGTATCCTCTGGAGCTGCTTCTTCTATGGCGGCGTGACGTCTCCCACGCTCGCCTGGGTGCTCGTCATACCGTTGCTCGCTTTCTTCTATCTGGGCTCCTCGAGCAAGCTACGACTGATCGTCATGATCATGTTCGCAGTCAACGTCGCGATCTTCAGCTTCTTCTATTTCCATGCATTCGAAGTCAACAGCAAACTGCCAGTTGCTGCGATGCAGGGGCTCGGGCTCGTCTCGACGACGGCAGCGTCGATCTATGTGGCGATGATGGCGCTCTACTACGCGAAGATCCAGGCATCGCAGAGCGAGCTTGAAAGCGAGATGCGCCAGCACATGGCAACGGCGTCGGCGCTGCGCGCGGCTACCGAGGAAGCCGAGCGCGCGGGAGCCGCGAAATCGGAATTTCTGGCCAAGATGAGTCACGAGTTGCGCACGCCGCTCAACGCGGTGATCGGTTACAGCCAGATGCTGCTCGAAGACGCCGAACTCGACGACGATCGCGAGGGCATTGCTGACCTGACCAAGATCCACATGGCTGGGCAACACCTCTTGAAGCTCGTCAACGAGGTGCTCGATCTTTCGAAGATCGAAGCCGGCAAGATGGAGCTGCACTTGGAAGAGACGGATTTCTGCGCCTTGTTCCGCGAGATCGCTGAGAAGGCGATGACCTCGGTCGAGGCAAGCGGGAACGAGTTCGCCTGCTCGATCTCCCCCGATCTCGGGACCGCGCTCTGCGATGCCGGCAAGTTTCGCAACATCGTCGGACAATTGACCGATAACGCCACGAAATTCACCCACAACGGGAAGGTGGAGATTGCCGCACGACGCCTGAAGAGCGCGGCGGGAGATCAACTCGTCGTTGACGTTGTGGACACGGGAATCGGCATCGCGCCGGATCAAATGGCGAAACTGTTCGAGAAATTCACCGTCGCCGACGACTCCAGCACCAGCAAGTATGGCGGTACGGGGCTTGGGCTGGCGCTCAGCCAAAGGCTCTGCAAGTTGATGAGCGGCGAAATCACCGTGGAAAGTGAACCCGGGAAAGGCAGCCGCTTCACGGTCAGCATACCGCTCGTCGAAGGCCGGCGAAAGACCGATCGTTACGCCGCGGCGACGCTCGTCCCCGACCTCACCGACACGGCTCTGCCTGCGTCAGCCGGGATTGCCAATGCATAGGATTCTGCTGGTCGAAGACAACGAGATGAACCGGGACATGCTTACGCGCCGTCTCGAGCGCAACGGCTTCTCTGTCTGCTGTGCCTGTGACGGTCCAACGGGCGTGAACATGGCAGCGAGCGAATTGCCCGATCTGATCCTGATGGATGTGGCGCTCGGCGAAATGGACGGTTGGGAAGCAACACAGCGGATCAAGGCCAATCCGGCGACATCCGCCATTCCGATCATTGCGCTGACCGCCCATGCGCTCGCCAGCGATCGCGACAAGAGCGTCGAAGTCGGCTGCTCCGATTTTGATACGAAGCCCGTCGACCTGCAGCGGCTGCTGGGCAAGATGCGGTCGCATCTGCCTTCGGTCGCTCGTCAGAGTCCGGCCGCCTAGGCTCACGCTCAAAAAGCGTTCTGCCGAGCGGCTTACATTGCCCATAAAGAAAGGCGGGCTTTCGGCCCGCCTTTCTTTATGCGTCGAACTTCAGCGCTGTCAGTATTTCGCGACCACCGGGCCGCCAAACCTGTAGTTCACACGGGCCGTGACGAGATCAACATCTTGACGGGTGGCCACCGTGCCGGCGTAAGCGCCAGCCGGGCTGGTAAAGTCAAACGTACGGTCCTGCATGAACAGATGATCGTACTCCACAGCGACCGACCAGTTCGAAGCGAAGCCGAATTCAAGGCCGACGCCTACTACGGCTCCCCATCGCGTGTCGTTCGCAGCGCCGAGAACGGTGCCGGTCGCGTTGTCGGTGTAGCGAAAGCGGCTATCGGTGACGGCGCCGCCGCCCTTGACGTAGAACAGTGTATTTTGGACGGCCCAGCCGATCTGGCCGGTGAACAGGCCGAACGCTTCGATCCGTGACCGGTTGGTCGTGGTCGGGAACGGCGGGCTGATCTTGCTGCCGTTGAGGTCAGCCCAGTTACCCTGCGCTTCCAGACCAAAGACCGCGGCGCCTGCCTGCCAGCGATAACCGATTTGACCGCCGGCTACCCCGCCTGTCGCATCGTGGCAGCCTTCGGGGCCGAGCAGCGCAGGGGGTACCGGCGTGGGCGGAACAAGATCCCAGCAGTTGCGACTTGAGCCCCAGCCGCCGTTCGCGCCGATATAAAAGCCGGTCCATGAGAATACCGGAACAGGCTGGATGGGCGGGGCCGCCTTCACAGGCAGTCTCAAATCCGCAGCGAATGCGGGCGCGGAGAGCGCATTCACAACCATCACTGCCGCCGCGACCCGGCTTGAAATTTTGCGGAATGGCTGGCCTTTCGGGACGCCAATCATGGATTCCTCACTTGCTCCAGATGTATCGGAACGTGAGGGACACATTGCGCCATTATGGTTAACGCCGTCTTTACGCGCACGGCGCCGCAAGGCTTTTCCCGACCCGTTTTGGCGTTTCGACCCGACTTTCTGTGAAGCGCTTAAGGTGGAGACAACCACACACGCATTTTTCCGAAAAACGTCGGAAAATCTCCCAATATCCAACCAGGAATTAATCTCGTCCCGGGCATCCTACGCTCTCGGCAGAACAAAAAAATTTGGGTTACGGGATGGCTTCAAACGATTCATACGCTGGCGTTGCGCCGGCCGCATTGATGGGCAGCATGAGGGACTTCCGCGTCCCCGGTGGCTCGGACCTTTTGGGACGCACCGAAGGTTTCTTCCGCTGGCAGGATCTGCGCCGGCATCGCGGGCTCTGGCCCTTCTCTCGTGCCACGGAGGACGGCCCCAAGACCGTTTGCTCGGCCCAGGATGACCGGGGCAACAGGATGCTCGGCGTCAACTTTGCTTCGCAGGACTATCTCAGCCTGGCATCGCATCCGGCCATCAAGGCAACGGCCATCGAGACTATCGAGCGCTGCGGGGTACATAGCGCAGGTTCTCCTGCGCTCGTAGGCAACACGTCGTACTCGGTTGCACTCGAACGCAAGATCGCCGAGTTTCTTGCGATGGACCATGTGGTGCTGTACCCGACGGGTTGGGCCGCGGGCTTCGGCGTCGTGAAGGGTCTCGTCAGGTCGGCCGACCATATCGTGATGGACATGCTGGCACACTCCTGCCTGCAGGAAGGCGCTCACGCCGCAACCCAAAACCTTCATCTGTTCCGGCATCTGGACAACGATTATTGCCGGAATATCCTCGCCAAAATCCGGGCCAAGGACAACGAGAACGGAATCCTCGTGATCACCGAGGGGTTGTTCTCGATGGACTCGGACACGCCCGATCTTGCTGCCCTGCAGGCGCTTTGCCACGAATTCAATGCGACGCTCGTCGTCGACGTCGCACATGATCTTGGTTGTCTCGGCGAGGACGGCCGCGGCCACATCGGCCTGCAGAACATGCTCGGCAAGGTCGACCTTGTGATGGGGAGCTTTTCCAAGACTTTTGCGTCAAACGGCGGGTTTGTCGCCTGCAAGAGCCGAGCGGTGCAGGAATATCTGCGCTTTTACAGCGCGCCTGCCACTTTCTCCAATGCCCTCTCGCCGGCGCAGGCGGCGACGGTCCTCAAAGCGTTCGAGATCATCGGGTCCGCCGAGGGGGATGCGCTACGGCGCAAGATGCTAGCCAACGTCCTGTCGTTGCGACGCGAGTTGAAGCAGGCGGGCCTCGACTATTACGGCGACCCGTCAGCAATCGTTTGCGTCAAAATGGGCTCGGAAGGCCTTGCACGTCTCGTTTCCAGACGCCTGATCGAACTCGGATTGGTCGCCAACCTCGTAGAGTTTCCCGCCGTTCCCAAGGGTGCAGCCCGAATTCGCATGCAGGTGATGGCCAACCACTCCGAGGAAAACATCGCCGACGCTGCGCGAATGCTGACCATTGCAAAGACGGCAGCGGAACTGGAATTCGACGAGCTGCGGCGGATCAAACACGCAAAGAGCGTCGCAGCTTGACACGCGACTCGCGGTCAGGTCGGTCGTCAGGAGCAGATCCGACAGGTTCGCGCGGCGCAGAATAGGCGCTCGTACCCCGACTCGGACCTGCAGCGCGACCCCTCTTGCGTCGGGTACTCGGTGAAAAGCGGACATGTTTACCGCCCGCCGCTAGATTTTCTTTGATCTACCCGTGCACACGCGGCTTTCTAACTACTTGGGGAAATTTAAGCCACCTACAGCAATCGAAAGCTAAAATGATCCGTGAGTCCGTTTGTTTCCTTGACGGACCTGTATTGGTGAAAGCAGCCGCCTCGAATTGAGACCTAACCCGACCCTTCGGTCTCCGAGCCGGCGCGACGGCGGTTTGGCACTTCGTTCAATAACCCGGCAAGTCGCAAGCCTTCCAGAATTCCGTCCAGCCGCTGCTCACGGATCATCGCGGCAACCATCGAAACGCCGTCCAGCTGTTGGATCGTGAAATGTACGTCGGGCAATTGCTCAGACATCGCCTCGAAGAATGTCTGCGGATTTGTGACGTGATCCCGGAGCGCGTACGCAGCGTCCTGCGCAAGGTAAGTCGCGAGGTCGCCGTCGGTCATCCCACCGAAATTGAAGTCATAGTGGGTACGGTCCTTTATCGATCGCCGAATCAGCTCGCTCTGCTGCTTTGCCTCCATGAAAAGCAAGAACACCGCATCCGGCAGATTTTCGCGCGGCACTTTCTTCAAGTCCGCGATCCTAGCGTAAATAGTCTTGCCGGCACGCTTGTTCCGCTCGTATCGCGCCTGAGCCTCCTCGGCGTCATGCTCGCGTAGTCTCTTCTCTCGTCGCGTTTTTCCAAACATCCTTGCGTCCTCCGGCCCGCGATATAGGTCGGTTCTCGCACCATAAGAAAGATTAAAATCACAGCGAGCGTGAAGGGCTCCGCTGGATGCAGGACCGTACCGTAGCCGGGATTGACAGTGGACCTAACACGCGGGCTGGGCCTCGTGCACCGGGAACACGTGGACAAGCAGCACGATCCCGCGATCCGGACGCTACGCGGTCGGGCGATCTCCGTCTTCCAGGAGGCTGGCGCCATCTGCGAATGCGAAGAGCACGGCTGGATGCAAGATCGCGGCGATCCGCACGCCCGGCAGCGTGCCTTCGACATCGCCCGAAAGGAACCACCGTGCGGCCTCTCTCCGGAGCAAGCGGTCCCAGAGGTTCGGGACATGCTGGACTCGATGGGCGATACCTGCCCGGAGTGCCCGCCGGACTGAGTGCGGGCCGCGCGAGCTGGGTCTTCCGATTGAGGTGTTCTTCTATTGAAAGTCCGTCAGGTCGGTCCGATACTGGGTGGGGTCCTTTGGCTATCATCAATCCGAGGAGAACGATCATGGCGATTCAGATCGTGATGGACCGCACCGGCGACAGCCGTCACCCTTTCAACCCCGACGACGTCCAGGGCGTGGCGAAGGCGGAGCAGCGGTTCAATGAGCTGACGAAGGCCGGCTTCACCGCCGCGGTCCGGACGAGTTCCGGTCAGACCTCGCAGATCCGAATGTTCGACCCCACTGCGGAACAAACCCTCTTCTTCCCCAGGTTGGTCGGCGGTTAGTCGCTATGGTTGGCTTTCGACCGTTGCCGCCGGGCGCCCGCTCCCGCCTGAGAGCGACGCGAAGCCTTTTCATCAGGCACGGCGCCGAGGGCACGCCGGAGGGCCGGTCGCTGAGGCTATTGCAAAAATGGCTGTCGCCGAGCCAGCGGGAGCAGTTCGGCAGAAGGGGCTACTTTGAGGTCGTCGGAAGCGACAGCGGAAAGCGGTACAAGATCCACGCCGGGGCCTCGGTGAACGTGTGCGAGATCGACGAAAGAGGTTGCCTGCAGGAGGGGTTGTGTTTCATGCCGATCGGCGCGCTGCCGATCGGAGATGTCATGCTCGCCCAGAAAATCGCGCTGGAGACCTACGAGGACAAGGCCCGCGCCGTGGCCCGCAGGTTCACTCCGAACGGCTTCCATTTCAGACAAACCCGACCTCTCGGCTGACGCCGCGGACTTCATCGCGGCTGCGGCGGAGCCGTTCTATGCCGAATTCCGCTGCGGCTTCGACGTCGTCTTCTTTGCGGCGTTCTCCTTCGCCGGCTTCTCACCGGAGACCGCGAGCAAACATCTCCTTCTGTCCGGCGGCCGCTTTCCCCGCCTTCTTCGTGGCGTTCGAGAGCTGCTCCTTGCCAACGCTCCGGCGCAGCGCCTCCATCAGGTCGACGACGTTGCCGGCGGCGGGACGCTCCTTCGGAGTGTTTGGCTTGCCGGCGCGCTTCTGGTTGATGAGGTCGATCAGGGCTGTTTCGTACTGATCCTCGAACTTCTCGGGTTCGAACCGGCCTGCCTTCTGGTTCACGATGTGCTTGGCGAGATCGAGCATGTCCTTGGTAACTTTGACGTACTGGATCACTGCGGTCGACAAACTCGTCGATCTCGATCGTGCGGGTGGATTCCAGTGCAACGTTTTCGAGCTCCTCCTTCAAGACCTCGATGAAAGTGTCTTTGTCGAGCGCGTAACCCTTGACGATGTCCTCGTTGGAGACTTCCTCGGCGTCTACCCTCAGGTACTTGATGCGGTGGCCAGTCTTCCGGTTAAGCTGGTTGAACGAGATCATTCTCGCTCTCGGAGGTGGCCGGGTACAGCGCGACCGGTGCGGCGCGCTTCCAACACCTGACCGGACATCTGCGTTCCATCCCCCTGATCGTTCCTTGAGCGGATTCATTTTCGGTTGATCCGCAAGCCAATAGCAGAAGCATTGGACACGCAAGATTACGCATCGCACCAATCGCTCGAACGCCGTTAATCACGGATACTCGTGGGTGCTCGGAATTGACGACCAGATTGCTCGTCCATTCAGGTTTCGCGGAAAGCGCGGGAGAAACTGTCGAAGACCGGCTTCATCATGTACTCGAAAAACGTACGCTCTCCGGTCTTGATGTAAACGTCGGCGGGCATCCCAGGCGTCGGGATAAATTCAGGCATACGCCTGAGAATATCTTCTTGGTCCAGGCCCACCCGAACGATGTAGAAGTCCCGACGCGTGTTACTGTCGGGGCGCGTTTCGGCCTTCACCTGTACCTGCTCCGACAAGGCGTCCGCCGACACGTAGATGACGCTCGCCCCGACCATGGGCGTGATACGCTGGTTGAGCGCCGGCAGCCGCACCAGCGCCTCCTGACCTACGCTAACATGCGAAATGTCCTTGGGATTCACATGCGCCTCGATGATGCGCTCTTCGCCTATCGGTAGGAGCTCAAGGATCACGGCGCCAGGAGAGACGACGCCGCCCGGCGTATGGAAGTTCTTCTTCACCACGATGCCACGGACCGGCGAACGGACATCGACCCGGTCGACCACGTCCCGGGCGGCGCGAATCTGCTCCTCGACGTCGTCCAGCTCCGCCTCGGTCTCGCGCAGCTCCTTGATCGCATCCCGGAGCGCAGTCGAGTGGAGCTGGGCTATTCTTTCGTTCGCCTGAGCGATCCGCTCCTTCGAATCGGCGATGCGGCCGAGATACTCGCCGAGTTCTCCCCCGAGACTCGCCTCGGATCGTCGCAGCGCCAGCACATCCGACTTGCGGACCAACTGCTGGCCAAGGAGCGAATTCTTGTCCTTCAGCTCTTCGGCGAACAGGGCAATACGCTGTTTGGTGGACTGCACTTGCGCCTGATATCCGCGAATGCTTTCCTCCAGCCCGGCGATTTGCTTCAGGAGTACGCTTTCCTGGGTCACGAGACTAGCCCGGCGTGCCCACAGTTCGGCACGTTGCCGCTCAAGAATCGCTTGGGTTTCCGGATCACGTGCGCTTTCGCTGAATGCGGCCGGAGTTTCGATAGTCTCTGAAGAGCTCATTTCGGCTTCGAGACGCGCCTTCATGGCGAGCAGTCGATATTTCTTCAAAACCAACCGCCTCAGCTTGGCGTTGACAGCGGTGTCGTCCATGCGAACCAGTACCTGGTTCGCCTCGACGACATCACCGTCCTTGGCCGCAATCTCGCGGATGATGCCGCCCTCGAAGTGCTGGATCAGCTTGTTCTGTCCGGTGGCTACGAACGTGCCCGGGGCGACGACCGCACTGTTCAGTGGAGCGACTCCAGCCCAAACACCGAAACAACCGAGCCAAACGACCAGCATCGCGAGGCCGGTGAAGATGGGCCACTTGGCGCTCTGCGGAACGCTGCGGTACCACTCGCCGATGCTCTCCTTTTCCGCTCTCATGCCGTCCTCCCGCGCTGGTCACCGGCCCGAGGATTCGATGCGTCGCGGCTGCTCTGGGTTGTCTCCGCCGGCCCCGCCGGCCGACCGAACCAGGCGATGCAGCACGTCGGTCGGAGATCCAAATGCTTCCGCGTGTCCGGCCCGCAGGATGAGCACTTTGTCCACGCTGTTCAGCAGCGCCGGGCGCAGGGTTACGACCACTGCGGTCACCCCGCGCTTCTTGGCGCGTTGCAGGGTCTCGGTCAGGGCCTGCTCGCCCGCTGCGTCGAGATTCGAGTTGGGCTCGTCGAGCACGACAAGGCATGGATTACCGAAGAACGCCCGCGCGAGCGCGATGCGCTGCTTCTGTCCTCCGGAGAGCGGCCCGCCGCCGCGGTCGAGCGCGGTCTCGTATCCTTGCCGCAGCTGACAGACCATGTCGTGGATGCCCGAGAACATCGCCGCCTCATAGATGCTCGCGTCGGGCAGGTCGTCGCGCATACGGCAGATGTTCTGCTTGATGGTTCCCGGAAATAGCTCGACCTCTTGGGGCAGGTAGCCGGTATATTCCCCGAATTGGCGGCGATCCCAGTTGCGCAGCTCCGTTCCGTCCAGCCTGACCTTACCGGCGGTAGGCGTCAGACAGCCCACCAGAATGCGCGCAAGGGTCGACTTGCCCGATCCGGACGGTCCGACAATGGCCAGAGACTCTCCGGGCGCGAGCTCCAGCGAGACACCATTGAGCACCGGCTCCTTCGAGCCTGGCGGCAGGTACAGGACGCGATCCACGGCCAGGCGCCCTTGCGGTTTGGGCAGGCGCAGCTTCGGCGTCTCGCGCTGGAATGACTCGACCGCCTGCTTGACGCTCGCATAGGCCGATCGCGCCTGAACGCAGCTGCGCCATCCCTCGATCAAGCCCTCAAGCGGCTGCAGGGCGCGGCCGGCAATGATCGCGGCCGCGATCATCATGCCGCCGGTGATCTCGGCATTGAGGGCCAGATAGGCGCCCGTACCGAGGATCGTGATCTGGGCCACGAGCCGGACGAACTTCGATGCACCGCTGATCCAGAAATTCCGGTCGAGCGCCTGGCTCTGCACCGTCAGAGCCGGCGCCTGCCGGCGACCCCAATGGAGAATGCTCTCGCTCAGCATTCCCATCGCATTGATCACCTGCGAATTTCGCGCCAGCGACTCGGCCGCCGCATCGGCCTCGGCGGCATGCAGGCCTGCCTGGCCCAGACGTTCCGAAGTCGCTTTTTGGTTGATCAGTGCAATCAGCGCGAGGGCCAAGCCAGCCACGACGGCGATCCAGCCGAGATCTCGGTGAACGAGGAATATGACTCCAAAGTAGAGAGGCGAGAGCGGCGCGTCCATCAGCAGAAGCATGACGGGGCTCGAGATGAATCCGCGCACCTGGTGAAGGCTGCGGACCGCATGGATGGTCCCGCCCTCGCCGGCTCTGGCGTTGTTGATGCTGCTCGCCAGCACTGCGGCGCCAAGCAAGGCCTCCATCTTGGTCGCAAGACGCCCCAGCACCTGCCGACGCAGAATGTCGACGATAGAGAGGATGCCGATGAACGCCAGCGCGAGAGCCGAGAGCATCAGTAGGGTTTCGAGGCTGCGGCTCGTCAGCACGCGGTCGGATATCTGGAACAGGTACATCGGCATCGTGAGCATCAGCAGATTCACGACGACCGAAAATGCCGCGACCGCGATCAGGTTCGTGCGCGCGACCGAACGCCAGGCGGCCAGCGGGTTGACAGGTCCAAGATGATCGCGAGCCTCTCCGCCGGGTACGACGCGAAGCTGATCCGCAGAATGGCTGCGCGGCGGATTGCTCAGTGTCTCGGCGGCCGCCATGTTCGCCCCGCTATAGGATGGCATGTTCAGGGTGATCTGTTGGATGACTCGTATCCACAATGTCAGGAGGCGGCGGCCCAGTTTCATGAGCCGATGCGGCGTCGGCCGAAGACTCGGTATCCTGCGGGGGATCGCTGCTCAGGTTAACGCCGTAATCAGTGTACTCGGTTCCGGTGTACAGAGCATTTTCTGATGGCGGTGGCGCGTCGTTCAAGGCGATCACGTCGCCTGTGGTGTCATCCACCGGTCCCGCATCCGCAAGAGCGTCGCTGGCCGCGTTCCCGGTGTCGGCCGGATCGGACACGTCGCTGGTCGGATCGTTCAGGGCGGCAGCCGTTGTCGTGGGCGCCGGCTCGGTGGTGTCATTCACCGGCGCCGCACTCGCAAGAGCGTCGCTGGCCGCGGTCCCGGTGTCGGCCGGACCGGACACGTCGCTGGTCGGATCGCTCAGGGCGGCAGTTGTTGTGGTCGGCACTGGCTCGGTCGTCTCATCGACCGGCGCCGCATCCGCAAGAGCGTCGCTGGCCGCATTTCCGGTGTCGGCCGGACCGGACACGTCGCTGGTCGGATCGCTCAGGGCGGCAGCCGCTGTGGTGGGCACGGGCTCGGTCGTCTCATCGACCGGCGCCGCATCCGCAAGAGCGTCGCTGGCCGCGTTCCCGGTGTCGGCCGGATCGGCCACGTCGCTGGTCGGATCGCTCAGGGCGGCAGCCGTTGTGGTGAGCACCGGCTCGGTCGTCTCATCGACCGGCGCTGCGCTCGCAAGAGCGTCGCTAGCCATATTGCCCGGTTGCGCCACGTCACCGGTCACCGGCGCGATCGTGTCGCCGACGTCATTGGTCGGCGTACCCGCAGTGTCGGTCACCGTCGCGAGCACCGGCTGCACCGCCGCCTCGACCGGCGCGATCGTCCCGACGTCATCGGTCGGCGTACCCGCAGTGTCGGTCACCGTCGCGAGCACCGGCTGCACCGCCGCCTCGACCGGCGCGATCGTGCCGCCGACGTCATCGGTCGGCGTGCCCACGGTGTCGGTCACCGTTGTGAGCACCGGCTGCACCGCCGCCTCGACCGGCGCGATCGTGCCGCCGACGTCATCGGTCGGCGTGCCCACGGTGTCGGTCACCGTTGTGAGCACCGGCTGCACCGCCGCCTCGACCGGCGCGATCGTGCCGCCCACGTCGTTGGTCAGCGTACCCACGGTGTCGGTCACGGTCGCGAGCACCGGCTGTACCGCCGCCTCGACCGGCGCGATCGTCCCGACGTCATCGGTCGGCGTACCCGCAGTGTCGGTCACCGTCGCGAGCACCGGCTGTACCGCCGCCTCGACCGGCGCGATCGTCCCGACGTCATCGGTCGGCGTACCCGCAGTGTCGGTCACCGTTGCGAACACCGGCTGCACCGCCGCCTCGACCGGCGCGATCGTGCCGCCGACGTCATCGGTCGGCGTACCCGCAGTGTCGGTCACCGTTGCGAGCACCGGCTGCACCGCCGCCTCGACCGGCGCGATCGTGCCGCCGACGTCATCGGTCGGCGTACCCGCAGTGTCGGTCACCGTTGCGAGCACCGGCTGCACCGCCGCCTCGACCGGCGCGATCGTGTCGCCGACGTCGTCGGTCGGCGTACCCGCAGTGTCGCTCACCGTCGCGAGCACCGGCTGCACCGCCGCCTCGACCGGCGCGATCGTGTCGCCGACGTCATCGGTCGGCGTACCCGCAGTGTCGGTCACCGTTGCGAGCACCGGCTGCACCGCCGCCTCGACCGGCGCGATCGTGTCGCCGACGTCATCGGTCGGCGTACCCGCAGTGTCGGTCACCGTCGCGAGCACCGGCTGCACCGCCGCCTCGACCGGCGCGATCGTGTCGCCGACGTCATCGGTCGGCGTACCCGCAGTGTCGGTCACCGTTGCGAGCACCGGCTGCACCGCCGCCTCGACCGGCGCGATCGTGTCGCCGACGTCATCGGTCGGCGTACCCGCAGTGTCGGTCACCGTCGCGAGCACCGGCTGCACCGCCGCCTCGACCGGCGCGATCGTGCCGCCGACGTCATCGGTCGGCGTACCCGCAGTGTCGGTCACCGTTGCGAGCACCGGCTGCACCGCCGCCTCGACCGGCGCAATCGTGTCGCCCACGTCGTTGGTTAGCGTGCTTACGGTGTCGGTCGCGGTCGCGAGCACCGGCTGCGCCTCGACCGGCGCAATCGTGCCGCCCACGTCATGGGTCAGCGTGCTTACGGTGTCGGTCACCGTTGCGAGCACCGGCGGCGCCTCGACCGGCGCGATCCCTCCCACCACGTCATTGCTGAGACTGCCGACAGCTCCAAGCAGGGGAGCGAAGCCGATCATCGACGGGCTGATCGACGGGCTGAAAGAGTAGCACGTTGGACTGAACGGATTCGAGCGTTGACCCACCCTGCATTTGAGTGCCTCCGAGGTGGGAATCCGCTGATAGCGGGTTGACGGAACTATCTTCGATTGAGGTGTGAGCGTTATGATGGCGGGACTCGGCATCATCGCCGCCTCCGCCGCTCCCGCCCCCTCGGCGGCGACAGCTTCGCTGCGGGCGGCGCTCGGCTTGAGCGCATCGTCATGCGGCTGCGCCAAAAGCCCGGTCGGATCGAACCGGGCCGCACGCGCCTCCGACGACGCGGCGGGCCTTTTGGCCGTCTCATCCTCTGCGCTGCCCGTTTTCGAGGGATCAATGGCCGGCGGATGGTCATTCGCCGCCTGCGGCGCGGCGCCTGCCTGAGCCGTTTTCGCGTCCTCCTGCTCGGCCGCCGCGGATTTGAACATGGCGACAAGAAACTCTTCGCAGGCAATCAGCGCGGCGCTGAAGAAGGACCAAGTCAAGAAATTGAAAGAGCCGGATCGCTTGTCCGCACGCTGCACCCCGGCTTCGAAGATTTTCCGCTCTTGTTCGAACAGTTCGCGTTCTTCTACTTGGTTCATGACCGCCGCCTTTTTTCTCAGAAACTACTCTCGCGCATTCCGTGCCAGGCGGGCCTTGCGGCGCATCAGGCGTCCGTGCCGTGCGACACGTCCGCCGGCATGTGGAACTCTCCGTCGAAGTGATCCGCGGGGCCCATCTGGCCGATGGCGTATTCGAGCGCGTCGTCGGACGACATCGAAGCGAGCGCAGCCTGCATGTCACTCGAATGATCCGGGCCATGCGAGCCTAAATCGCCATGTGAGAAGTCGAACTTGGCCAACGCTTCACCCGGGTTACGATAGGTGTCGCCCTCGGACGGCTTGGGGTCGCAATAGTCCTTCTGCGGCTGGCAGTCGTCGTTCTTGGCGTCCTTCCAGCCACCATCGTGCTTGGAGTAGTCGTCGCGACCGTTGTGATCGTCATTCCACTTGACGTGCTCGCCGTTGCCGCTGTCGTCGAGCGTGGTTGGCTTGTATTCCTCGCGTGTGACGTCGGTTTCCGGAATCTTTGCCAGTCCGAGAATGCTCGTAACCCAGCTCAGGATAGACATGGTTTCGCTCCTAACTTCGCGGTTGCGACGGGCCCATGCCTGCTCCGGATCCCGGCACCCTCACCCTACTGTCGTCGACGCGCCCCGATGGATGCAGCGCGCAAAACAAATTCATGCCTCATTCGAGCTGCCGGCGCATGGCCACCAGCTCTCTCCGGATCCACGCCTTGACCGTTCCGACCGGAACCTGGAGGTATTCGGCGATCTCCTCATGCGTACGCCCGTCGATGATCGCCAGAAGCAGGCTCGCGCGGTGCTTTGGCTCGAGTTGATCGAGCATGGTCCGGAGCGTCATGCTGTCCGGGATGCGAGAAGCGGGGTTCGGTAGCGTCCGTTCCCGCTCGCAGATGGCGTTCAGGGTGTGGTCCTCGAGCGCGAGTTCCCGCCTGGCGTTCTTCTGCATCCTGAGTGCTGTGTGGCGGACGATCGCGTAGATCCAGCCGCGCGCGGATCCGCGTGCAGGGTCGAAGTCTTTGGCACATCGGAGAATCTGCGCGAATGCATCGTGGATGACGTCCTCCGCACGCGACCTATCGTGGACGATCCGGTGCGCCACCGCGCGTAGCTGGTCCTTCTCCCGGGCGTAGATCTTGCCGACGGCAGACTGCGATCCGGCGGCGCACTCGATTAGCGCCGTCTCGTAATTGAGAGCCGTCTCGCAATTGAGATAGGTATCATCCTGCGCTGCGCCGGAGCGAGACTCTGCCTTTGTGAACTCGGCTCCGTGATGGGGCATAATCGAAGTCACCCCTTCGTAACGCAGACGCAACTATTCCCGTCCAGCGAATATTGCTGGCTTACATTTCCTGAACACTGGTGGCTTGCATTTCCAGAAAACTGGTGGCTTGCATTTCCTGATGCGAAATGAGCCGTTGGGGGAAATCAACTTTGATGCTGAAAATTGTTTCAATCTGCGCCATCACAAAATCGTGACGTTTTCGTCAGGGCGCAGCCAGCGCTTAACACTTCATGCTCGCTTGCCACGCGAGTGATGCTCGCTTGCCACGCGAGCCGCGGTGACTGCCCAATCGAGGCACGCGATGAACATGATTTTGATTTTGCATTTTGATTTTGCCCCGGCGAGCAACACTTCATGCTCGCTTGCCACGCGAGTGATGCTCACTTGCCACCCGAGCCGCGGAGACCTGCTCAATCGCGGCACGCGATGGACATGATTGCATTTTGCCGCAGCGAGGGTTCCAGCCTCACAGCACCGATCGACGGGCTCGTCGACGGATTTCAGAACGTGAAATTTGAGAGCCGTCATGGCGCATGAAGGCCCAATATTCTCTTAGTTCGGAGTGCGCGACAAGGAACTGTATGTCGCTCGGAACCTCGAGGGGCTTGGCCATGCCATCTCGCTTGATCGAGGACGAGTGGCGTGAGCGCCCGCAGTGATCTTGATTGCGATCTCTTCGAGGTCATACGGCATCAATAACGACAAGCGTTATTCCTTATCGGCAAAATTCGAGCGACGTTGCATCCAGATCGGCGGCTTCCGACTAGAGGTGGATGGCAGTTGTTACTACGGCGCCGTCAACACCCGAGGAATGTAACATGCACAACCCGTTGACAGCGACCTTATCCTGTTTGAGGGCATGAGCACATGGACCTGCACGATGATATCATCGAAGAACTGAGCCGCGAGGGTACGATCATCATCGGCGGAGAGGAAGCGGGCGCCGTCTACTACTGGCTCACGATAGTACCGGTGACAGGACCTGTCGTCGCAGAAGGCTTCATCACTGGGCCCGAGGAGTTCATGAGGATGGTCATGAACGCGACCGGTCCGAAGTTGTTGCTGCAGGATGGTTATGTCGTAACGCTCCAATGCGAAGGCGGCGCTACGGGCGTTCGATGGGTGAAAGCTCTAGCGGACTGTGGTCCAACAGAACAATGCACGGATCGGAGCGATGCCCTCCGAGTCCTGAATTGGGTGTTAGAGGGCCACGCTTAGGTCCGCTCCGACACCGAACGGAATTGGTGGATCGAATCGTCACCATCGAAAACGCTGACATTCCGGTGAACAGTGTTTTCGCATTATTCAAGGGCGGGTAGGACTCCAAGCCATCGCTGGCCCCTCATCAAAATGATTTAGATACGCCTCATTAACCCAGCCCGGACTTGTAGCTGGTCACTCGGCCATGGCAGCACCGATCGCCGATCCGGTCGGCGGATTAAACGCGAATTGAGGGCGCCCGTTGTCCCCCATGACGGCCATTGCTTTTCTCTGCTGGAGTGCGCGCTTGATCGAACAGGAGTGGCGTGAGCGCTCGTAACGAGCTTGATTGCGATCTCTTCGACGTCAAGCGGTATCAATGAACGGCAAGGATTATGCCGGGAAAAGTTTACGCGGCGTTGCATCCAGATTGGCGGCTTCCGACTAGAGGATAGTGGTAGCCGTTAGTACGGCGCCATCAACATCCAAGAGAGTACAAAGGAGAGTAACATGCATGAAGTTACCCACCCTGTTGAACTGCGCGACCACGAACTCGACCTCGTAGCCGCTGGCGGCGACAAGCGCGGCCACGACAAGTGTTGCGGTGGCGACAACAACACACAATTCGGCTTGGTCAACATCAACGACACAAACATCGGAGTCAACGTCCTCGGGATCCAGGTGCAATCTACGTAAAGGCGAGATGCGCGGGCGAACCGCTTCTCCATAGCGGGGGAGCGGTTCTCCACCGCATTAGGCGATACCCGTCCGCACCCGTGGCGCGGCGTAGAGAATACTACGCGCAGCCTCAAATCGACGAATGAACGCGTAGCAACGAGGTGCGTCCATGGCGACACGGCCAGCTCTATTTCGCCAGGAAGCAATCGACTTTCTGCATCAACGCCACAGCTGGGGCGAGGTCGTATCGCTGCAGCCGATATCGAGCACGATCCTCGGCTGGACTCTTGCGGGTCTTGTTGCATTCATTTTGGTTTTTATCTCCATCGCTCAATACGCGCGCAAGGAAACCGTCACCGGCTATCTAACGCCGACCTTCGGAACGGCTAAAATTTTCGTGCCACAACAGGGTTTCATCAAAGAGCTCCACGTCAAGGAGGGTCAGGAGGTTGCCGAGGGCGACCCGCTCCTGACCGTAGTCACTTCCCAAATCAGCGCCAACGGCGATGACGTCAATGCCACCGTTCTTGCAGCGCTGGCGCGGCAACGCGATGTGGTCGAGCGACAGATCGCTGCGGAAGAGCGCCGGACGGCCTCGGAACACGAGCGCCTCGCTTCCACGACCAAAGGGATCGAGGGGGAGATTGCCCAACTCGAGGACCAGCGCAACATCCAGAACGAACGGCTGAAGCTTTCCGAGAGTTTTGTATCGACGGGCGCTACGCTAATCGCGAAGGGAGCATTGCCGGCCATCGAGCTGAAGCGCCGCGAGCAGGCCGCGCTTGAGCAAGCGCAGCACTTGGCGTCGCTCGATCAGCAGATCACCGTACGACGCACCCAATTGGCTGATGCCCAGCATACGCTCGAGCAACTTCCGATCGTCGCCGCAGAGAGGGTTCGCGTACTGCGCGGCGATCTCTCCTGGATCGAACAGCGCGTCGCCGAGGTGGACGGACGGCGGGCCTACGTTATCAAGGCGCCGACGAGTGGGCGCGTGTCCGCGCTGCATGCAAGTATCGGCAAGGTCGCTGATCCAAAGCATATGCAGCTCGAAATCATCCCGCTTGATTCGACCTTGCAGGCGGAGCTGTTCTTTCCGACGCGCGCGTTCGGATTCGTGCGCCCCGGCCAGCAGGTCAGGATACTTTACGATGCATTTCCCTATCAGAAATTCGGCACCTACCGCGGCAGCGTAACAAAAGTCTCTCAAACGATCCTGACCGGCAATGATGCTACCGGGCCGATCACCCTCCAAGAGCCGGCGTACCGCGTGACTGTGGCTCCCGAGCGGCCCGACATCGATGCCTATGGCCTCAAGACGCCGCTTCAGCCAGGCATGCTGCTCAAGGCCGACGTGATTCTTGAGCAGCGCTCGCTGATGAGGTGGCTGCTTGATCCGGTGTTTAGCGCAAGGATGTAGCCGTATGCAGGCGCTATTGAACTTCAGCGGACGCGGGTTCCTCCCGGTCATCAGGCAGACAGAGGCAGCGGAATGCGGGCTGGCATGCCTTGCCATGGTAGCGTCCTATCATGGCCATCGAACCGACATGAATAGCCTGCGGCGGCGGTACGCAATCTCGCTGAAGGGTGTCACTCTCCGCGACCTCATGGAGATAGCGGCTCACCTGGGCCTGGCATGCCGGCCGCTGCGAATCGAGGTTGACCATCTGTGCCAACTGCGTCTTCCGGCTATCCTGCACTGGGACATGGATCATTTCGTTGTCCTGAAGGCGTGCAAGAAGAACGGGATCGTAGTTCACGATCCGGCCGCCGGCGAGAAATGGTTTCCCATCACCGAAGCATCGAGACATCTCACCGGAGTCGTGCTTGAACTCTCACCCACTGAAGAGTTCTGCTGCACAGATCAGAGAGTGCGATTACCGTTCTCAGCATTCTGGAGCGGAATGAGGGGAAACTCTCATGTCTTGACGCAAATATTGGTTCTCTCGGTGGTCATCGAGATCCTTATCCTCGCCGCTCCTTTCTACATGCAGCTCACGGTTGACGAGGTCATCGCCAGAGGCGACGTCGATCTTCTGCTCGTACTCGGGCTTGGATTCGCGCTACTCGTCCTGATCAAAGTCGCGTCGACCGCGACCCGCTCGTTCATTGTTCTTATTCTGCAGAACACGCTGAGCTTTCAGATCGGCGCCCGGCTGTTTCATCATCTGGTGCGTTTGCCACTCTCCTTTTTCGAAAAGCGGCACATCGGCGACATCCTGTCGCGCTTCGGCTCGATCGAGCCTATCCGCAACATGCTCGCGGAGGGACTGATCACGGGCTTGATCGACGGTCTCATGTCGGTGTTGATGCTGGCGTTGATGTTCGCATACAGCGTCCAACTCGGATTTGTCGTCCTGTTGGCGTCCGCGCTGTACGCCGCTTTGCGACTAGCTCTCTTCAGGATGTTCCGACAACGGAGCGAAGCGGCCATTCACAGCAAGGCACAGGAAAACTCCACCTTCATCGAAACCGTGCGGGCGGTGCAGAGCCTGAAGCTGCTCAACCGAGAGAACGAGCGGGAGAGCCAGTGGCTGAACCGCTATGCTGAATACGTAAATGCCAACGTGCGGCTAGGCCGGGCGAGAATCAGCTTCAAAGCGATCAACGACACGATATTCGGCCTGGAGAACGTAATCACAATCTACCTCGCCGCTCGCCTCGCACTAGACAACCTAATCTCGGTTGGCATGATATTCGCGTTCGTCAGCTACAAGCTGCAGTTCGCCGAACGGACAGCGCTGCTGATTGAGAAGCTGGTGGAGCTGCGCATTATTGGACTGCACCTAGAACGCCTCGCCGATATTGCGCTCACCCCACTCGAGCGGGGGCACGACCAGGATCTGTCGTATATGCGACCGATGCGCGGCGCGATCGAACTGCGCAACGTGTGCTTCCGCTATGCAGAAGGAGAGCCTCTGATTCTTAACAACGTCAATCTGTGCGTTGCTCCGGGACAATTCGTGACGATCATGGGACCTTCCGGCTGCGGCAAGACAACTCTAGTCAAGATTATGCTTGGGCTACTCGAGCCAACGGGCGGGGAGGTCCTGATCGACGGCTTTCCGCTAGGCCAGATCGGACCACGCGTTTATCGCGAACAAATCGGCGCGGTGATGCAGGAGGATCAATTGCTGTCAGGATCTATCGCCGACAACATCTGCTTTTTTGAGACAACATTCGATCAGAAACGGATGATCGAGTGTGCGCAGATTGCCGGCATTCACGATGATATCATGGCAATGCCGATGAGCTACAACAGCCTCATCGGTGACATGGGAAGCTCATTATCCAGCGGGCAGAAACAGCGAGTACTGCTTGCGCGCGCGCTCTATCGTCGACCAAAGATCCTGTTTCTGGACGAGGGCACGGCACATCTGGACACCGACAAGGAAAAAGAAATCAATGCCAATCTCCGGCATCTAGATATGACGCGCGTGAGTATAGCACACCGACCCGAAATCACCCACGGAGCGGATATGATCATCCATCTTGCCACGGCGGCCCGGCCGCTGCAGGTCGGAGTTACAGGCGGCGGGCCAGCAGCGGCGCCTGCGCGCGATGCTGGTCTCACCGGGTTTGCCGCCGAAGGTGCGCAATCGACCAAGGTCGCGCAGGGCCACGACGACTGCTCCGACGACGGCCGCAAGGGCGACTATTCGAAGCATGCCGGGAAGGTCGACCGCTCGAAAGACGGCAAGGGCGAGTACTCCAAGCAAGATGGTGGCTGGAAGGACGCCAAGAACGACGACTGTCAGCCGCAGAAGGACAATTGCGACCCCAAGCCGTCCGACGACGGCGGCAAGGGCGACACCTATCGTAACCCAGGTGAAGCGCTGGCCAAGTTCGACTTCTCACATGGTGAATTCGGGTGACATGCAGGGCTCGGCACGTCGAGATAAGGGCCCTTCGCAGTAACCTCCTGCGTGTCGCACCGGCAGTTTGATGCATGACTATCAGCTGCCGTATCGATCCCAGCCAGAGGAGCGGGCCTTCCGTTCTTTGGTCTTGGGCGAGACACCGCTCTATCGCGCCGTCAAACATGATTGCGACGCCTGCGAGCTTAAGGCACGTTGCTGTCCGAAGATGCCCGCCCGCAAGGTCCCACGTTCAATCCGAAGTGGCCACGAGGCGACATGCGAGGCTCGAAGTTCACCTCAGACGACTTGGAGCAATGCAAGCCGCCCTGTCGAAGTACCTATGGGCATGCCCCGCCGCGGACGCCTTGGCTGCGCATTTCTCGATATGAGCAAAATATGGTTTGGCTGCACGGTTCTGGCCTGCTCCGGATTTACGAATTAAGCCAAGTGAAGCCGCTGAATTGCACCGGTGTGGCTTGCAACAAAGTCCTCGACGTGTTCGGGTACTGGTACGCCATCGATATCGCAGCGGGTTTGAATTTCTTCGGCTACTTGGTTGGAAACATCCTCGATCCAGTGCTCAAGTGTGTTGAAGGCCATTACGCGAACCGGAGCTTTGAGTTGGCCGGTTAGGAGATCGGAGATGATCGTTTCGACGTCGTCCCGCTCAATCCCCTTTTCGGGGCAATCACTGTGTGACGGTCCGGAACTATCGAACACAAGGTAGACGGTCTCATCAGCGCCGTAAGGCACTACCGTCGGCGACCAATTTGTCATATGCACCTCCCCGTTGCTCTCCTTCGATGCAGCTTACTGTAACGTCTGCCACGCTACTTCTAGTCGGAAGCCGACAATCTGGATGCACTGCCGCGCAAATTTTGTCCGGCATTTGATGGCCGCCTTTCGTCGCCATTCAGCCGGGGCATGATTGCCGAGTCGCACGCCCGTCGCCATGCTTATGAACCCGAGGTTCGGCTCCAGGCACGCCCTGGATCCTTTCTCTGCATCGGCCTATCCGTAACGGAAAAAGATCAACAGCTTCGGTAAGAGCGCACCCTCGCCGTTCGCGGCTGACCTAGTCCGGCCCGGTAAGGGACGGAGGCGCGGAAGCGCATCCAGATAATCGTCGCCGTCCAGCGCGAGCACATCGAACGCGCGGAGCTGTACCTTTTCATTGTGCTTGCCGGAATGCAGCGCGTTGAAGTCGGAGACGCCGTCGACGCCGATGACCTTCGGCCGCCGCTCGTTGGCGCATCGGTCCACACGCCCGCATAGCTCGGAACCCTCGCGCGCGACAAGGAGTACGAGATCGAGACCTTCATGAAAGTTCTCGATGTCAATCTCACTGGCACGTTCCGGACATGCATGGCCTTCCAGCCGCGGCTGGCCGACAGCAGAGGCTCGGTCGTCAACATCGCCTCGATGAATGCGACGCTGGCGCTACTGCGGATTCCCGCCTGTTGCGCCAGTAAGGGCGGCGTCGTGATGCTGACCAAGGCGCTAGCTCTGGCCTGGGCCGAGCAAGGCATCCGCGTCAATGCGGTGGCGCCCGGTTATATCGAAACCGCGATCAACGCCGCGGGCCGGACTGATCGCGCGCACTACCAGCGCATCGCCGACCGCACTGCCTTCAAACGGTGGGGACAGCCGGAAGATATTGCCGGCGCCGTCGCGTTCCTCTGCATGCCGGCTTCGCACTAAGCGACCGGCACGGTTTTTGCTGGCGGTTTCCTTGCGGGATGATTGACTCGGAGCGTCCGACCAAATGCGGCTCCGCATTCACCTAACTCTGCCAATAGGTCCCAATTTGCCGAATGTAGATTTTTCTTGATCTCCCAGTGCACACGTCGTGCACACGCCGCCCTCTAACTCTATGAAAAAATTGAACTCTCGCTCCAATCCATCACTGGACAGACTCACCCGACAGTTCATTATCCCCTGTATGGTTCAAGCACGAGGTCGCGATTGACAATGACCCGCACCGGAAATCCTGGCCTTATCGTCAGAGTCGGCTGGATATTGAGATTGCGTCGAACAATCTGTTGACCAGTTTGGTTCAACGAATCCCCTACTCCACGTCGAAGTGCGTGGATGATGGCGCTATTTCCGGTGCCGGTGTCGTCGCCGGATCCGAGCTCGGTTCCGACACCAAGCAATGTCGACAGCAGCGTTGCCTTGAATAGCTCACCCCAGTGCCGATCAACCTCGTCTTCAAGACCAGCATATCCCCCGGCATCGGCGCCTTGCTGACGCTCGAGAACCATCGATCGGCCATTCGGCATAATCAACCGAGTCCACACAAGGAGTACCCGAGACTGCCCATGAGTAACGTGGCTGTCGTAGACGCCGATGAGCCGCGATCCCTGAGGCACCAGCAGCGAGCGGCCCGTCGGCGTATCATATAAATTTTCTGTTACCTGCGCGGTGATCTGCCCCGGCTGATCGGAACGGATGCCCGTGATGAGAGCTGCCGGAATCACAGAACCGGCTTGCAGGACATAAGACGAGGCTGGCTTGGTCACCCGATCAGGGCTCGTAGTACGGCGATCGATGGAGCTGTTGACGAAGGCGAGCTTGCGGTCCTGTCCATTCTGAGCAAATGCCTCATCTGACGATGAGGCAGCATTTGGGGTGGTCTCGGATGAAGTGGCCGCCGCGGATGGGCGAACATTGATTGACACGAAGACTTTGCTGGTGCGCGCGGCCTCGCCTTCCTGACTCATCCTCTGCTGCTCGGGGTCTACCGCAAGGGATCCAGACTGGGTTTGGGCCGCAACGATGGGACGACCGAGATCGCCCGGCAATGGCGGCCCAAGCCGCGGCACGTCGCGCGGAATACCCGTATAGTCGCGCGGCAGCCCGGCAAGGCCATCGGCTACATTGTGATGATCGGTACTGTAGAGTTCGTCGGATGCCTGCCCGCGAGTGCGATGGTTCTGTAAGGCCCAGAGGACTGCTCCGGAAACGAGGACGAGCGCCAATGCCGTACCGCCAGCCAAGACCTTGCGCGAAAGACGTGTAACACGTGGAAGTTCTGGGCGGAGCCGCAAAGAACGAGCAATCTCCTCAGATGTTTTCGGCCCGGTGCAATCTGGGCGGCCGCTATGGTTCGCTCCGGTACCGGTCATGAAGACCTCCCCTCGCTTCTGACGATCCGGACTTTTTGCTGGGTATCGCTACCGAGCCGCAGTTCGGCCGCGGCAAACAGCCGATCGACGATCAGCACATTGCGATAGGTTCGGTAGTTGATGATCTCCGGCTTGCCGTCTGGACCAATGACGAACAGCGGCGGCATCTCGCCTTGAACAATGCCAGGGGAGAATTCAACATAGACCTTGCGGCCATCGTCATACGCACCCACCGGGCGCCAAGGCGGATTGTCGCCCTCAATGGTGTAACGATAGCGTCGCCGAGAAAGCTCGGGGAGAACTGGTATTGGCGGAACAGCCCGAGCACGCCCCGTCCGATCCTCGGGATAGAACCAGGCCACCGAGGGCATATAGGGCTTTTCACGCGCACGGAGTTCGATGAGATAGGTACGCCGGTCAGTGTTGACCACGAGATTCGTCTCGATCGAAGGCCGCGTCGGCTTGACCATGATGTGGACGCGCCTGGTGTCGCCACTTCCGCTTTCGGTATCGCCGACGACCCAGCGCACGGTGTCGCCAGCCGAAACCGGCCCTGAACCCGTGAGCTGCTCCCCGGGCTCGAGCGCGATATCAGTGATCTGGCCAGGACTTGCGTAGATTTGGTAGAGAGCACCGGGACTGAACGGAAATATCTGTACAGCATTGAAGTAGCCTTCCTTCCGAGGTTCAACGCGCGCAGCATCGTTCGCGGTCTCGATCCGGGCGATGGGCTCTTTGGCCTCCGTCATCCCCGTCTTACCTCCCTTTGCCGGCGTCCAGGACGGCGGAACGTGCAGCGACCGTGGCCGATCCTCTGCTAGCGATGGCGGCCTGGGAAGTGGCGGGACATCGTCATCGTAACTGATCTGCGGCGGCTTGAAGGTGGCGCAGCCGCTGAGCGAACACATGCATACAAGCATGGCGGCGCGCATCGCCTTACGTACATTTGGTCCAACGATCCCGGAAGTCTGTATACTCACTGCCCAAGCTCCTTCGACCAATTGATGGCGTTGACATAGATACCGAGCGGATTCTTGCGCAGGCTATCGGCAGTGCGCGGGGTTTCGATCACGATGGTGAGGATGGCGGTCCAGCGCTCGGTGGCGACAAGCTGACCGTCCTCGTAGCGGCGCTCGATCCAGGCGACACGAAAACTCTCTGACGAAGCACGGATCACACTGGATATTTCCACTGCAATCTGGAGCTTGCCGAGCTTGGCAAAGGGATCGTTGACGCGGGCGTAGTCATTGAGGGCGGCGGCCCCGCGATCTGTCGTAAAGTCGTAGGCGCGTAGCCAGTCCTGACGCAGCACGATAGCATCGGCGGAAAGCCCGCGCACGTTTTCGATAAAGCGTGCCAAATGAAAGGCAATCTGCGGATCGGCGGGTTGGTAGAAGGGATGGGCCGGGCTCACCGCCTGTGCCTGGCCGAGACGATCGACCTCAACGACCCAGGGCGTGATACTTCCCTTTGTGGATTGCCAGATGAGGCTTGATACGAGTCCTGTGGATAGGATCAGAGATCCGAACGCCATCAACCGCCAGTTTCTCGCCTGCCCGCGCGCCGAGCCGATGCGTTCGTCCCAGACTTGCGCCGCCTTCTGATAGGGCGTTACGGGCGCAGGCGTGCGACCATAATGAACGGACGGTCGTTTGAACATCACGGCTTTCCTTCCGAGAGATCAACGGAGGCGCCTCCTCCACCTTGATTGGCAGAGTGCAGGGCGCTCGTAGCGGCGGACGCTCCATGACTCATAGCCTGCATGCGCTTCATGCGTTTGATCCCGAGGTCAGTGTCTAGAGATGAAGAACTTGCCGCGGCGCGACGAAGTGGACTCGTTGCGGCGGTCGCGCCAGCATCCGCGATACCGGACAAGCTCCCCGTCCGAAATGCTCCGCGCGCGCCAGCCATCAACGCCGCAGGTGCACGAGCCGCACCCGCGAGCGCAGCGGTACCACCTGCAGCGAGACCTGCGCCCGCCATGACGATACCGCCTGCAGCCAACCCCGTACCAACAGCCGCACCAGCGCCAAGCTGCGGACCACCAGAGACAATGCCATTCGCGATGCCGGGTCCAAAGATCCCCAGGCCCAGCAGCGCCAATGCCGCGAGCACCAGGGCCATCGCATCTTCGATGCCGATCGACCCACCGCTCGCGCTTGCGGTGAACTGCGAAAACAGCGTCGACCCGATGCCGACGATGACGGCGAGCACCATGACCTTGACGCCCGATGAGATGACGTTGCCCAGCACGCGTTCGGCGGCAAACGCTGTCTTGCCGAACAGCCCGAAGGGGATCAGGACGAAGCCGGCGAGTGTCGTCAGCTTGAATTCGATCAGAGTGATGAAGAGCTGGATTGCCAGGATGAAGAAGGCGAGCAGCACGATGACCCATGCGAGCAGTAGAACTGCGATCTGGATGAAATTTTCAAAGAAGCTGACATAGCCCATCAAGCCCGAGATCGATTCCAGCATCGGCCGCCCCGCATCGATACCGACCTGCGCGATCCGCCCCGGGCGCAGGAAATCTGCTGACGACAGCGCAGTGCCCGATGCCTTGAGGCCAAGACCGGCAAAGCTCTCGAAAACGATGCGGGCGAGATTGTTCCAGTTGCCGATCAGGTAGGCGAACACGCCGACAAACAGCGTCTTCTTCATGAGGCGGGCGATGATGTCCTCGTCGGTGCCCCAGGCCCAAAATAGAGTGGCCAGCGTGATATCGATGGCGGCGAGCGTGGTCGCGAGAAAGGCGACTTCGTTGCCAAGCAGCCCAAAGCCGGAGTCGATATAGCGTGTGAAGGTTTCCAGAAATCGATCGATGACGCCGGTACCACCCATCTGGTTACTCGCTTTTCGGTGTTGCAACGGGCGTTGTGTCCCAGAAGTCGCGTCTGGGGTCTTTGGACGGCACTGACGAAGGGCCCGTAGTGCTTGACTGAGCATCAATGGATGGAGCGCCTGGCGCCTTCCTTTGTCCGAGGAAGCGACGGCGATTCTCCGCCCAAACTCGACGGCACTCCTGGATATCTGCCACCTGCTCCGAGGTGACCGTCCGGCAACGTTCGAGTTCGGCCGCAACCGGATCGCGTAGTTGGGTTACCGACGTTGCCGCTACGGCACTGTCATCGTCGCCGCGAAGTTGGATTGCGCAGGCCGCGACGACCAAGGCTGAAACGACGGCCGTGGTGGCCGCAAACAGCAACCGCCTGATTCCAATAAGCTCGCTCATTGGTGAAACATCTGCACGCTTGAGGGTTGGTAGCCGCGCCCCGGTGCGAGAAAGCGACGAAGCTGCTCCCTCCCCTGATCCTGCGCCGCGACGCGCTGGGCCGTCTCGAGGTTTTGTGCCCGTCCTTGTGCAGCAACCGCAGCGGTCAGATCGGCGAGCTGCTGCGCCTGCAAACCAAGGAGCTGATTGCCGGCCTGACTGGCCTGCAGCGCCCCGGTTGCGCCCTGACTTGAACTGATCAGGACCGACATCTGCGTGCGGTTGGCATCAAGGTTGCCGACCACGGTCGCCTGAACGCGCAACGCATCCTGCAATCCCGCCACGGAATTCTGCCAGCGTGTTTGTGCATTCGCGATCAGCGCCTGATCTGGTCCACTCGTCGAAGCCGGCGCATAGGTCGTCGAAAAGGCCTGATCGATCTGCTTGATGTCGTACGCAATGCGCTGCGCCTGCGCGAGTAGCTGTTGGGTTAGCTGCATCGAATGCTCAAGCTGTTGCAGCGAGGAATACGGAAGGCTGGCAAGATTCCTGGCCTGGTTGATCAGCATCTGGTTCTGATTCTGCAGCGAGGTGATCTGGTTGTTGATCTGCTGCAGCTCTCGCGCGGCCGTAAGCACGTTTTGCGCGTAATTGTTGGGATCGAACACGATCAGTTGGGCCGAGGTGGGCGAAACCGCGCCTACGATTGCAATGGCGATGGCGCTCGCCGCGGCGAGGTACCGGAGATGCTTCATGACAAACCTTCCCGCACTCTGAGACCGGGAATGAGATCGGCAGCCCAAGCCAGGCCCCGCGCAGCGAGCCAGCCCGTGACAAAGCCCTCGCGGCCGTGTTCGGCGAGAACGCGCTCAATCATTGCCTGATCGGCCTTCGACGAAGCCGCTGTGAAGGCGAGCGCGAATTCGTCAAGACCAAGCTCGAACAGGCGATTGCCGCGCCGGGATTGGCAATAGTAATCGCGCTTGGGCGTGGCGCGCGCGAGGATCTCGATCTGCCGGTCGTTGAGACCGAAGCGCCGATAAATAGCCGTGATCAGCGGCTCGATCGCTCGCTCGTTCGGCAGAAACAATCGCGTCGGACAGCTCTCGATGATGGCAGACGCAATCGCGGAGCCGTCGATATCTGAGAGTGACTGGGTGGCGAAGATGACGGAGGCATTCTTCTTCCGCAGCGTCTTCAGCCATTCGCGGATCTGGCCGGCAAACCCTTCGTCGTCGAGCGCGAGCCAACCTTCATCGATAATGAGTAGCGTCGGCCTTCCGTCGAGCTGCCCTTCGATACGGTGGAAGAGATAGGCGAGCACGACCGCTGCGGCACCGGTTCCGATCAACCCCTCAGTTTCGAACACCTGGACTGAAGTTACTCCAAGCCGTTCAGTCTCGGCATCAAGCAAGCGCCCAAAGGGGCCACCGAGGCAATACGGCTGAAGGGCTCTCTTTAGGCTCTGGGATTGCAGCAGCACGGAAAGACCGGTCAGCGTGCGTTCGCCGAGAGGAGCCGAAGCCAACGAAGACAGCGCCGACCAAAGATGGTCCTTGGCTTCAGGCGTCATGTCGATCTTTTCGCGGGCGAGAATGGCTGCGATCCATTCCGCCGCCCAGCTACGCTCGGCCGCATCGTCGATCCTGGCTAGGGGCTGCAGGGCGACCGGTTCGGAGGCGCTATCCGACAGCGCACCGCCGAGATCATGCCAATCTCCGTTCACGGCGAGGGCTGCTGCCCGGATCGACCCGCCGAAGTCGAACGCAAAGATCTGGGAAGTGGGATACCGGCGGAACTGCAGCGCCATCAGCGCGAGCAGTACGGATTTGCCTGCACCGGTCGGACCGACCACCAGCGCATGTCCGACGTCGCCGACATGGAGCGAGAAGCGGAACGGCGTTGATCCTTCCGTCCGCGCGAAGAACAGCGGCGGCGCACCGAGATGCGTATCCCTTACCGGCCCGGCCCAAACCGCGGACAGCGGAATCATATGGGCGAGGTTCAGGGTCGAAACCGGCGGCTGGCGGACGTTGGCATAGACGTGGCCCGGCAACGACCCCAGCCAGGCCTCGACCACGTTGACGGTTTCCACCATGCAGGTGAACTCGCGCCCCTGAATCACCTTTTCGACCAGGCGCAGCCGTTCATCCGCGATGCGCGGATTTTCGTCCCAAACCGTGATCGTGGCGGTGACGAAGGCCTCGCCGATTAGATCGGAGCCGAGCTCCTGCAAGGCGGCGTCGGCATCGATTGCTTTATTGTTGGCGTCGGTGTCGATCAGAGCCGAGGCCTCGTTGGTCATCACCTCCTTCAGAATCGTGGCGACGGATTTCCGCTTGGCGAACCATTGCCGCCTGATTCTGGTCAGGAGTTTCGTTGCGTCTGCTTTGTCGAGCATGATCGCCCGGGTTGCCCATCGATAGGGGAACGCAAGCCGATTGAGATCATCCAAAA
The DNA here is from genome assembly GCF_036924525.1 of Bradyrhizobium sp. AZCC 1719. Taxonomy (NCBI): domain Bacteria; kingdom Pseudomonadati; phylum Pseudomonadota; class Alphaproteobacteria; order Hyphomicrobiales; family Nitrobacteraceae; genus Bradyrhizobium; species Bradyrhizobium sp. AZCC 1719. The sequence goes on along the minus strand of NZ_JAZHRU010000001.1, from coordinate 4,731,179 downwards.
TCCCGGGCGTGGTCGCGGTCGGAAATCCGACGATCGTGAGCACACGCAGATGCGCCGCCCCCAGCATGGGCTCGAGCCCGCCCGTCAGCGGCTGGTCAGCCAACAGCGCATCGAGATACATTGGAATCTCGGGGACGCGGACGCGATGTATCTTGGTCGAAACGCAGGCATGCAGGTAGGTCAGGGTCTCGCCGTCATCGAGCCACTGGCACTCTGGCATGAACCCTTCGACCAATTGCAGCACGCGGTCGGTTCGGTCGACAAAGCCGCGCAACACTTCGTGGGCGTCGGCCGCCTGCCCGCGCTCCCGCCCTTCATAGAGGAACCTCTCGGTGCGTGCTGCATCCTCCGCCGGCGGCAGATACAGGAAAGTGAGGAAATAGGCTGACTCGTAGTGAGCCCCTTCTTCCTCGAATTGCGCTCGGCGCTCTGCATCCACTAAGGCCGATGCCACATCCGGACAACTGCTCGGCGGATAGGCGTTTGATGAATACCGCTGCGCTTCCACAAACACCGCCCAGCCGGATCCTAGTCGGCGAAGTGCGTTGTTGAGGCGGCTAGCAACCGCAACCAGCTCCGATGGAACGGAGGAATCTAGGTCGGGTCCACGAAAGCGCGCAGTCCTCTGAAACGATCCGTCCTTGTTGAGAACGATGCCTTTGTCGACCAGTGCGGCCCATGGTAGGAAATCCGCAAGGCACACGGCGGAACGGCGGTATTCGGCAAGATTCATCATTGTCTACTCACACATTCAGGTGGGTGGGGATGCGCAGATGCCGCCTTGCGACGTCGACGAACAATGGATCGCGCTTGGCGGCCCAGACGGCGGCGGCATGGCCGATAGCCCAGAGCAAGAGGCCCGCAACCCACAACCGCAGCCCAAGGCCAACCGCCGCGGCAAAGGTGCCGTTGACGATGGCAACCGCCCGCGGGGCCCCGCCCAGCAAAATCGGTTCGGTAAGTGCGCGATGCACGGGGACCGCAAAACCTTCGACGGGCCCGTCCATCAGATGAGCACTCCGCCGCCGAACGAGAAGAACGCCAGAAAGAAGCTCGAGGCCGCAAACGCGATCGACAGACCAAACACGATCTGGATCAGGCGCCGGAAACCACCCGAAGTGTCGCCAAAGGCGAGCGTAAGGCCCGTGACGATGATGATGATCACAGCCAGAATCTTGGCGACCGGTCCTTCCACCGATTGCAGGATCTGGTTGAGCGGCTGCTCCCACGGCATGTTGGAGCCGGCGGCATATGCCGCCGAGGAAATCACTAAGGAACTGCAAGTGCCGGCAGCCATTTCCACCACGCAACGCAATGCGGCATCCTTCATGATCGGTCTCCAAAAAGTGAGATGAGGTATTCGCCGTCGGTCGTCAGGCCATCGACGCGCGCAAGTTCTGCCAGCCGCCGGTCTGCACCACGGCCGGAGAGAACCGCGATCACGTCAATGGTCTCCGCGATCAGCGCCCGCGGTACGGTGATGACGGCTTCCTGGATAAGCTGTTCGAGCCGGCGAAGCGCGCCGAGCGCAGTGCCGGCATGAATCGTGCCGACGCCTCCGGGGTGGCCGGTGCCCCAGGCCTTGAGGAGATCGAGCGCCTCGGCGCCACGTACCTCACCGATTGGAATCCGGTCAGGACGCAGCCGCAGGGAGGAGCGCACGAGGTCGGATAGCGAGGCGACACCATCCTTGGTACGCAACGCCACGAGATTCGGTGACTTGCATTGCAGCTCGCGGGTATCTTCGATCAGCACGACGCGATCGGCAGTTTTTGCAACTTCGGCCAGGAGCGCATTGGTCAGCGTGGTCTTGCCGGTCGAGGTACCGCCCGCCACGAGAATGTTCTGACGTGTTCGAACAGCGTTCCGGAGCCCTTCGGCCTGGACGTCTGTCATGATGCCGGCGGCGGCATAATCGTCCAGTGTGAACACGGCGACCGCCGGCTTGCGGATCGCAAATGCAGGTGCGGTCACGACGGGCGGCAGCAGCCCTTCGAAGCGCTCTCCGGTCTCGGGCAATTCGGCCGAGACGCGGGGGCTGGCCGGATGAACCTCCGCGCCGACGTGGTGGGCGACCAGCCGCACGATGCGCTCGCCGTCGGCTGCCGCGAGACGCTCGCCGGTATCCGCCAGGCCCCCCGCCAACCGATCGACCCAAAGTCGGCCGTCGGGATTGAGCATCACCTCGACGATCGCGGCGTCTTCGAGCCAGGCCGCTATCGCTGGTCCTAGCGCGGTACGCAACATGCGCGCCCCACGCGACACCACTTCGGACTGGAAGGAATGAACTGCCACGATGGTCCCCAAAGCTGCCGAGCCAAGAAGGCTCGGTGGCGGGGATCAGTAGAAAAGGCAGGTTAAGCACTTGCGCAACAAGCTCAGATCGGGCGGCGTGCTCTGGCGTAGCAAAAGAAGAAGGCGGCGAGATCACTCACGGGGAACGCTTGGCGGCGCTTGCGCCGGCTCAACGTCGAGGGAGATCTCCTGGGCCAGGGTCTGGCCTCTGGCCAGCCGGCGCCCGAGGGCTTCGACAAAACTCTCATACCGTTCCCGGCCCTTGGTCTGTGCGGCGGGCTGCGCTGTGTCCGGAAGCGGCGGCGTTGCCGTCAGCCAGAACCGCACGAACAAGGCCAGCGCTTCGTTTGAAATGCTGATGTGGCGCTCCAGCCGCTCGACCTGCCGGTTCAGCCGGTCAAGACGGCGACCGAGCGCGGCTTCCATCCGCTCCGAGTTATCTGGCGACAAGAATGAGGCCAGTGCGGTTTCGACGATGAGCGCCTGCGGTACCCTCTTGCGGCTGGCGTGATCAGCGAGCTTGCCCGCAAGATCTGGAGGCAGTCGAAACGTGTGTTTGGTGCGCATCATCTCATCCTAGAGCTTGAGACCATCCCCCGGGTCCATTGCGGCTTGGCGCACTAACCCGGAAACGTTCCTCCGCAGGACGCGAGCGCGTATGGCATCACCGTCGCCCTCATCTTCGGCGAAGTCGAACTCCGGCGGAGGCGGTGAGACTTCAGGGGCTATATCTTCATATTCGGGGAGTTCTGGCTCACGCCGGATGCCGGAACTTGCGGGATCGTCTACTGGTTGCCGAACGCCATCCCGCTTGGCGGCATTCACATTCGGCGAAGCTGGCAACAAACTCCAATCGTCCGACGGTATGCCCGCCTCGCGTCCGAATGTGTCCGGTTCGTGCGGGGACAGCACCCGCTCGACCAGACGCGGATCCTCAAAATACATTGCCTTCTTGGCGCGGATCGGTGGCACGCCGGACACCAGCACCAACTCGTCCTCGGGTGGGAGTTGCATCACTTCACCGGGCGTCAGTAACGGCCGCGCCGTTTCCTGCCGCGAAACCATGAGGTGGCCAAGCCAGGGACTAAGCCGGTTGCCAGCATAGTTCTTCATGGCACGCAACTCGGTCGCGGTCCCAAGCGCGTCCGACACACGCTTGGCGGTGCGTTCGTCATTGGTCGCAAAGGAAACACGCACATGACAATTGTCGAGGATCGCGTTATTCGGCCCGTAGGCTTTTTCGATCTGGTTGAGGGATTGGGCAATGAGAAAGCTTTTAAGGCCATAGCCCGCCATGAAGGCGAGCGCCGACTCGAAGAAATCAAGCCGTCCGAGCGCCGGAAACTCGTCGAGCATAAACAGCAATCGGTGCCGGCGGCTCTTTGCCTGGAGCTGTTCAGTCAAACGGCGGCCAATCTGGTTGAGGATTAACCGCACCAAGGGTTTGGTGCGGCTGATATCCGACGGAGGTACCACGAGATAGAGCGTGGTCGGCCGATGATCCTCAATGAGGTCACGAATGCGCCAATCGCAGCGGCGCGTCACCTGGGCAACGACGGGGTCGCGATAGAGGCCGAGGAACGACATCGCGGTCGAGAGCACGCCGGATCGTTCGTTCTCGCTCTTGTTCAGTAGCTCCCTCGCCGCGGACGCGATCACCGGATGTGTCCCGACTTCGCCGAGATGCCGCGTGGTCATCATTGCGCGAAGCGTGCTTTCGATCTGTCGCTTCGGATCGGACAGAAAACTCGCAACGCCGGCCAGCGTCTTGTCCTGCTCCGCATACAGAACGTGAAGAATGGCTCCGACCAACAGCGCGTGGCTGGTCTTCTCCCAGTGATTCCGCCGCTCCAGCGAACCTTCCGGGTCGACCAGCACGTCGGCGACATTCTGGACGTCGCGAACTTCCCACTCGCCTCGCCTCACCTCGAGAAGGGGGTTGTAGGCCGCACTCACTGAATTGGTCGGATCAAACAACAGCACCCGGCCGTGTCGGGCCCGAAAGCCTGACGTCAAGGTCCAGTTCTCACCCTTGATGTCGTGGACAATACAACTCCCCGGCCAGGTCAGGAGGGTCGGGACAACAAGTCCGACGCCCTTGCCCGATCTGGTCGGCGCGAAGCACAGCACGTGTTCCGGTCCATCGTGCCGCAGGTAATGTCCCTCGAAACGGCCGAGCATGACGCCATCGGTGCCGGCGAGACCGGCAGTGCGGACTTCAAGCTGGCTCGCCCAACGAGCCGAACCATAGGTCGCCGCCGTCTCCGCTTCCCGGGCCCGCCACACCGACATCGCGAATGCGACCACGATAGAAATGCATCCGCCCGACGCTGCAATGCACGCCCCTTCGACGAACACTGCAGGCGCGTAGGCATCAAAAGCGTACCACCACCAGAAGAACGCTGGAGGAAGATAGATGGGAACGTTCGTCGCGAGCTCAAACCAGGGTTGGCCGAGTTGGGGCTGATAGCCGAGCCGCCACGCTGTCCATTGCGTCGCAGCCCACATCGTAAACAGCACGACTGTCAGGACGGCGGCAATTTGACCCCAGAGTATTTTGGTGGCGGACATGACATGGAGATCAAATGAGCGTGCCACCCCAAACAAGCTATACCGCTGGTCTTGAGTGTCTTCGGATACCCCTGCGAGCAAATCGGCGCGTCAGCAGCCAAGCCCCAACATCATAACCGCCAGACCAGATGATCTGCCCAGGCGGGCGCGATAACTGGTATGGGTCAGCAACGGACCTAGACGCGCCCTAAAACGAAGTCCGCGGTGCCCTCAATAAACGGACGTCGTTAGCCTGAATGCTGAGGTCCAAAAAGGGCCAACAGCGGAAATTGGCTCTCGGCTCGGCCGAATGAGTCTTAAGTTAAGCCTGCGGCCCTCCAAATATCTGATGACTTCCTCGCCATGAGATTCAAAGCACCGTCCATGGCTGATCACAATGCGCTCAGGTCGCCAAGAGTGGATTTTTGCGAATGCTGCTTTCGCCCTTCGCTGCTGAAGTAACAGCGGCAGCCGCATGCCAAAGAATATTTGGCCGTGGGGATGATACATCCCGCTGAGCTTTGTCGCCGTTCGCCAAGGTTCGGGCATTTTATCCAACTCGATGTTGATAATCGTGTCCGCGAGAACCAGCGTCTCCGACTTCTTGTGAAAGAAAATGAACTCTTTGAAGTATCCACCAGGAAACAGCGTTTGGTCGATGTCTGGCCCCCATTCTTCTGGCGGATTGAAGTCTAAGTCTCGTGCAAACGTGACGTCGACGTGCCGGGCGCGCGCTCTTTGGCGTACACGCGGTGAAGCCCATGGGATCGCATCAGGAAATACTTTCGACCATTCCCCGATATGAGCGTAGTGAAACTGGTTGGGTGACACGAGATGTCGGATTGTCCCCATCCGCTGCAGCTCGCTTGCTAGCCCCTCATCAAATTTGATCGGTGAGTGCAGGAACAGGTCACCACTCGAGAGGCGAACCACCGTCATCCGCGTAGTGAAAGGCAGCGGTAACGTGACGCCGCCTACCGTTAAGTGTTCGAATGGCCCATCGACTATTCCGATGTCCGGCCCCATCGGCTTAAGTACGTTTACTGGTTCGTAGAGAGAGGCGCCCACGGTTATTTTCCCGTTAGCTTCCTGCACAGAGTATGTCTGATCAGGGGAGGTCTGCAACGGGTCAGAAGTCGAGGTCGCCCCAAGCCCCCTCCGCGACCGCGGAGGACCAGAGATGGACGTCCGCAATGGAGTGCTCCAATGTTTAACCCACAAAATGCGCGCCAGGAATTCGAAGCAATCTTGCGCGGCAAAGACCTACATGAGCGTGACCTTAACCTGGTCGACGGCTGTGAGGCGTTTTTCGATTTCTACCGGGACCATAGGCCAAGCGGACGTGTATTTGAGCAACATGAAGACGCGGATATGCTTCTTTTCCAGTGGGGGACCTTCGATTGGGGAACGGGTGAGCAGTTTACCTTCAGCCTGACGCGGCAAATCATCGTGTGCGAGGACGCTGAGGACGAAGACATTTGGCAACTGAGTCTCACGTTCGAGTTCGAAGCGGACGATGATCTCAGGTCGTTAGATAATGGCGACAAATGGTGTCACTCCTTATCGGAGCTACCAGAATTTCGAGAATACGTACGGCGATCCACCGCATTCACAGCCTGTGCTGAACATCAAGTCCGGCGGACCGTGCTTGAATACGGGGTCGCAGGCTGATATCCGCGCCGGGTCATTTTCGGATCTCGGCTCGTGCTGAGCAATGTCCGCTTTCACCCTCCGAACAGACTTGGCCTCACGCGAACGTCAGGTCCGCAAAGGGCCAGGAGGGCGACATTTCGGTCCGGTGGCAGACGAACGCCGACTTGATAACCAGATGAACTGCGCGATCAAAAGGTCGGAATAGATCACTTCGAAGCGAAGACCTCCCTCAGGAAGTCACGAACAAAAGCTCTCGCTTGAGCGCTGGCGACCTCATTAAATGCAACCGTCGGTCCTTTTTCGACACAGGCGTCGCCATAGCTGAACGGCTGCTTCGTCTCCTGGTTCAGAATCACACCATTGTCAGCTTCCGCCATCAGACAACGACGGACCGTGGCCGCTGCTGCTAGCTTTCTTGGCTCCCTAAAGGCCGGCGCATCAAACACGTGATGTGCATCAGGATACTCAACTAATCGAATGTCCTTCCCGGCCTTTGAGAGACGCTCAACATAGGCTCGGCAAGGAGCGATCGGAACGAAATCGTCTGCAGTGCCGTGCAGAAGCCGTATCGGCCTTGCAACAACATCGTCGTCGTCTCGGAACGTTGTGTTACACGGGGGATACATAGCAATGTGCGCTGCGAAGTTGAGCTCTCCCGGCGGACCATACATCTTGCGGAAGCGCACAACGCTCGAATAGAGGGCAGCTTGACCGCCCCGCGAGAACCCCATCACAGCAACGCGAACGGGATCGATTTGCCTGTGCTTGGAGACGAGCTCCAGCGCGCGATACGCATCGACGATCATATTTAGCCGACCCAGCCGAGTCTGGTCGGTCACTGTCTCGATGATTCCGCGGCCAGAAAAGCTATCAACGGCAAATGTCGCAATGCCGATCTCGTTGAGTTCTCTCGTCCACTCATCGATCATGCTACCGGATCCGCCGACGCCGCCGGAGCCCTGAAGCAAGACGGCGGCCGGCAGCTTTTCGGGGCCCAACTTCGGAAGTCGCAGTACTCCCGCCAGGGTGACATGGACCCCATCCTTCTTGCCGTTCAAGAAATCAGCATCTGACAGCGTGATTGACTGCAAGGCGTGAAACTCTTGGCGGGCCAGTTGCGCCTGCGCCTGAGCCCCAATGAAGAGGACAATTGGCAACGCGATTAGCAGTGGACTCTTCATAGCTTTCCTCCCAAATCTTGAGGCCAGGCGACCCCCAATAACGGCAACGCTGTGAGGTTCGCTACACCCCGAGCTAGTGGCGGCCTTCGACGCGCGCGTAGGCACGCGCGAAATCCACGCTCGCACCGGCCAAAAGGACGTCGTGTGCTATCGAGTGAAAAGCCTGCCGACGGCATTCACGCTGCCCGGCTTATTCGAGGTCTCGGCAATCTCGTCTTGAGCAGCTCATCAGAGAATAGCCCATTTCCGATACGAGCACCAGCAAGGGCAAACGCAAAGGCGCCGGAATACGATATCGCCTCAAACCTCGAGATCCCGAATTAAGCGCGGTACGGTCATGCTCGACTTCGATCGAGCATGGAATTCCGATCGACGCCCTGATCCAAGCGACCGGTTAAGTGCGGCTTTGGGTCTTCGCGTCGGTTTGGCCGGACCACGGCGACTTCCGGTCTACCCCGGCGAACGGACATTCTCAGGATAGGCGGGCAATGTTCCGCCACGGAGGGTTGGCACACGGGACGTTCGTCGTCGCTCATGGGCTGGCGCAACACAACAAATGTTAGGATTTGGTCAGCCCCTTAAACGAACTGGCCCGCAACAAGCCCTCCGACGTGATATCCCGGCACTCAACGTCGGCGAGGAACTTCGGTTCTACCCACGTCGCCTTCGGCTTCCTGATCGGTCTGGTTAGTTTTGACTTCGGGCTGACTACTGTGTCGAGCTGCTTCCTGATCGAGGATCGAACTTGTTTCGATACGGAAGCTGGCGGCGAGATTTTGCAATTGAGGGACGCCTGCAGCTAAGTGACAGACCTGCCAAACTCAGACATCGCCAGACGCTGTGTTTCAAACACTGTTTCAAACACATACTTTCATCGAACTACATCTGAGAGTCCAAAAGCGAACCGACACCTGAACGCCCATCGGTATGTTGATGGAACGCAACTGGGGTGCGGAGACGCGACCGTGTTGGAAGTGTTGATTACCAAACGAAGCCTGACAAGGTGGGAATGGCGGGTCTGTGACCGCTACGGCGCGACGATTATGGGCGGGTTTGAAACCACCCGACCAGAGGCCAAATACAGGGGTAACCGGGCGCTATTTCTCCTATTATCTACCCGCTGGATGTTACGGTGATCGCTCAACGTCGCGGGCCAGAGCGCGAAACAGCGTTCGCTGGCCGGGCAGTTAAGGGACATCCCATTTCCACTCGCAGTGGTCCATTTTACTTCCAGAACCGGACATGAGCGACCTTTCCGCTCATGCCAGCCATGGGCCAGATTCGGTCCTCATAATGCGCAGGCGCAGACGGCCGGTCTTCCTCCGGGATCGGAAAGACACGGCGTGCGGAGCAGTTGCCCGGCCCATGCGTTATTTCGACCTGGCAGCTAAGGTAGTGGGCCCTCCGGGGCGAGGCCGCTAGGTGCGCTTGCTACGCTTCGCCGTCTCGCACTGTTTGTTGCAGCCGGCATCGAGCCGCTTGCAGCGATTCCATTATGCGGCTCGCCATGGCGTCAACCGCGGAATCCAGCGCGGCACATTAGTCCGAAAGCTCTCGTACTCCGTGCCGAATGTTTGCTTGAGCGTCGGTTCTTCGTACATCACCACAAAGACATGAAAAAAAGCCAGAGTAGCGCGCCGTACCAGAGGAGACGCCAGTCACCAAACAAAAGGGCCTGACCAAAAATGACTGCGACGACCGCGATGTAGATCGGATTTCGCACGTAGCGATAAAGGCCAGTCACTACGAGCTTTTGTGTCGGCGCGATCGGGGCGGGCGTCCCCAGCCCCTCCAGCGCAAAACGGGCAAATGAATCCACAAGTCCGGGCACTCCGAAGATGATCAATATACCGCCGAGGATGCGGGTTAGATCGACGCCGAAAAAAGCTGGCCGAAATTCCCACTGCGTGACCCACCAGGGGACGAAGCCTGCCAGCACCAACGGCGCAATGACGAAGAACAGAGCGGAGCCCAAGACGGCAATTGCTTTCGACATTGCGTGCTCCCACGACCCGACAAGATTAGCTTAGCAAATCACTTTCTGCTACGAGCATTGAACGCGGCTCTACCATTGGTTGTCCCGGCCGTCGAGTTCTCTTCACCTCGCTTCTGATCTTCAGGCTGAGTTCCGGTATGGGTCATGAGCGCCGTTTTGTCGGCCAAGTCTCCGCTTCCGGTCTACCCTGAGCAGCAGACGTTGTGACGGGCTGTTGGCAGGTCTCTGAAGGGCCAATAGGGACATCACCGGTTTGGCTTGATAGGGTGGAGGAACAAGGAGACGGACTTGCAACACTCAGTGATTTTTCACATCTGCTTGCCCGCCGTATGGGCAGCAGCGAAGAGCGGCGAATATCGCTCTCCCTCGTTCGACAGCGAGGGTTTCATCCATTGCTCGACCCCCGATCAAGTCGTTGAGGTGGCCAATTATCTATTTCGAGGCCAACGCGGTCTTGTATTGCTCGTCATCGATCCGGATCGCGTGATCTCGCCTATCCGGTACGAGGACGCGGGCAATGGTAAGCTTTACCCGCATATATATGGGCCGCTCAATCCGAGCGCCGTTGTCGCTGTCGAGCCTTTTGAACCAAGTGCGGACGGAACATTCGAGCTGCCCAAACGCCTCAATTGATCAATCACGAGGATGTCGGCTTTGGGTCAAGAGGCGACATTGCGCGCTCAGTTTGAAAGAGGCCGCCAAGTGAGGCGGCCTAAAACTGGATCGGATGCGGCAAAAGCCCTAATAACTGCAAAACGACAACGATCAAAACAATCGGCCACAACAGCCCAGTGACCAAATAGTAGGTCCCGATGACCGTTAGATCAGTCAATGTATCCGGGCGATCAAACCCACCGCTTTGGTAAGCTCCCCAAAGCCCTAGCAGCTCGCATATTAGGAAGCCTACGAAATAGATCGCAAGGACAACCTTCCATCGACGCGTTGGAATGAATTCGGGTGGCAGTGTCGTCATCCAGATCAGTATGGCGAATTAGGAACTGCTTAACAAGCGGCGGCCGTCCGGGCCAGATGTCCGTTCCGGGTCACTAGCGCCGTTTTGAGCGCCCGTCGGTCACTTCCGTTCTTCCCCGATGAGCGGACATGCCGCGCGGCTGCTGGCATGTCTCAAACGGGCCACAAGCCGACATACGCGGGTGCGCAGAAATTCCGCTCTAATGGAATGGCCCGGCCGTGCTCCGGCCCTGCCAGCATCGACAAGGAGCGGGCGCAATCGGGCTGCAATCCGCACCGAGTTTCCGTTCACTAGGGTTTGTCATCGCGTTACCATTCCTCGAACGGCCCAGGCACTACTTGCAAAACTGCGCGGGCCGTCCGGAAGGCCGGCCAGATAAGCTGCCCTGACGCTTGACTGGATCTGCCGCTGTGTCGGCTCAGGCAAACCAGCCAAGAACTCACTGTGGGTCCCTTGGCCGAAAACAGCCGGGATCCAAAAGTCTTCAAAGTTCTCGAAGTCCATCCGAATAGTGAGGAGTGTCGCAGCTACGTCCGAGAGGCCAGCATGCTGCAAAGCGGTCTGCAGCTCATTCGGCCGTGTCATCGGACGGATCAGTAGACCTGACCTTCGCTGCTCCGCCGGCGGATGGATCGCTGCAACCGTGTCCCAGAACATTCGCCGGCTTGGCATTCCTCCGAAAGTATCCCAGACCGCTGCGGCAACGACACCGCCCCGCTTCACAACACGAACCATCTCAGAAATGGCTCTGACCGCGTCGGGCACGAAGTGAAGAACCAGAAGAGATAATGCCATTTCGAATTGAGCCGATTCGTATGGCAAAGCCATCGCATCGCCTTGTCGTACATTGATCGATGCTGCTCCCTTCCGGGTGTTTAGCGCCTCCACAAATTCGGACTCATAGTCCAAAGCATCGATCGATGCGGCTTTGCGCCGGGCGGCGATTTCGAAGGTCAAACTTCCGGTCCCACAGCCTACGTCCAGAACCGCCCCACCCTCAACGAGCCCCGCGAAGTCAAGGAAATCTGAAGCAAGTCGTTTGCTCCACCGTCCCATGTAAGAGTCATAAGCCTCCGGATCGCGCGCCACAAAGTTCGAGGGCATTGTTCACCGCTTTTCCGTAGTTCAGGCGGACTACACTCTTGGCTGTGAGCATCATCCAACCTCTTCAATGGCATTCGTTTTGGCATGCGTCCGCTGTGATAAGCGCCTACTCCAATTTCGCGCCGGAGCGCTTCACGACATCGGCCCATTTCGCCGATTCCTTCTTGATGAGCGCTGCGAACTCCTCTGGCGTCCCGCCAGCCGGCTCGTCGCCGATTTGCTCATAGCGCGCTTTGAAGAAGTCAGATTGGATTGCACGGTTGATGGCCGCGTTGAGTTTATCGGCAATCGGGCGAGGCGTGCCGGCTGGTGCCGCGACGCCAAACCATATCGGCGCTTCATAACCGGGAACGCCGGCCTCGGCGATCGTCGGCAGCTCGGGGAAGCCGGCCGAACGCTTCGGACCGGTGACGCCCAACGCCCGGATAGCCTTCTGCCTGGCATGCGGCGCGATGGACGTGAGGCTCTCGAACATGAGATCGACGCGCCCCGCAATGAGGTCCGTGATGGCGGCGGTCCCGCCCTTGTAGGGCACGTGCACGATGTCGGTGCCGCTCATGAATTTGAATAGCTCGCCGCTGACATGGCCCGGCGAACCGCTGCCCGACGACGCGTTCGAAAGCTTGCCGGGGTTCTTCTTGGCGTACTCGACCAGTTCGACGACGCTGTGGATCGGCAGCGAGGGCGCGACAGCAAGCAGGAGGTGCCCGGTCGTGACTAGCGCGATAGGCTGGAAGTCGCGCTCGATATCGTAAGGCGGCTTGGCGACCATATGCTGCGCGATCGCGAACGCACCGATACTGGCGAACAGCAGCGTGTAGCCGTCGGGCTGCGCCTTTGCGACCGCGTCATTGCCGATGACGAAAGCGCCGCCTGGCCGGTTCTCGATGATGATAGATTGGCGGAGCTCCTTTGACAGCTCCTGCGCGAGAATGCGTGCGCCATTGTCTGTGGCGCTGCCGGGGGCTTGCGGGACGACGATCTTTATGGCGCGCTCGGGATACTGCGCTTGAGCGGTTGTCGCAAAAGCGGCAGCGCATGTCAGGCTCGCGAACAAAAGCTGTTTTATGCACATCGGCTTTCTCCTTCGCTTGTGGTTTCACCTTCGGGGGCATGTTGAAAGATCAATGCATTATCGCTCAGCAAGGCCAGGACGACGATTGATTGCTCGCCGCCGCTGAAGGTTCACGAGCTTTGACGGCATGTGACGTCGCTTGGTTCTTCTCCTCGGCTGCGCGGTTCCCACCTAGTGCGTCGCTCAGCGGTCAGTGGCATGCGTGAGCCATCTTCCAAGCTGTGTGAACACTGCCGCCGGACCGGACGCTCGTCCAATGCATAATTGTGCTAGTAAAGCATGCCGCCGCGGAATAGAAATGCCACCATGGATCTGAGGCGCCTGAAAACTTTTGTTACCATTGCCGAACTTGGCACGGTGTCCAAAGCGGCGGTGCATCTGCGCATTGGGCAGCCCGCGCTGTCGCGCCAAATCAGCGATCTTCAGCAGGAGCTCGAGCTACGTCTCTTTGATCGTGTAGGACGCCGCTTGGTTCTAACGGCCCAAGGCGAGCAGCTCCTCGTGGACTGTCGGCGCGTCCTAACCGACCTCAACAGCGTGCACGAGCGGGCAGCGGCGCTTCGGCGCGGCGACAGCGGCAGGCTGAAAGTCTTAGCCCCGCCGCACACGATTGAAAGCGTGCTATCCGGGTTTCTACCGCGGTATGCTGAGAGCTTTCCGCAGGTTCATGTCGAATTGACTGAGGCCCTTGGGCCTGAGCAACCCGCCCTACTCGAGCGCGGTGAAGCTCATGTCGGGATCAGAATTGACCCAGGTGATGATCCTCGCTTCGAGACGCGCGTCCTACAGTCCGCGAATGTGTTGGCTGTCAGTGCTGCATCCGTCGAACTCGGCAAAGCCGGTGTCATAACGATCGAGCGGCTTATCTCATACCCGCTCCTGTTACCGTCGGGCTATTCCGTCCGCCGCCTGTTCGAGGCGGCTTGCCGCCTGGCAAAAGTCCATCCCAAGGTAATGCTGGAGAGCCGCGCATCGCATACGCTATTGACCTTGGCAGAGGCTGGGCAAGGTGTGGCGATCGTCCCATCCCTTCAGCGAACTGATCGCTACAAAGTGCGCGTCGCCCGAATAACGCACGGGGGCAAGCCCATTCGAGAACGCGTTGCGGTTCAGTGGGACAGGCGCCGTCCACTTCCGCCGTACGCCCTCACTTTTTGCGAACACCTGGCCCGCTACATCCACACCGTCTTCCCTGTCACAAAGCCTACCAAGACCAACCGCTCCGTGGGTCTTCGTGCGCGCTAACGTCAACAGTTTCGTGGTCGAATTTTTAACCGTACCCCGTGATCCCCGCGCGACGTTATGTCTTCAAAAGGCACGCATCATGGTCCGAGAAGGGTCAAACTCGGAAGTGTCCCTGCTTACGTGGCAGGTCCGCTGTACCCTCAAGGGCGGACATCGTCAGGCCGCGCTGGAAGGTCCGTTTCGTCACATTTTCGGAAGTCGACGCCCGCATCGGCGAGTCTAGTCCCTATAAACGGACTTCGTCAGTCCGGTCTATCAGGTCCGAAAAGTGCCAATTACCGGACTCGTGTGGCCGGGGTTCGCGTCGCGCAGAGTAATCCTACTTCATCTCGCCAAACGGGCCTGCCACCAAATGAAGAAGGGCACGCCGATGATTTCCAAAACTGTGAACGACGCCGGCGAGCATCACTTAAGATCGTTGTGCAGGACGCCTGACGAGGCCGATGCCGAGGACGAGCACGCCGACTGCCAGCACCACTGCGCCGACATAGGCCAGATAGATGAGCCCGCTCGGGGCCCGCGCGTCGGGCGATATGACGGACAGGAAAAAGGCCGCCGGAACCAGGATTGCGGCGATGGGGATCGAACCTCGCACAAGCCATTTCATCGCGTTTGAGAGGTTGGCCTCATCCACGTATCGCAGCGCCACGAGCGCCAGGATGAGCCAAACGCCTGCATGTGCATGCCCGGCGCGCCATAAATCCTGGCGCAACGGGTTCTCCATGTACTTCGGGTCGCCGATCAGAAGAGAAAGGATGCTTACGCCACCATACATGACCGTCGGCATGACGATCAGAAGAATGCCGGCCAAGCGGCGTGACTCGTTGCTCATGGTCATCTCCAACCCTTCAAGAGCTCGCAAACACGACGAGACCTCACGAGAGATATTCGTGACGACCGTTCGCGGCAATGTCGGCGCGCGCAGGCCCCTGGTGCCGACTCGATCTTCGTGCGCAACCAATGTAATTGCACGCCTCAAATGGCCGTGCATGACCGCTGGGTCAGACTCGGAAATCTCTAACAGCGCAAACGTAGTCCGTTCTTCCTCCAGCAACCGACGTCGACCCGGACTTAGCTCGTCAGGTTCATGTTGGCTTCCGGGGATGGAATAGCTCTTCGACGGACTGTTTCGGGTCCTTGATCCGAGAGCGGTCCCTGCGATCGTTCTTTTGTGCTTCGAGCTTCTGCAGGAAGCGGAAACGCGGCGATCGGGTCGCGTGCCCTGATCGGCCGTGCTTGGTCATGCCGAAGCCCTTTTGGCCGCTGTGCGCCATTTGATCACCAACGAAAGCTGTGCGGCTTGTTTCTTGCCATTCACGCGCTTCGCCGAAACCACGATCGGAGAGAAAGAATAGCCCTGATCATCAAAAGGCGCGAGGGGACGGTCGGTTTGCGGGAGCGAAATGCTGCAGTGCGGCGCGCTCGAGCCGGCCAATAAGCGACATCACTCCTGTTTATTCGATCACCTCGGCTGGGGTCACAAGCAACGCCGACGGACAGACTCGACCAGCCGCTTAGCGCAGGCCATCGCAGGTTGTCCGGTGGCGGCGCTTACTCGGTAGATGCATGATCCGACAGATGTCTCGCCAACAGCAGCTGAGTCATCCTCAAGCTCGAACCGGCGCTCCGATTCCGAGCAGGTTTCCTTCGCTGTCGCGGAACCACGCGCCCCGCTCACCGGTACCCTTGCTGGGGTAGTTACCGCGAATCTCCGCAATTCCATCGACGGTCCTCAGGCCCGGCAAGTCATACTCCTCAAACTCGACCCCCCGCGCGCGAAGCTCGCGCACGGTCGCTTCGATGTCGTCGACTTCCCAGCCCATTTGTGTGTGGGTGCCGGATTGCACTCCCAGCGAGACGAAGATTGCAAACTCGCCCGCCGCGCAGACGTAGCGGAGCCCGCCCGCGCGCTGTTCGACCGGATCGAGCCCGAGTTTCTCCGAGTAGAACGCCCGCGCGCGATTTAGGTCTTTGGCTGGAAGCCGGGTTGCCACCTTCGCGTCCTTTAGCATGTCCTTCTCCTCTCGTGGTGTTCATGCGCTCGTGTGCCCTGTGCTCGGCGGGGCGCTAGCAGAATATCAATACACGACAAGGCCGTTCGTGGAGAATGGCGCGCCCGAAGACATTCGTCCGGTTCGGGTCAAACTCGGAAGTGTCCCTGCTTTCATGGCAGGTCCGCTGTACCCTCAAGGGCGGACATCGTCAGGCCGCGCTGGAAGGTCCGTTTCGTCACAGAAGCAGACCTAGCGCTCTCGCACATTCACGCGCGGCGCGGAACGGTCAAATTTAGCGCAGAGCGCATTAGCCGACCCGCAGCAATAATATAACTGCCGATTATCTTCTTAGGAACGGCCAATCGCGAGACGCGTTTCGCGGGATAGCTCGGTGCTGTTCCCACAGACAACTCGATACCCATGTTGATGAAGGGGGAAAGAACCGCAGATGACACCCTCGTCCCAAACCGACGCGGAGAGGTTCCGTAAGGAGGCTGAGGAATGCCGTGAGCTGGCGGAGAAGGCCATGAGCCCTCTGGATAAGGAGGCTTGGGTACGCCTTGCCGAGTATTGGCTGAAGCTTGCGCAAGAGGCGGAACGGGGCACCAGGTTTGGACGGACGAGATGATCCGGGTTACGTCACGGACAATGCAGGCTTTACAGGTTAACATTTGATTTGGTGGACGACGGTCTCCTCTCGATATGATCGAGATCGAGGCGACGATTTCTTATGACTGGCCAGCAAGGACCTGTCGTCAGGAGAAATCGCGATGACCGTCAAAGAGCTCATAGTTCGACTGCAGGCGCTTCCCAACCAGGATGCGCTTGTAAATTTTGCAAGCGGCAATGCAAACGAGTGGCTGGTAGCCACTGGCATCGTTGAGCGCGGCATTTCACCGTCACCCGCAAACCCGGATTTTGTCGTACCAGGCAACGATCCTGGCGTGGAGATCGTCTAGCCGCTTCTCCTTCCAATGAAACACGGAAGAGGCAGCCCTGAGTACTCGGCCACCGAGGTCCAGCTAACAAATCCAACCACACCGCTAAGTCCTATAACACTATCTGCTCTGGGTATGTCCGCTTTGCCTCAATGAGCTGACAGTCGGCTCGTAGCCGTCATTTCCGAAAGTGCCGCGAACGGGCTGACCCTAACCTGATCGCTGTGGGAGCGAATGCTCGAGGAAAAAACGCAGCATTTCCCTTGCTGCGTCCGGTCCTTTCGGATCAGTGTAGGAGCCGGCAGGGTTGCCTCCGGACCATGCGTGACCAGCTCCGTGGATATCCCAGTGCTCCAATATTCCGCGCCCATTCACGTCGCTCAGGATCGTGCGGGTATAGGCATGCCCTCCAGGTACCTGGCCGCGACCAACCTTCTTTTGCAGGTTCATCGCTCTGACAGACTGCGCAAGAATTTGACCGCTGTTGTTAGGATGCACGGTAGTGTCGCAGTCGCCGTGAAAAACAATAGTTGGAACAGGTGGACCGTCACATAAAGTAACGCTGTGACCGGCTCCGCCACCTTGTCGCATGGCAACCAACGCAGATGGAAGGTCAATAGCGGCCCCGCAGGCAAGGCCAGAATGTACGCCGATCGCTGCGTACAGATCCTTGTAGGTATTACCCATGATCGCAGCAGCGGCAGCTCCGGCCGATAGTCCACCAACATAGACACGATTTGGGTCGATCGAAAAGTCGCGCATGACTTGGCGAGTGATGCCCGCGATAAGCGAGGGTTCACCTTTGCCCCGCTGCTGGTCGGCTGGGCGAAACCAGTTCCAGCATTTCGCCTGGTTTGCCTCGCTGCGCTGGGCCGGATAGACCACAAAGCAAGATTTTTCTTCAGCGATGAAGTTCATCCTCGTACCAGCGGCGAAATCGTCTGGGAATTGAGTGCAGCCGTGTAGCATCACGATCAAAGGAAGCGATTGGTCCTGATAGTGGCTGGGGATGAAAAGCTTGTAGGCACGGCTTCCCGCCGGATTGCTGTAGGTTCCTTCTATGAACCTTGTGCCGTCAGGCACGATATCTGACGGGGAAAGCGGCTTGCGCTCAATCACAGCTCGCAAGTTGAACCCAGGGCGCTGCCTTGTGCGATCGAGAAACTCGCGGAGCATGCGAGGTTCAGCGGATGGAGGCCGCGCCAGGTCCGGGCTATCGCTCTCCTCAATAGCATTGGCCTTCGCGCCAATGATCGACGGCTCTTGTCCAATAAGCGCGGGGTGACTGATGCGGGATTCCGGGTCTGGCGCGCTTTCGTCGCGCAGCATGCGTTGAAGGAGCGCGGTGGCCTCCACGAGTCGGCCAGCGCGCGTGAGGCGTGTGGCTTCGCCAACTATGTCCTGTCTGAGCATCGCGTTCACCGTGTTCTATCGACGAGGGCGGCCTTGACCGCCGGACTGGCCTGCAACGCGCCCAGAACGCAGACCGAAGCAATTGCGGCGCGAGCAAGCTCGGGCGTGACATCTTGAGCGATACTGGCAAGGCCCAAAACGTTGATGTGCAGCATTTCCCCGGCTTGCCGCGCCGCTTCGAGATCCTCTCGGCTGAAGTGCCTCAGTCCCAGATCCAAGCTTTTTCGGGTCGTTGACTGTTTGACGACGTCCGCGTGACGTTCCAGCTGGTTGCGGATTGCCGTTCGAATGAAATCGGTACGGTTCGAGTAGAAACCTTCCTGAACCATCAAGTCGACCTGACCAAGATCGACATAGCCGAGATTGATCGTGATTTTTTCGCTTTCCGGGGGCTTCGGCCGGAGTTCGCGGACGTTGCTCGTCATGGCATTGCTCCATCCCTGCACCATCTAGTTGGATGGTATATGGATGTTAAAGGCGCCTGTCAATGGAATGGAACACTGGTGGGTTCTCGAATTTGAAGTGCACCCACGGACGCGAGACGATGTTTCCGATTTTGTCGGTTAGCGACGCCTTCAGAAGGTCAGTTGGTGAAATGCTGGAAAGTGCGGGCTACGGGCCGCATGAAACGGCATGGGACCGCGTTGAGCATCCCGATTTCCGACTACGCCGCTACGCACGGTCGGCGGCGACCCCTTCGTCAGTCTTGATTGTACCCGCCCCGATCAAGCGGGCCTACATATTCGACCTTTTGCCGGACGTGAGCGTGGTGCGGCGTCTCATCCAGGCGGGATTCGCCGTCTACCTGTACGAATGGCCAGAGGAACAGGATGGCAAGTCGGACCTTGAATCCAGCATACGCTCGCTCAGCCTTGCAGCTGAATTGATCGCGACCGAGCATCGCGGCCCATCCACCCTCGTCGGGCACTCTCTTGGTGGGACCCTCGCCGCAATCACTGCATCTATTGAGCCGCACCTGGTCAGCAAACTCGTGCTTGTTGAAGCTCCTCTAAAATTCGGTGAACAGACCGGAGCGCTAGGACCGATTGTGCTGTCTTCGCCAACAGTGCCGCTTGGTCCCGTCCCGGGAAGTCTGCTCGATCTGGCGAGCGTTGTCGCGGCTCCGGAAGAATTCGTTATCTCGCGTTATGGCGATAGCTGCTCAAGCTTGCTGGATCTGGAAGCGTTAGCAATCCATGTTGCCGTCATTCGTTGGAGTCTGGATGAGTTCGCGCCTAGCGGCCAACTGATCCGAGATGTTATCCAGCTGCTCTATCGTGAAGACCGATTCGCCCGGAACGAGCTTCATGTGCTTGGGCGGGATGCCCGATCCGACTCGCTGGCCAAAATTCCCGTTGCGGCCATTGTCGATCATGCAAGCCGAGTGGTCCCACCCTCGTCAGTTTTAGGAGTGTTGAAGAACTCTTCGATTTTTCCGTATGAGCCGGAAGTCGGCGTGGCGCTTCAGCATGTGGGACCACTTGTGGGCAGGCAGGCGCATCGAGCAATCTGGCCGAAGGTAATTGATTGGTTGGGTGGGCGCCAACGATGACGCCAACCTAAGGGCAAGTTGTCGATTGCCGCGGGACTTGTGGCGGGTCTCGTACCGTGCCCGCCTCACGTTGTTCGCGATGGTCTACGCCCTGGCAAACGGTGTCCCAGCGGCCGGGCGTTGCTTTCGCCGCCGCGATGTTGCTGGGCGTCGCCCTGACGCTCTGCGTCGTTGCGTTGCTGACAATCTTCGCACGCGAATGGCGCGTGCGCAGCTGGACCCGGCATGGCGCAACCCTAGCTCATCTGTCCCGTCTCCTGGAAGGTGCCACGGGCGTCGCCCTGTTGCTGATCGGTCTCGCGCCGTTCGTTTCGGTGATCTGACCGCGAAGGATATGTCCGTCGTATCAGCGCCGACACTGAAAACGCTGTACTTTGAGGACAAGGAAATGCTGGACCGACAAGAACGCCATGGCGGTGAAGGGGCCGTTGTTTTTCCGCCCTTTCGACCCCATGGTGGTTGGCACTTACCCCAAAGGGGAGTAGCTTCGCCGGACGGTCGTCAGGACGAGATCTTGATCTCCTCATCGTGCCGCCGGGCGCCCAAGGCGTTGCCGATCGTCGTCCCGACTAGAGTAGGGTCACGATTCTGCTGAGGGAGGAGCGAATGATGCAATCCGGGCAATTCTGGATCATCACTGCGGCCGCAACATTGCTGCTCAGCGCAACCGCAGCGCATGCGGATACGACGTCCGTTAAGGCGTGGCAGATTGTGCGCGTCGCGAAGACTGGTGCGCACTGCGTCGACGACAAGAACTGCATGAACCGCATGCACCCGGCCATCAAGCCGGTGAGTCGCGCCAACCCCAGTCAGCATATCGTCTTTGAGACGCGCGACGCCTTCGACTCCGACTTCAACCTCGGCTCCAAGCCCGAGGATGTGTCGGCGGCCGATCTCAATCTCGTCCATCCGCTGACCGGCCCGGTCTTCATCGAGGGTGCCCAGCGCGGCGACGTACTGGCGGTGACACTCCTCGACGTACAGCCGGACGACTACGGTTACACGGTGATCGTCCCGGGCTTCGGTTTCCTGCGCGATCGCTTCACCAAGCCTTTCATCGCCAATTGGAAACTCAACCGCAAGGAGGCGGTCTCCGACCAGATCCCGGGCGTCGTCATCCCCTTTAACGGATTTATGGGCACGGTCGGGGTGCTGCCGGGCCAGCCCGAGGTGGCCACGATCCTCACGCGCGAGGCGGCGCTGCAGAGCGCGGGCGGCGTCGTGCTGACTCCGCAGCCGCTCGGTGCGCTGCCGAGCGATGTCTGCGGTCAGAACGGAAGCAGCAAGAATGAGTGCCTGCGCACCATTCCGCCGCGCGAGAACGGTGGCAACATGGACATCAAGCAGATGGTGGTGGGCACGACGCTGCTGCTGCCCTGCTTCGTGGACGGGTGCGGGTTGTTCGTCGGCGACGTCCATTTCGCGCAAGGCGATGGCGAGGTCTCCGGCACGGCGATCGAGATGGGGGCGACGGTCACGCTGGTCACCGAGATCCGCAAAGCGCAAGCCGCGAAGGTCAAAGTCCCGCACTTCGAAGGCGGCAATCAGCTCATCCGGTTGGCGCCGACCGAGTTCTACGCCACCACCGGCTTCCCGCTGAAAGCCAAGGACCAGATCCCACCTTACCATACCTACCTCGACAGCCAGAAAATCGGCCCGCTCGAGAACCTCTCGGAGGATCTGATGCTGGCGGCGCGCAACGCCCTGATCGAGCTGATCGACTGGATGGTTGTCGAGAAGGGCCTCACGCCGGAGCAGGCATATGTCGTGGCGAGCGTGGCCGCCGACCTGCGTATCGGCAATGTCGTCGACGTGCCGAACTACGCAGTCTCCGCCATCCTGCCGACCACCATATTCCGCAAGTAGTAGCGTGTGGTATAAGACCGAAGGTCCTGAGGTTGGCGGGAGGCCGAACCGCCGGGAATTCCTCCGAACGGCGGGGGCCGGCGCCGCAGCCATGTTCCTTTGTGGCCACGCACCCTATGGCCAGTGGGGCGTCTACCGCCGGCGTCATCTGCTGATCCTGACTTCGCGCGCCGATCCTCCCTCGTTCGAGCTCGGCAAGCGGGTAGCTGAGGTCCTCGCGGATCGCTTGCCGAGCAGCGAGGCTCAGGTGAGCAGGGCGCCGCACAAGGAGCGCATCGCCAGTCTGATCAGCTCGCAGCAGTTGGACGTCGCGCTGATGCGGCGCAACGATGCGGCAGCCCTTCGACAAGGGAGGCCCCCCTTCGCCGAGCACGGACCAGTCAAGCTGTTCACCGTCGTCGGCATCGGAGAGTATTTGTTCGTCTGCCGCGACGACTTTGCAGCACGCCATGCCTGGTTGATCGCCGAGGCGTTGGACAAGAGCCGCAGCGCCCTTCCCGAATTGCTGCTGCCGAGCGGTTCGTCCTCCGAGCCACCAGACTCGCGCATCCCGCTGCATCCTGGCGCTCTAGGTTATTTCACGGGCGCGCCCATGCCGGGCCTCGAGCCACATGCCCATGAAGATCGCACCCACGAGGTTGATGTCCCGCAATGAGCCGCGGCCCTAAGCTGGAGGCCGCCCCAGACCTCTGCTTCTTCATCAATTGCGAGCCTCGTCGCGCCCTCGCAGCACTTCAGAAAAGGGGCAATCGCGTCGGTTTGAGCGGACCACGGCGACTTCCGGTCCACCCCGGTGAACGGACATTTTCAGGATAGGCGGGCATGTCTCAAAGGTGCCACAAGCGGACAGCCTCGCAGGCCGCGAGCGATCTGGTGCACGACACCGCGCAGTCATTCCCTTCGGTTGCGTTAAGGCAAGTAGCAGGGTTTCCGAAATTCCTCATCGATGCATCCACGCCCTCGAAATCGAAAGCAGTGTGTGACCGATGACACTGGAGCGCGGCGATGCCCCATATAGTGAACATGTTCTCTTTGTAGCTTGCAGAAAAGCCAGCGCCTTCGGCGATCACATCGCCGATATACTTCCACCAGCCGGTAAGAGTGCCCGGCAACCCGCCAGTCGCATCAGCAATCGCAAGCGTGACTCCCGAGATCACGGGGAGATAGAAGACGAGAACCCCGGATGCGGCGAGAACACGGAACATGAATCGCATGAGACCTCCAATGTGCGCAATTATGGCCGCGAACTCACCGAGCGGTTGGCTCTATGTGAGTCCCCTTGAGGACAGCACCTCGAAACAACGTCCGCTTCGCTTGTACTCATGAATGCTCGCGTAGCTGCCCCTATAAAAGACTGCCACTCCACCTAATTGGAGGCCCGACTAGGTTTGGGAGCCAAGACCGGGCCGCCTCGCACCATTGCCCCTGTGATTGGAGGTTAGGCCTGTGGCGCAGCAGCGAGATCAAGACAGCAGCGCGCTCGGGCTAAGTAGCCTCCATCAGCGTCCCAATGAGACGCAACAACTCTTGAAACTCTTGATGCTCCGGTCCGTCTCCGCCTCGCGCGTAAGAATTCCCTGATCTCTAACTTCTCCGTGCGTCCGCCGGAAGAGACGTTGGGCACGTGCACAACAGAAACTCTGTCAGCGTACGGATTAGGTACCAGCGGTCCCCGTTCGAGCTGCAGTAGAGCTCTCTGCCGGCGGCAGAATGCGAGAAGACGCCGAGCTCGTGCATCTTGGCAACAAAATCGACGGCACCATCGCGTCCAGTGTTCTGCGGAACATGCTCAATCGTCGCCTTCGCGTATTCCGGTGTCATCACGTTCACCTGCTGGACTGGCGCGGCGGTTGGGAAGTACCTGCCGCGTGTTCGCCCAAGCGCCGGCCGGCTTCAGCAGCTTCGTCGAGCTTCGACTCGACACCTCGCGACGAGTCGTACCATCGACGGACTATCTCGGCTGCGGTCTCTCGTCCACCGAGCCCGAAGGCCAGACCGAGCGCGAGAGCTGCTGCGCCGACGACAGCCGTGAACAGCGTATTGGTCAACGTCTGAGCAACACCGATCTGGTTCACGGCTACGACGATGGCGAAGGCCCACACCATGACCTTTGCAATCTTGGCGAGGAGGTCGGGATTGCCCAGGTCGGCCTGTGCCGTAGCGCCTCGGACCAAGTTACCCAGGGCATTCGCCGCCAAGCCACCGATGACGAGAACGACGATTCCGACGATAAGGTTGGGAATCCACAACAGGAGTTGTCGCAACACGTCCGAAACGGCCGGTAGACCCAAAGCGTCGAACGCAACCACAAGCGCGATCAGCCTGATGAACCATTTCGTCGTGAGGGCAATCGCTCCCGAGGCATCAGTCTCCAACCCCATGTTATGAACGAAGCCGGTGAACCCCGATTGCGTGGATAGTTCGTTGAAGCGGACTCGCCGAAGCACCGCCGCGATTGCGCTTGCCACCAAGGCCGCGACGAACCAGCCGATAATCAGGATCGCGGCAAAGGCAAGAATCTTGGGAATGGCGGCGAAGAATACGGCCATCGCGGCCGC
This sequence comes from Bradyrhizobium sp. AZCC 1719, assembly GCF_036924525.1. Taxonomy (NCBI): domain Bacteria; kingdom Pseudomonadati; phylum Pseudomonadota; class Alphaproteobacteria; order Hyphomicrobiales; family Nitrobacteraceae; genus Bradyrhizobium; species Bradyrhizobium sp. AZCC 1719. Next base: position 4,706,786 of record NZ_JAZHRU010000001.1, on the reverse strand, counting down.
AAGGGATGTGAGCAGAGCCTCGCTCCAATCCCGAATGCTCGTAAGCGTCATGGTGACCTCCTCCAGGTGAGGGCGCGGACAGCTTCGTCCCCGTCCAGCGCGCGGAACTCACAAAGTCAACACCGTGAAGATCGGAAAGGTTCTGACGCTTGCAGTGCTAAGACAGAACTTGGGGGTGAAACGGGGATTTTGCAGCTGCGAAGGCGGCACCGATCCCATCCCGGCGACCAGCCGGACCATGCATCGCGTGCCGTGGCGTGCGCCCTGTCGATGGACGACTGGAGCGAGTCGTTTCGCGAACGCTGCCGCGGAAAGGCGTCATCTGGGCGTGATGCGGATCGGCGTGCATGCCGAGCCCGCCATCGGCCAGCATCCGGATGACGCGTTCGCCAGCTTGCACCTCAAGCGGCTTTGAATGGCCAGCGGAGTTCGGATCGCGATGGATTACGCGCCTGGTCAGAACCGGTCCCGAGGCCCTGATGGAATGCAACCACATTAGCTCGGCATCCGCTTGCGTCGCACATTGAGCGTGGATACTCGACTCGAACGGGCGTCCAGCCGTGCCCCAGTGTGGCTTCGACCCAGTCCGCAGGGGGGCAGAAGCGACGATTTGGCCCTCTGCCGATCACTTCCGGTCTACCCCAATAAGCAGACATTCTGAGAGCCCGTCGGCGTCAAAGACGCCTGGACATCGCGCGCGTGGCTTGACTGTGCGTGTGTCGCGAAGGTCGAGGTGCCCCGCGACGTGGCTGACGAGCGCAGACCGGGAAAGATGCAAGCTCTTGAAGATCGCCGGTGGCTGCACGATAATCTGCCTGCTGGACGGCGCGTCGCTCCGCAGTCCGCGCGAGGATGCTGGAGGCATCCAGTAGAGGCCTTAGTTACCGATCTGCTCGGCCGCCTCACGTTCCGACCTCATGCGGCAGCTGCGCCTCCGCCCTGTCCGGATGCAAGAGCTCATTGTGATGTTGCAGCTTGGCACGCCGGCCGCAGCGTCGGCGGCCCCCGCTTGGCGACCGTCGCGGCTACCGACCACCAGACGGCCCCGACACTTTAGGGCGAGCGGTGGATTTGAGAAGCAGCCCATTGGTCGAGGGAGGATGTGCTATGAGAGCACCGCCAAACTATTCGCGTCGTCGCTTTCTTCATGCTGGCACGGCCGGGGTAGCGGCAACCGTCGCCGCGGCGACAACGCCCGTTCGTGCGGCCGCCGAGGCCGGCATGCAACCGCCACCCCCGACCGCGACGGCGCCGCGGATTCTGCGCAAGCCACCGCTGCCTGAATTGGAGCGCATCGCCAAATCCTACAACTTGAATCTCAGCCGCGACGATTTGACGTCGTTCCGCAACCTTATGGACGGTGTGCTCGCGTCATACCGTCGCCTGGACCAGTTCGCGGAGCCGACATTGGCGGTGAAGTACCCGCGGGACGCGGGGTTCCGTCCAGGTGCCTCGGACAATCGGCTCAACGCTTGGTACTGGAGGTGCTCGATCAAAGGCGCAACTTCGGGGCCTCTCGCGGGCAAGAAAATCGCCGTCAAGGACAATGTGTGCGTTGCCGGCATCCCGATGATGAACGGTTCCAACGTGCTGGAGGGCTACGTGCCTGACGTGGATGCGACCATTGTGACCCGCATCCTTGATGCCGGTGGGGAGGTCGTCGGCAAGGCCGTGTGCGAGCATCTTTGCTTCTCGGGCGGTAGCCATACCTCCGACACTGGGCCCGTGCTCAATCCGCACGATCCGAAGCGATCTACCGGAGGCTCCTCCAGCGGCAGCGCGGCGCTCGTCGTCGCCGGCGAGTGCGACATGGCCATCGGGGGCGACCAGGGAGGGTCGATCCGAATTCCCAGCTCTTTCTGCGGAGCGGTTGGCCACAAGCCCACCCACGGGCTTGTGCCCTACACAGGTGTCTTCCCGATTGAATTAACACTTGATCATACCGGCCCATTGCCCGCACCGCCGGTGATGCCGCCCGGCTTCTCGAGGTGCTCGCCGGGGCCGATGGCCTCGACCCGCGCCACCGGCGGGACTGCGCACGGAAGCATATACCAAGCAGCTCACCGGAGACGCCCGCGGCCTCCGGATCGGGATCGTTAAGGAAGGGTTTGGCTGGCCCAACTCCGAGCCCGATGTCGACACCATGGCGAGCGGGGGGAGCCGTGAGCGAGGTATCGATCCCTCTCCACCGCGATGGCATCCATATTTGGAACGCTATCGCCGTCGAGGGCGCCACGGCGCTGATGGTCGCGGGCAACAGCATGGGAACCAACTGGAAAGGGCACTACACGACTTCGCTGCTGGACTTCTACGGCCGGAGCCGGCGGGTGCGCGCCAACGACCTTTCGGAGACCGTCAAACTCGTCGTCCTGCCTGGCCAGTACATGCAGGACAATTATCAGGGCCGCTACTACGCGAAGGCCCAAAACCTCGCGCGCGTGCTACGCGCCGCCTACGATGAGCAACTCAAAGGCGTCGATCTCCTGCTCATGCCGACGTTACCTTTGAAGGCCACGCTACTCCCAGCCCCGGACGCAAGCCGCGAGGACTACGTTGCGCGGGCACTCGAAATGATTTCCAACACTTGCCCGTTCGACGTCACTGGTCATCCGGCCGCCACGGTTCCAGCAGGCATGTCGGCAGGGCTCCCTGTTGGCATGATGCTGATCGGACGCCACTGGGAGGACGGCACGGTGTTGCGTGCGGCTGACGCGTTCCAGATCGTCGGATAGACGGCAGTCGCGAATTGCCGGCTAACGGCAACGCCGGCGTGCAAGGTTCGGAAACCGGAGGCCCGCGAGCTATCTGACGCGAGCCTCCCGTTTCGGGCTACGACGCAGGGACTGTCACAAATCGTCTCCGGCTACGCGTCCACTTTGTTGGCTTGAGCAAATGAGTTTGCGCGCCGAGCTTGTCCGCTTCTGTCTGCCTTGGTTCATGCGGCCACGGTTGCAATCGGACATTCAGATCGAGGATGCCCGTCGACAGGTGGCCCGCTTCGCGCAGCTCGTGCCGCGCGTACCGCGCGGGACCGAGCTGGTTGTAGTTGACGCCGGCGGCGTCAAAGCCGAGCGGATCGCGACGCCCCGCTCGCTTCCAAACCGATACGTCGTCCACCTTCACGGTGGCGCCTATCTGCTCGGCTTTCCGGCACTGTTTCGCGATTTTAACTGGCGCATTGCCGACGTGACCGGCGCGCGGGTGTTATGCATCGACTACCGGCTTGCGCCCGAGCATTCGTTTCCAGCGGCGGTCGAGGATGTGACGGCCGCCTATCGATGGCTCATCTCGCAGCGCGCCGAACCGCGTCACGTGGCGTTTGTCGGGGAGTCTTCCGGCGGCGGGCTTGCGCTGGCGAGCATGATGCGTTTGCGCGATGAGGGATCATCCTTGCCGGCCGCTGCCGTCGTGGTCTCGCCGTGGACCGATCTCGCCCTGACGGGCCAATCGCTCACCGATTACGGTTCTTCCGATCCGATGGTGCCGGTTGAGCTGATGCCGAAGGCGGTTGAGCTTTATCTCGGCAATACGGATCCGCGCTCGCCCTATGCCTCTCCACTCTATGGCGATCCGGTGGGCCTGCCGTCGACTCTGGTTCTTGCCGCCAGCGATGAGGCACTGCGCGATGATGCGGTGCGAATGGCCGAGCGCTTGCGAGCAGCCGGCTGCGATGTCGAACTCGAGTTGTGGCCGCGCATGTTCCACGTCTGGCATATGTTCGCGCGCATCCTGCCAGAAGCACGTGCAGCGATCGAGCGCATCGGTGCGTTCTTGCAGCCTAGGCTGTGACATTGATCGGCGAGCGGCCGACGTCAGGTTCGGATCATTCGCGTCGGTTTGGCCGGACCACGGCGACTTCCGATCTACCCGATGAACGGACATTTGCAGGCTAGGAGCATGTCTGAAAGGTGCCGATACTGTTGCAAAGTCGAAAATCGTTCAGCCCCTAGAATCTTGTGAAGGCGGATCTTTGGACTTCTCTGCTGCTGCATCGCTTTTCAACGCCGCTACGAAGGTCCGTGATCGATCTTGGATGAAACGATATGGTCCTTCACGTCGCCGGGCGTAAGACGCGTTCACGGGCTCTAAGAATTTTCGTTCGCCACCCCAAAAAGACTTTTGCAACAATATCTGCCAGGACGAGATATTCCGATCGGATAAACCCTATTCTGCTCGATCAGGATTCCCCTTGAGTTTAAAGGATCCGAAGAATTTATCTTTCTTTTCCGCCACCACGTCGCGATACGCATTGGGGTATTCAATCGTTAGTATGTGGAGCGTACCCTTCATCCTGATGTAGCGGAAATGCGCAGTCGTTGCCGTGTTAGCGACTGAGAAGAACAGATTATCGACGTCATCCTTGGTATTGCGGCTTACATCAGACACTTTGTTAGCCGGATTGGATGAGAAAGATTTGGGGATCGCCGCGAGGTCGACAGGCGTCTTTGCAGTTGCCGGCAGTTCAACCGCTGTAAACTTGATTCCCTCAGAACTCTTGCCGCCGACGACATGGCTCACTTCGTCCGTGCCCGGGTTGCGAGTTGTGAAATCGTTGAAGGGAATTGGCAGGAGGATCGAGAACGAGCCTTTGCTCGAAACAGCCGGATACCATCCCGAGCCATCGGCTACGTTAACGCCGACACGATGCATTTCAAGTTTCGGTTCTGCAGTCGCGGATGTAGAGACTATGGGCGCCAGCGAAAGGACACTCGCGAGCAGCCGCAGAATGTGGATGGGCATGGATGGTCTCCTGCCGTTGCTGTCGGCAGGGAATGTCCGTTGTTTGTTGAAAGAAAGGCATGGCGGCGCCGCCGGCGGCTGGCGCCGCGCGTCTGTGGTTCTGGTGCAACAACTAGACCTCGCGAACTAAGGTCTTGAAAGAGCCTCGGCCGATGAGCGCGCATCGTCGCGACAACAGCGCCCGTTCCGGGATCATTTTCGGAAGTCGACGTCCGCATCGGCGAGGTCTGCTTTGCCCCCATAAACGGATTTCGTCAGTCTGGCCCGTCAGGTCCGAAAAGGGCCAGACTCGGAAGTCGGCCTCTACAGCAAGCAGGTCCGCTCTTCCGCAAAAAGGGGACACCCAATGTGCTTCAAGGCAGTCAGAGTTCGGGGCTGGCAATGACGATCAGCCGGGCTTCGACTTCTATGCGCTTAGTTCGTCGAGTAAGGCTCCCGCATTCTTCAAGTCGGGTGTATCGAAGCCCTCGGTGAACCAGCCATAGACCTGCGCGAGGAGACCGCGTGCTTCATCGCGCTTGTCCTGGTCGCACCAGAGCCGGGCGAGGCTTATGGCGGAGCGGAGTTCCCAGAGCTTCGCCTCCTGCTGCCGCGCGATCGCGATGGCATGGCGAAAGTCGGTCTCCGCCTCGGCCTCGGCGTTTTGGCGGGTCGTCCACAGCAGTTGGCCTCGACGGCATCGCAGTTCTGCCTCGAACCATCGCACGCCCGATTTCTCGGTCAGAGACAAAGCCTCAATTAGTCGGCCGAGCCCGTCTTCGGGCGCTCCCATCTTCACGTGCGCTGTGGCAAGCTGCGCGAGGTAGAATGGAAGAGTCCACGCCGCGCCGGATGCTTGGAATCTCTCGATCCCGAGCCGCAGCAGATCGGTCCCGGCGTCTGATTCCCCGGCCTCGACCATGGTCCAGCCGCGATACGCGGTTCCCATCGCGAGAAAGAAGGCAAAGCCCTGCTCGGTAGTAAGCGCGATGAGCTCATCCGCGAGCAGGCGCACAGTCCGTGGATCGTCGAGCACGAAATGCAGCCGGCAGGCGACGCTTAACGCGAACGCAAGGCTGATCGGGTGCGATAGCTCGCGCGCCTCTGCCAGGGCTTCCCTGCTCCGCGCTCGGGCCTGATCGACGAAACCTAGAAGCCCGAGCGTCAGGGACAGGAAGGAAAGCATCGCCACGCTGGCGTTCTCGGCGAACAGAACCGTCAGAGATCGATGCCGCGTGGGATCGTAAAGTGCGAGCCCCTGCTCAAGATGCGCGCGCGCCAAGCGCAACTCTCCGCGATGCAGCCAGCTATCGCCGACCGCCCGATGCCCGGCCACCAGGCCGGCCCTGTCGTTTTGTCGTCCGGCCAACTCGAGCAGTTCTTCGGCGGCACGATGCGATAATTGCGTCTCGGCGCGCACATGGTGATGGACGAACTCGCCCCACAATGCTTTGAGCAGATTCGGCGTGTCGTTCAGCAGCTCGCAGAGACGACGCGCCCGCGCGTAGGCCTTTCCGGTCTCTTCGGCCGCATGGCCCTTGGCGGCGATCAGCGCGCCGCCGATTGCGAGTTGAAGTTGGAGTTCAGTGCGTCGGCTCTCGGCGGCGTCCGGTAAATGGGACAACAGATCGAGCGCCTTCCGCATTTGTCTGATCGCTTCTGCCGTGGCTGAGCGCGCTTTGGAGCGTTCGCCGGCCTCCTGCCAATAGGAAACCGCCTTCGCGATCAGACCGGCATTTCCAAAATGGCGCGCGAGGATCTCGGGTTGCGCTTCGGCGCTCGTCGCGAACTTCTCCTCCAGTGCGCCAGCGATACGGGCATGCAATTCACGACGCTGGCCGCGTAGTAGCGTGCCATATGCCGCATCCTGCACCAATGCGTGTTTAAAGAGGAAATTGGCCTCGGGTGGTTCGCCGCGCCGAAACACCAACCCCGCACCCGTCAGCCGCTCTAGCGCTGATTGCAGCTCGCTCTCGCTTCGGCGCGAGGCGGCGCAGAGCAGATCGTAGGAGAACTCTCGGCCGATGGCCGCGCCGAGTTGCGCGACCTCCTTCGCGACCGGGCCAAGACGGTCGAGCCTCGCCATCAGCGAAGCGTGCAACGTGGGCGGCACCGCGAGCCCCGGGAGTGGCGCAGTGGAGACAGCGCGCTCGACCCCCGCCGCGTCCGCTTCGAGCACAGCCTTGGTCAATTCCTCGACGAACAGCGGCACACCGTCCGTTCGCTCGGCGATCTCAGTTACGAGCTCGGGCGGCAGTCCCCGGTCGCCAGTCATGCTCCGTATCAGAGCGGCGCCCGCCTCATGATCAAGGCGGTTCAGAACCATCGTGCTGACATGTGACTTTCCGGTCCATACGGACTGAAACTCAGGACGGAACGTGATCAGCGACAGTACCGGCAGGGTCGCCACTCGATCGATGGTCCGGTCCAGCAACTCGCGCGAGCTTGGATCGATCCATTGTGCGTCCTCGAAGACCATCATTATTGGGTGTAGCCGGGCCAAACCTTGAAGCTGCCGAAACAGGGCATCGAAAGTCTTCTCTTTCTTTCGCTGTGGCGTGAGGGCAATCGGCAGATATCGCTCGCCGGTCGGAATCGATAGCAGCTCGGCGAGGATTGCTATGTCCTCGTCGGGCGGCAGTGCCGGGGATAGCACCGTTTGCAGCTTGCTGAGCCTGTGCTCCGGCGTGTCCTCGCGCTCGAAATCGACGGTTCGCTGCAGCTGAGCAATGAAGGGATACAGCGCGCTGTCCTGATGATGCGGCGCGCAGAAATACCGCAAGCGAGTGTGCGGCTCGTCCCCGATGCGCTCCTGGAGAGCCGCGACGAGGCGCGATTTGCCAATCCCCGGCTCCCCCGCCAGCAACACTACCTGGCCAGTGCCCGTCCTGGCACGCTGCCAATGCTGCACTAGCAGCTCAAGCTCCTCCTCGCGCCCAACCAATGGCGTGAGCTCTGCCGCGTGGAACGCCTCGAAGCGGCTTTCCGCCGTTCCCTCACGCAGCACCCGCCAGGCGCGCACCGGGGCGGCGAAGCCCTTCAGCATCACCGCGCCGAGATCCTCGTAATCAAAGAGCCCGCCGATGAGCCGCCGCGTGTCCTCGGCGATTACCACCCCGTCGGGCTCGGCGAGCGCTTGCAGTCGGGCGGCCAGGTTCGGCGTTTCGCCGAGCACCGCCTGCGGCTCGGCGGCCTCACTGCCGATGAGGTCGCCCACGATAACGAGACCAGTCGCGAGCCCGAGACGCACCCGCAGCTCGAGATCCGGTGGGGCGCTCGGCGCGTGCCGGGCCGCGGCGATCTCAAGCGCGGCGCGCACCGCGCTCTCGGGATCATCCTCACGCGCTGAAGGATGACCGAACAGGATCAGCATGCCATCGCCGATGTAGCGGCTGATCGTGCCCCCGTACTTGCGGACGATGGCCGCCACACCATCGCGGTACTCGGCGATGACCTCCCGTAGATCTTCCGGGTCGAGCATGATCGCAAGCGCCGTCGAGCCGACGAGGTCGCAGAACATCACTGTGAGTTGGCGGCGCTCGGCGGAAGAACTTGGCGCGGATGACAAGGTCGAGGGCTCCGTGACCCGCACCACGGTGGACGTCGACGGTCGAGCCGCTGCCGATACTCGCGCGGCTTCCGTCGGCGTAAGCGCTGCGCCGCAGTCGCCGCAGAACCTTTTACCCGACGGGTTGTCGGCTCCGCACGCAGGGCAGCGCACGAATAGCGGCGCGCCGCAGTCGCCGCAGACTTTCTTACTCTCTGAGTTGACTCTGCCGCAGCTCGGGCAATCCATGTCGCACCCGATCCAATTGCTGATCTAAATCTCTCATTGGCTTCCCTAAGAGCGACCTTCAGAGCGCGACATTGCTCTTTGGTTCCGGCGACTCCGGGCGAAAGCAAGTGGGAAGCGTCTTGGCTGTTGCATTTGCTATTTCGAACGCAAATGCGAGGCGTGCGATCAGGAACGGTTTGTGCATGGCAAGCTCCCTAGAGGACAGGGACGTTCGCACCACGACTTTCAGCAATAATTTAGTCTAATCCGCTCGCATCAAATGTGCGCCGTTTCACATCATGCGGTTATTGTCCCTCCTAACCGCCTCAGGCTTCAACTTGCACGAGCTCCGAACCAAGCAAGCACATCGAGAACGTGCACGGCTGACGCGATCTGACTGCAACGTCGGCGGGCGCTTCAGTGTATATTTTGCGACCGCGGGCTGCAGGCCATTGGCAACGCCGGGCCATAATTCTGCAGGACTTAACTTGGTCCAAAGTATTCAAGTTGGTGTGTGAATGTCCGCCGCGGGCGACTAGGCACAACCGGGATGGCGCGCCATCCTTAGAAATCGCGTCACGACCCAAATTGGAGCAAACCAGATGGCAGCCGCGATCTGGAGGCTCACGTTGAAAGCAAACGCAGTCTGGTAAGCGACATCAGGGTAGTGCCCTTCTATCGGAGTCCAGAGCTGAATCACTAGGCCCGTCATACATTGCACGACGAACGCGCCGCCGATGTGAAACACATTCAGCGCCGCGCTCGCCCGCCCTGCAAGCTCTTTAGGGAAATACTCTGCCAGTATCGCGTGACTGAGAACAGTAGCAGCACCGACCGCTGCAATGATCCCCCACGGGATGTATGAGGGCAAAGGCAATCGCAAGATCAATGTGAGTTGAGCCACAATGAATACCGTAGCGACGAGACCGAATAGCACCCATGGCCCGACACCGCGCCGGCTCAACCGGTCGGCCGTCACGCCCAACAGAAGCGCGCCCAAGCTCAACGCGATTGCCATGACGAACAAATAGCGGAGCAATCCGGCTCGATCGAAGCCCTCGACATCGCTGAGCCATGGCGCCGCCCATAATCCCTGCAACGCCCAGGCCGTCCCGATACAGGTGGCCGAAAGCGGGGCCAGGCGCCAGAAGCGTGGGTCAGCGTAAATCGTCCTTAGACCATTCGTGGCTGGTACACCCGCCACCGGCGTAGCCGCCGGCGCCTCCGGGACAACAAGATAGATGAGAAGCGCGCATCCAGCTGAGACAATCGCGAGTAGCTCAAACAATCCTCGCCAGCCCATCGACACCATCAGGAAATCCGCGGGCAAGGTTGCCGTCAGTGCCCCCATGGCTCCCAAGGTGACCATCAGGCCGCTGAGCAGTGGAACGCGTTCCCGAGGAAACCAGACAACGAGCGCTTTCATACCAGCCGTCATTGCCGCGGCGACGCCGAGACCAATCAGCGCACGGCCGCCCAGGAGAAGCAAATAATGGTCCGAGACGGCAAATAGGGCCGCCCCCAGAGCTGCAGCTGCCAACACAACACTCTGAACGCGCCTCGGCCCGCATCGGTCCAACATAATACCAATCGGAATCTGGGCGGCCGCGAAGGTGAGGTAGTAGACAGACGTCAGCAGGCCAAGATCGCCAGCAGCGAGGCCAAACTCCGCGGTCAAAGAGCCGGCGATCGTCGCATTGATGTTCCGGAAGAGAAACGCAAGATAGTAGACGGCAACAAACGGCAGGAACACGCGCAGAATCAGATGCCCGCTTCTTGTCAGGTCGCCAACAAGTCGACACAGAGTCGTATGACTGGACGGTTGAGATCGTCGTGGTAGTCCAATCGAACGTCCGTGAGCAACGTCCCTCTTAGCAACAGACCTAGCGCAGAGGTATTCCTGCTTTTCCTGGAAAGTTGAGCAGGCTGCCGCCCTCCCGAACGGCAGCGGCGTCCACTTCGGTACCAGCCGGCCATGACTTGGGGAGACCTGGCTCGGGGGTTAACGACGAAGTCTGTGCCGCTCTCTTTCCAAAGCCGTCAGTGGGAGTATCCCTTCTCTTGTCAAGCCGATCCATTGTCTCCTGCATGAGCGAGGTTCCCGACTGAACGCGACGCGCAACCTGCGTAGCGAACTCGTCGAACCGCTCGGACCCGAGCGCGCACGCGGCGCGCAGGGCGGCGGCCGGCAGCGGCGGAGTCACTGCAAGCTGGTATCGGGCCTGCAGCGCGACAGTCTCGTTGACGATTCTAAGATTCAGAGCGAGCTGTTCGAGCTGACGGCTCATAAGGGAAAGACGACGGTCTACCGGGATGCTGTCGACGACATCGTCATCACCGAGGAACTGAGCAAGAGCGGCCTCTACGAGCGCTGATTTGCTGGCGCCCGGACGCTTGGTGGCTGCAGCCAGCCGCGCGGCCATCTGCTCGGAGAGGTAGACGCCAATTCTGGGTTTCATCGTTGGACCTTTTGAAACGTGACTTTCCGCAGGGCGCGTTCGAAGCAGAGAGATGATGCCGGTCGACCTCAACCGACGCGCTGAATGCGAGCTATCAAGAGGGCTACTCCCGGTCCCTGAGCAACCACTCAATCGCAGCCATCGTGCGTTCGGATAGATCGGCGTACAAAAGCCGATGCCCGGCTCGACTGAGCCCAGGAAGGTTTCGACCCGAGTTGGGCAATCACATTCCGAGACCGATCCTCCTTCCAAGACTCCAGGTCACCGCACCTCCTCTCGCCGCGACGCCGGATACCTGCCGATCGAGATACTGCTCCAAGGCTGGCCGCCACGGCACGAGTTGAAACCCAAGTCCATCGTCAATTATGGCAAACCGGCCTGACGCCAGTGTTACGCGTCGACGATAGATGCCCACAATGCGTTCGCCCTCCGACGAAGGACCGTGGCGTAACCCTGTCTCGGCCGAAAGTCTTGCGACCGCAGCATCAAGCTCCCGTTGTCTCAGGGTATTGAGGAGATCGCGGGCAAAGATGATCCTTGCTCCCTGGCGACGCGCGAGACCTTCGCCTGCGAGATGGCCAATCCTGCGGTCCATGGCTTCGCGCACTTCGGATCCGAAACCGCCGTTCGCCACGACCGCATCCCGCGCGAGCAACTGCCGATCAAGCCAGGTTGCGCCCGGAGCCATTACCTGGGCTTCGATGTTGAGATCGGACCGGGTCGCGAGCGACAGCCGCTTGCGGCCCTGAGCATCGTCGTAACTCCGCGCCTCCACGATTGCGCCGGGCGCGGCATCGCCAGTCATTTCGATATCGGAGAACTTGAGGTGATGCGTTCTTCCATCGATGCCGTCGACGATCGCATAGGCCGAACCTTTCAGTTCGTCATGCAGTCCGCGCTCGATTAGACGGCCGAGCACCCTATCCGCTGGCTCATCGCCGTGCAGGGCAAAGCCAGATACGTCCGGCTCCCGCCCGAAGCCGCGCATTGCCCGATGCATCGTTTTGATGATGTCGCCGCGAATCGAGAGATCACGCAGCTTGTCCTCGATACCGGGTTTGAGGGTCCAACAGCCGGGTGCAATCTGCTCGGCGAGACCGAAGCGTTCCAGTTTGGCGGCCCGGCCGACCATCAGGCGGCGGAGTTCGAGGTCTTCGCCTGATGCACTGGGACGAAGGTCCGCCACGCCGGCCCCCTCGTCGACCGCAATACGCAACGCCCGATCGAGGCTCGTCCAGCGTTCGGCCTCAACCTCCCTTTCCAGGGCAGAACGGATTTCCCGCTCGCTGCGCGGGCCAAGCTCCAGCGTAACGCGCTCGGCGGCCCGATCCCGAAACCCGCGGCTGATGTAATCCCGGCTGATAACAAGGTCCTGGCCGTCCTCCGCGCGGCCGCGGATCAGAACATGAATATGCGGATTGTCTGTGTTCCAGTGGTCGACCGCGATCCAGTCCAGTTTAGTTCCGAGATCACGCGCGACGTCGGACATCAGCTCGCGCGTGAAGGCGCGGAGATCGCCGAGCTCGGCGGCGTCCTCTGGCGAAATGATAAATCGAAAATGATGCCGGTCGTTCTCGCATCGCTCAGCAAAGCCGCGCTCCTCCGCCGCATCGGACGTCGCGTCAAACATCCGCGCTTCCGCGCCATCTCGGGTCACCCCCTCGCGCTTCAAATAGGTCATGTGCTTGGACATCGGCGCCGAACGAAAGCGCGTGCCGCGATGACGGACCACGCGTGCCTTCATCACTACGCGTCGCGAGGTCGAGCGGAGGGACAAAGAGAGCGCGGCACGCCGGCCTCGTCCGAAGCGCGACCGGCTGGCGCCGCCCTTACCGCGCCCGAAACCGTCGCCGACATGCCCAGCCCTCTTGGCCGCTCGCATGACCTGGCCAACAAAGCTCTTCGGATGAGAGGGGCTACGTCCGCCGTCACGAATGCGGCCTGGGCGAACACGAAGATCATTGTCGTGCTGGCTCACGAGGGCCTCACCGGGAATTTGCACAAGCCGACGGCTCTCGCCGCGTTGATTTCGCTGACGATTTGGAATGGAGCGATGGCTTGATCATTCCGGATGCCTCTTAAAACCTCAGCCGCACCAACCACATGCGCCCGGCCGAAGGCGGCGCTTTTCCCTTGCCGTCCGTCGTCGGTCTGCCCCTGCTCCCAACGACTCCCCGTCAAGAATGCGAAGCACTTCGACACAATGCGATTCCGCTCGTTTGCAGCGTGCGCGACCTCAGACCTGCAAACAGTCGAGCCGCCACAGAGCCGCAAACGGCAATCCCAGCAAAGGACGAGCGTGCCACCGTGCTCGCGACCATCCAGGGTAAAGCTGCTTCGCGCCGGCCGTTGGCCGCCCTGGACGGCCGGTGCGCGCGGCGGCTGCGACAGCGTTGGTCGGGACGGAGGAATGGTGCCGCGCCCGATCGAACAGAGGAATGGCGGATAGGGTGCACACGGACCGCAGGATCAATCTTGCCATATCCAAACGGGAAGTACGCGACCAATGACAGCCGTTGCCGGTGTCATTCCGAAGTAGCGCCCGTCGAAAGATTCCGCAGATTGCCAATTCATGAGGAAGAGTTCGCCTTCTCCGACGAGGTCGCATCCCTGCCACACTGGCAACGGTCGGCCGCGGCTGTCGCGCTCCCGCGCCTTCCCCGACTCGATGCCATCGACAGATATGTTGCTCCCGTTCCTGCACACCATTTGTCCGGGAAGCGCCAGCACGCGCTTAAGCATCGGAACTCCTTTCGGCAGATAGCCATTCAGGTTCAGATAGGTTGCCAGCGGCTCCTGCGGTCGAACGGCGACGAGTTCGGTGACATAGTGGCTGCCCGCCGGACGAACGCGATACAGGCCAACAGGCACACTGTGGGAAGCATTCCAGACCAAGAGCGGATCCAGCTTTGCGAAGATCGTCCCGGCGACAATGGCAACCGCGCCGATCGCCAAACCGAGCGTTCGGTTGCGGGTCGTCACGGGCCGGCCCTCCGCCGATGCAGCCAAGCCTGGTGGCGTGACTTTGTGTAGGCGCGCGGCGTTTCGTTGACGGACAGGCGGTTGTGGACGTGTTGCCAATAGTCGGGGGCGGCGTCGGCGGGATCGATGCCGAGCGCTTCGACGGCATCGATCAACTGCAACACGCGCTCCACCTTTGGCCAACCTGACAGGCGCAAGAGAATCTCACCGCCAGGCTTGACATAGGGGACAGTCGAGCAGCGTTGGCCCGCTGCTACCGCTCGCAAGATATCGATGCGGGAAACGATCGTCCCAAAATCGTTCGACATCCAGCGCACGAACGCAAAAATGCTGTCGGGCGCGAACGACAGAACGCGTCGATTCCGGTCGAGAATTCGCTCCTCGGCCACGCGACCGAAACGAATTCGGTTCTCGATGCGCTTTTCCAGCCAGACGAGCTCGACCTGCGTGAGATCGCTCATGAGGCCGCTCCGTCTGCTAGAAGATCGAACGCCTCGGGCCGTGCGCGCAGATCGCGCCCCAAGTTATGCACAGCGAGGAAAACGGCGCGGTCCGTTAGAAGAAATCCGAAGGATTTCTGGTTAGTAAGGTTACGGCGCCTGGAACGCGATTGATGACAATCGCTTGAGACAGATTCCGGTCCCCGATAGCACGAGGATCCGGTCCCCGATGGCACGAGGGTTGCGGTCCCTGATAGCACGAGATGATTCACAGCTTCTCTCCAGCCTGAAGTGGGAGACCTCGCTTGCGAAGCCGCTCCACGAACGGATCGGTGCAACGGGGCGCGAAGCTCAGACGTTCGACGCCGTTTGGGTCGCGCGTGATCACGAGCTCGTAGCCGGGTAAGGTCTGCCGCCGGACGATCTCGCGCAGGTCAAAGGCAAAATGTTTGAGCGGCGAGAGACTGCCGGACTTGGCGTGGAGATGCAGAAAGTCAAAACTCCAACCGCCCTGCTGGCGACCGCCGTGCTTGCGGACAAGCCGGTAAAGCCAGCGCTCGAGTCCGCCAGTCAAACCGAAATAGGCGCGGTCGATCGTCAGCACGAGCGCGTCATCGCGAACGCCGGCATAGAACCAGTCTGGCACTATCAGTTCGAGGCCCATTGGGCGCCCGTTGGCGTCGGCCGTCTCCTTCCATTCGTTGATCCAGGAGAAACGATGCCGCCGCCGTTCAGCCGGTTGCCGGATCGAAGTCAGCACCGAGGTCGACTGCAACCGATCGAGACCCGCCTTGAGCCGATCGTAGTCGCGCACGCTGGTGCCGCGGCCAACGAATGTCAGAATTTCGTAAGGGGTTGCCGCCATCAGACGCGAGGTCTTCAGCCCGGCATCACGCGCCTCGACAATTTGCGAAGCTGCCCAGATCAGAACGTCAGCATCCCAGATCGTCGCCATGCCATGTTCCGGCACCGGTTCGACCCGAATGGAAATGTTACCCGCCCGGAAATCGATCGGCACAACCCGCTTTGACTTGGCGAGCGAAAAGAATGGATAGGCCATCAAATCCTGGGCGTCGCGCGGCGCCAGATCACCGGGCAAGGCACGGAACAGCTCGAGCTGGCTGCGCTCGGATCGTAATTTGTGCCGCATCAGCGACGTACCTGGCCGGCATAGGGGCGCAGTGCTGGCTGCTTCTTCGCAGGCAGTACCGTCCCCTTCCCGGGGTCGGACGTCGATGTCTTGGCGCCGAGATCGGCCCAGGCCTTCAGATCATCAAGCGCATAGACGACGCGCCCACCGATCTTCCGATAGGTCGGTCCAGTGCCGTAGGTACGGTGCTTTTCCAAGGTGCGACCGGACAGCCCGAGGTATCGCGCAGCCTCCGGCGTTCGGAGGAAGCGTGGCGGCAGGCCGGCCATAGGATCGGGCATTCGAGGGCTCCATGAAGGGATCGCGCTATCGCTGCGGTGACAGCGTGAATGCGGTGATCATGGAGGAGCATTCCCTCGCAGGGGGATGCCGAAGATCGAGGGGTGAATTTTCGATACCCCTGAAAGAGGCCTATTTGTCCTTGCGTCTTGCGCGCAAGAGTTCGCGATAACCGCCGCGCATCAAGGCGAGGCCGCGCTGCACGAGGCGGATCGTACGATTGCGCAGATCGTGCGTCTTCCAGGCGCGCTCGGGGATACGCTTTTTGCCAAAGAGGCCTTCGGCGATCGCGCGATAGTTTTTGCCCTCATTGCGTCCATCCAGCGCACGCAAGACAAGGGTCATCCGCTGACGTCGGTGTGGAGCATGGTCAGCGAGCGGTCGACAGGGAGAACGGCCGCTCAGCGTACGCCAGAGCGATTGGGCAGCCTGGGCGCGGAGTTCAAACGACGAGTCCAGTGGCAGCTCTATGGCTTGCGACGCCCCGGCTGCAGGCAGTTCCTTCAGCCACACGCGATGCGTGGCGTCACCAACGCGGAGCACGGCATGCCAGCCATCCGTGGTCTGCCGCAGCTCGCCGGGCGACAGTCTTGTCAGATCCAGATCGATGGGTTGAGCAGAAGCTTGCGACGAAGAAGTGCTCACCGACAAAACGGTCGGCAGCACCTCTGGCGCCCAAAAGACAATCTGCTCGTAACAGGCTTTTTGCGGGTCAGCCGCGAAAAGTCAGGCCCCATTTCTTCCGGAATTCGGCCGGAGCGCCGTTAAGTGGATTCGGAAGCGAGCAATAGTGCTTTCGGTATTCTGGGTTACGACGCAGGCATTCCCAGGCAAGACCAGTCAGGTCGGCGTTCTGCACTCTTGAATAGGCCTCGGGCGAGCGCCAATCGAATTCCGGCATTGTACTTGACCTCACGCAATACGGTGCGGCATTGCAGCACGAAAATTGTGAACCATTTGTGGTTGCAATGCGTAATGAACCGTTTGGTTACGCGAAATATTTCGTAACGAAGAAATTATTCTGCGCCATTTGGATCTACACGTCCCTGTCCGGCTCCTTGGCGGGACCACCGCGAAGCAAATGGCCGTAGCCACGGCTTGTCATCCATTTGGCGCGAGCCAGATGGCTCTCGAAGGCCGTTCGCGCACGCTCCGGATACTGGTCCGGATCGATGTGAAGCACGATGCGCGCCACCTCGCGCCAGTCGGCATTCTCAGCGTCTGCATCCAACAGCCGGAGATAGGTGACGACATGTTGCTCGTCATAGGCCGTCAGCACGGGGCTATCCGGTGCCAGGTCCGCAACATCAGGGTCCAGTGGGGGTGACGGCATAAAACTCCTTCGAGAGCTCCGGGGCTGCGCCTGCCAGCTGATAGCCCCAGTTTAGTCCTATTCAAGGCAGTTCGCAGCCGAGCTTCGCGAAAGTTTGTTATTCCCGGAAGGCAGTCGAATTCGACGCAGTTGGGAATACATACTATAGGAGATAAACCTCATAGTATGTAAAGAAGCAACTTGCGCGAATGGATATGCGCAAGTTGGTTGGCCGAAACTTCGGGCGACTGCGGAAGCAGAAGGGCTTCACGCAGGAGAAGTTTGCGGAAGCATCCGGCTTTACCCAACAATACATCAGCGGTCTCGAAAACGGACGTCGCAATCCGACCATCGTTACATTGTTTGAACTCGCAACGACCTTGGGCGTGAGCCATATCGATCTTGTCCTACCAGATGATGAATCGCGCAGCGAACGGTCCAAATCCTCCAAGAAAAAGTGAAAGATTCCATCTGAATACTTCGTACTGACGAATGTGCCTCTGTTCTTTTCGCGCGAGCCGGGCCGAAGGTCCGGCGAGCGCCGGCGCAGACACACGTCTGCCGCCGCCGATCCGCTTGCCGGATCGGCGGCGGCGCACCTGGCGCATGAACGGAAATGGAAAGCAGCCGCGCAATTTTCTCAAATTGCGCGGCCATGTTGCTAGATGGCGCGTTCCATCAATCGCTTGGCCTTCCCTTCCAGCTCCAGCCGCGCATCCTGATGGGACTTGGTCCGGGCCAGCGCGGTGATCCCTTGCACGAAGTCAAAGACGCTTTCCGGTTTCCGGTTCTCCTCGCCAAGCACGGTTTCAATAATCTTCGCGGTCTCCGATTTTGAAAACCCGCCCTTGCGCAAGAAACTTTCCCGATCCTCGTCGGTCCGGGCAACAATCCGACCGCGCGCGGCCTTGACACCGGCAACGAACGGCGCCGGTGAAGAGTTGGCGAAGCTTGTCAACGCGGGGGCGGCTTCGTGCGCAAAACGCTGGGCCGCGAATTTGGAGTGCCGGATCGTGATTTCTTCGAAGTTCTCGACGCCCCACAGATTGCGGTTCATGCAGACGGCGCGGAGGTAGAAACTGGCAATTCCGAGTGTCTTGCTGCCCACTTCGCTGTTCCAGCAGTAGAATCCCCGGAAATACAAATCCGGTGAGCCATCGGGCAATCGGCCGGCTTCAATCGGATTCGTGTCGTCAACCAGAAAAAGGAACACGTCACGATCGCTGGCATAGAGCGTCGTCGTATCCTTGGTCACGTCTACGAACGGATTATGGGTCATCGTGCTCCAATCCAACACGCCGGGGACTTTCCACCGCGTGTCACCGGTGCCGTTGCCAGCGATGTTCATGACGGCGGCGACCAGTTCATGATCCCAGATGCGGCCGTAATCCGGCCCGGTCACGGCGCGAAGTTCGACACGTCCGTTATCGGTTTCCAGGGTTTTGACGAGTTCAGCACGATGGGACAGCAAGCCGTGCTGCAGGTTGATGGCCGACAAGGCTGCGGGAAGCTGACGCAAATAGGAGGTTGGCGCGCCGACCAGCGTGCACAACTGTCCAAAACTCCAATGCGTCGGCATGACCTGTTGCTCACGTCCGGGCACGATCAAAGCAAGCCGTTCTGAACTATCTCGGTTCGCTTCTACCCGGATGGCCCGGCTTTCCACGGTCCGCGCCTGCGCGCGCTCCGCCCTGCCCCGCACTGCCTCGTACAGATCGGAAAGGTTCAGAAAGCGTTCGTCATCGGGTCGCGCAAACCATTCCGAGGAAACACGGCCAATCCGCTGGCCACGCGATACGTCCACGCGGAAACCGCCGGAAACAGGCTGTTCGCTTTGGGTCAAGGTCGTCATGTTCATGGTCTTCTCCTTTGGGCTTGGGTTGAAGCGCAGCGCTGCGCTGCAACCCTGCCCGTCGGCGAGACCTGGGGTAGCAAGGGCAAGGGCGGCTGGACGCGGAGGGGGATCACCCGCCTGACAAGGGCGCGCGACCACGCGCGCGTCTGCACGCGCCTGACAATCAAACCGTCAAGAAGATCTATGGCGCGGAAGACCGGGGAAACCCGTCCGGCCGGCACGCATGGCGTGCTTCACCCTTGCCCGCGCGAGGGCGGAGCCCTTAGCAGTCCCTTAAGCAAAAATGCTCTTCTTGCTTCCAAAAGCAAAAAAGCCCCGCCTCCGAAGAGGCGGGGCGCGCGAGATTTAAGGTGAGGATCAGTCGCCGCTGCGGCGAGACCAGATCAGGGTGAACTCGTCGCCGTCGACCTTCACCAGCGAGGCGTAGATCGGTGCCGGGAAGCTCGGGTCGTCGAGCTTGACCGAGAGGTACTCGCGATCGCTGTCGCGGGCGGTCTTCTTCCAGGCAGCGCCGAATTCGGTGGCGCCGGCGAAGATGCGGTAGTCGGGCGCCTTATCGTTCTCCTTGTCGCTCGGGGAGAATTTCGCCTTGATGTTGAGCGTCAGCGTCTTGATCGAACCGATGTAGCCGTTGTCCTGTGCGGTGAAGGTGCCGATGGTAGCCATGGTAAGTCTCCGTTTGTTGCTCGGGCCGCGCCCATCGCAGCCTCGATGGCGATCCTTGGCCCCGGGGAGCGATCGGCCCGCAGCCCTTGGGCCCGCAGCGTCAGTGGAGGACGGCGTGAGCCTGCTTTTTTGACTCCCGCGAGGAATGCGCGTCTTTCGCGGCAGGGGAAAAAAGCAAGCGGAGCCGTTGCGGGAAGGCGATCGAGGCCTTTGGCCGGCCCTCGGGCCTGATCAGCCATTCGAGGTTGCGTTGGACGCGAGCCAATGAGTGCACTGATGGAGAGCACCATGGCTTCCGGTATCTCCACAGCACAAGGACGCAGCTTGATCGATCGAGCACTTGCTGAGCCACGCGCATCTACGGCCACGACGACGCGGCGATGCAAACGCAAGCAAACGCCTTCGCAGTCTATCGTGTCGGGTCGAAGGCAACTCGGGAAAGCTTTCGAAGATTATCCGACAATGGAGCGTTTGGCGAAGATCGCGCCTCGCCGAACAGAGGTCGGCGACACGATAGCCCCAACAATCCAGCAACAGGTGGCGCATTTCCGAGAGATTGCGCCTGCTTTCGCCAGGAGGGCTTGAGCGACATGCAGCTTTGCCAACTGTGGATCGGCCGCGCGTCACAAAGGCGCACGGCCGAAATTTTTGGCAATCAGGCGGGGCCGCTAACGCGGCCCCGCCCGGCTTTTCACTCGGCAGCCTCCGAATAGGCCTCGCCGCCTTCAACATCGCTCGGCGTTTCCACCGGTTCCGCAACAGGCTTGGCCGTTCTCAGCAACACAGGGAGCCAATCCGTCGGGACCAGCAATTGTTCGGCCGCTTCCGCCATGTCGAACTTCTTCATGTCGGCCATGCGCTCGGCCGCTTCCTCGCTCACGCCTTCTCGCACAGCTTCCAGAATACGCGCCTTGGTGACGCGTCCCAGATAGCTCCGCGCGGTCGGCCGCCAATAGCCAGTCATATCGAGCGAGACGGCTTCCGCCAGACGATCCGCCGTCGCTATCGTCCGCGGCTTGCGCTCCCACGGCAATCTAACGGCGTTGACGGTTAGGGCAACGCAATGCGCGAACAGCGCCAGCCGGCTGTCGGGATCCAGTTCGGCCACGAACGTCCACAGGGCGGTCACGTCGCGCGGCATCTGCCTTGCCCAATTGGCGTGACGATCTGCACATGCCCTACCGCTCGGGGTATCCTCGATCCCGTCGGCATGCGCCGCCAAGTCGGTCTTGAGCGGCTGGATGCCGACGATATGCGCGTCTGCTCCGAGATAGAAGATTTGCGTTGTCAGGGCGTGGGTCGCCGCGACAATGGCGACCTCAGGGTGCTCAGCCAGATTGAGCCGAAGCCCCAAAGTGCGATGCGCGGTGAGATCACGGACAAGCATATCAGACAGGGGACGGTCTTCCTCTTCTTCGTCGCCGGTCTCTTGCTCCCCATCTCCCTGCTCGCCAGCTTGGCTGGAGTCACCATTGGTGTCATCCGGGCCAGACGTATCGCCACCTTCTTCGCACTCGGCTTGGGGTTGTTCATCCCCAGGGCGAATGAACCCGCGTTCAATCCTGATCGTGCCGTCATGATTGAGGATGACGAACGCACCACCACGCGCGATGTGGCCGGGGTCGTAAGCCTGACGTTTGCCTTCCAGACGATCGATCTCGGCTTCAAGCTCGCCGAACCGCGCATCCACGTCGTCGGTGAGTTCGTCGGCCGTCTGGTGCTGTTCGGTGAGACGGTCGAACTCCGCTCTCGCCGCTCCGAGCGCGGCCTGATCGTCCGTCGATAGTTCTACCGGATGCGGATAGGTCCGCCGCATGCCATGCGCGTGCGGGAAATCCAGATGGGCTTCGGTCCATTTCCAACCCTCCGCCTCTCTCAAGGCGTCTGCAGCACGCCCGAGCTTTGCGGTGACCAGAAAATCAAGAAGCGCCACGTCTTCCAGATAGCCGCCGCGATCCTCGGTGAAGAGGTCGCGGAGGATGGTGCCGCCCGCTTCCGTGTAAGCATCAATCCCGACAAAGCGCGCGCGGCGGTCGGTGGCGGACACGTGGGTTTCAGTGAGAAGGCGGCGGATGGTGCTGGCGTCTCGGGTATAGGATAGCCGATCAAAGACGCCCTCTTGGCGGGTGTGATCGGCGGTGATGGCAAATGCCATCAACTGTTCCAGGGTCAATTCACCTTCGCGGTAGACCTGCATCAGTCTTGGAGAAACCGCACCCAACCGAAGGCGCTGCCGCACCACATGGGGCGTCACGCCGAAACGGGCGGCGATTTCTTCCGCGCCGAACCCGCGTTCGTCGGCGAGCTTCTTGAACGCCTCGAACTGGTCGGCGGGATGCATGTTTTCGCGGGTGACGTTCTCGTCCAAACTGATCTCGTGCGGATCGTTGGCGGTATCGACGATGCAGCGGATCGGCTCGGTTTTCTTGATTTCCTTCCGCTTCACCCGCAGAAGCTGGGCAAGCCGCCTGCCCTCGCCGATGGTCACGAAATAAAATCCTGTGGGGGCACCTTCCCCATCAAGCTCCGGTTCGACGACAAGATTTTGCAGAATGCCTTTGGCGGCGATGCTCGCCGCATAGGCTTCAATCGCCGCCTCGCTATGCGGCGTCTTCCGCGCGTTGTTCGGCGACTTCTTGAGCTTGTTGAGCGGAATGAGAATCCCGGTTGCGCTCTCAGGATTGGTTTCAACGCGCTTGGCCGACATGATCGATCTCCTTTGCTTTCATGGGTGCAAGGCGCACTCCGCGCCTGCGCCCCTGCCCGTCGGCGAGACCGGGGGTAGCAAGTGCCAGGGCGACCCGGGCGGAGGGGGATCGCCCGCCCTAACAGGGCCGCTCGAAGAGCGGGTCTGCACAAGCGCGTGCCAAGCGTTCGGGCGTGGAGATCCGAGAAGCGCGGAAGACCGGGGAGACCGCGCGGGTCGGCGCCGGCGCTTGCCGGCGCTTTACGCTGGCGCGCGCGAGGGGCTGCGCCCCTTAGTCCCTCAGTGAAGGACGCGTGCAGTGCGAGCGAATTCGCCTGCGGGCGACAAAACAAAAGAGGCAGCCGCAGGAGCGTCAGCATAGCGCCGACGCGCGAACCGCGGCGGGACGCGGGACCGACTGCAGTCGCGAGACCGGTTAAGAAGGCACCCGCAGAGGGGCAGTGATAGCGACGCCGGAATGAAATGACGGCGGGCCCCGAAAGCGAGTGCCTCCGGCGAGCGACTCATGATCGCGCGAGGGATCGAAGCCGAATGGCCGAGACGCCGCGCGGCTCGGTTCACGAGAGCCCGGTGCGGCACTTGCCGCTCGCGCAAAGGCCATCTAACTGATCGGAAGCGGCCTCTTTTTCAACTTCGGAAAATCAGAATTTTCATTTGACCGGTCAGGCAAATCAGTGTTCTATGGGGCACCTGGGATGTTTCCAGGGAGAATGTAATGTCCGACCAGTGTTCCGAGCTCGTCGAGATTTCGAAGCTCAATGGCGATTTCAGGAGAAACTACGGCAAGGTATTGGGCGCAATTCTCTATCTGCGTTCCATTAGTGCCGCGCGCGGACGTTCCTGGTTTTGGGCCGGCTTGGTTTCTTTCGCTTGTTCTTTCGTCTTGGCCTGGTTGGCGAGACACGGTTGGCCGATATAAATCTCGCTTTGATGTCCCGAATAAGTTCGCTAACGGTGTCGACGCGAACGGCCTGGTGGCGAGCTAAAAGGCCATCTGACAGCGTCAGGTAAGGCGTCGTAGTGTCCGCTGAGGCCAACAATACATAGTCTTGAACCACCTCGTTGGAGTCGTTCAGTCGCAAGTAAACACACAGCTCGGATCGCTCCTTCCTCAGGTGGGCTCTCCATAGCGCAACGTGGTTTGGAGTTCTCTTCGCCATTTTCCGGACCACCTGAAACGAGATGATCTTTCTGCGTCCGTGCCGTGCCAGCCCCGTACCATCGCCGATTGGATTCAAGCGAATCCCGAGATCGGTCCTTAGCGCCTCCGCAACCTGTGTTGCGAGCTTTGACAAAACCTCGGTCCAGTGATCTCGCACGTCGAACCATCTGCAGTCGCGCGAACCTTCATAGCCGATGAGCTTGTAGGCGTTTCTTATCGAGCCGAAATGCTTGACGTAACATGCGGGAGAAGGAAGTCCGGGCGCGTTTTTGATGATACTGGAGCTAAGCTTTCCTTTGCGACCGAGCGTGAGACGGAGCCTGCGCAGCATCTGGTCTTCCGGGATTGAGATATACCGCTCGGTCATGATTTTTTGGGCGCGCGCGAAGAGGTCTTGATCAACCACTGGAGCGACCACCGATGAGGTCCGAATCCACAGGTGATCAGGGTTGTTGACCTGCTTCTGTCCAAGGCGCCGCGAGGTGCGGTTGTAAACGATGTTTCCGATATAGTTCTCGTTCTTGAGAATGTAGTGGACCATGAGGTAGGACCAAGGACGCCCATGGTGATTGGGGATATTCGCCCTATTGAGCTGCCGTGCGATTTCAACGTCGGTCTTTCGCTCCACGACGAACTGCTGGAATATCCATCTGACTATCGCGATCTTTTCGTCAGAACCGAGCCGAAGCCGCACACGGTCCGTTTTCAGGGCCTTGTACTCGCCCTTCGCCAGCCGACCTTTCGAGCGTTGCTCCTCATCGACCATCTCCCTGCCGAGCCCGAACGTGGGCGAGCCACCAACGCGATAGCCAAGGCCCGCTATTTGGCAGTGGCCGGCGTGCACCTTGACGCCAAGCTCCCGGCTGAACTCAGCCGCCATTACGCGCTTGATGTTCTTTAAGATGCTCGACAGAAGGCTTCCGTCGTTTTCGAATTGTTCAGCGCAATAGGCAACCTTGACGCCGCTTCGCTTGCAGACAAACTCATAATGCGCGCTCTCATCGACATCCTGGAAGCGTCCCCATCGGCTGACGTCGTAAACCAGAACGTGCTCAAAGTCCGTGTTTCCTGATTGAACATCCTTGATAAGTTCGGCGAGGGCCGGCCGCCGGTTGATCCTCACTCCGCTGCGCCCTTCGTCGACATAAGTCCGAACGATAGTAAGGTTTCGTTGCTGCGCGTATGCCGCGATGGCGGCCGCCTGGTTCTGGGTCGAATAGCGCTGAAGATCGGTGGACATTCGAACGTATTGCGCCGCGCGAAGCGCCTTCTGGGCTTTTGCCAGTTGGGTATTGCGGCGAATGACGAGCGCATTGCCCATGGATCAACGCTCCGGGCGGAAAACGCAATGAGGAGCGACCGGTTCCTCCAGGGGCCAGGGACAGCTTTGCTCCGCCCGAAAGCGCTGGATGCGCTAATCGCTTTGTTGGAGAGCAACAGGCTGCGGCGCTCACCGTTCACCAGAGTATCAATCGTATCGAGCAAGTGACGGGCCGCGGTGTCATGGTTATCCACTCACCGGTTGCTTCCAGATAGTGGCTGCTTACCCTCGCGCCCGTCGCAACGCAGCTTCCAATCGCGTCATCTCCTTCTCCCAACGCGCCTCTTCGGCCTGCGACTCGTCCTCGAGAGCCTCCAGCTCGGCTCGAATGCCGGCTGCTTTCTCTTCGTGCTTCCGACGGGCTGCGTCCAAGGCGCCTTGTGCCTTGTCGATGGCGTGCTGCCGTCGCTCGCGCTCCTTCTCGCGGGCGGCTTCTTCCTTCGCGCGTTCGCGCTCGCGGCGATTGTGCTCCTTTTCGAAAGCGATGGCGGCCTTCCGGTCGGCCGCCTGGTCGTTTCCTCGCCTTGGGGGCTTCGGTGCCCTTCGGCCCTGCGATTTGCGGCCTGACGTCTTCGAACCGTGGTCGCCGGCGAGATCGGTAGGCAGTTCGGCGTGCTCCTTGAAGGGCCCGCTGGACCCGACGGGGCGTTTCAGAACGACCCCCGGCGCCGACATGGTCGCCTCGATTACGTCGGGATCCTCGCTTTGCTTTGCCGCGCCTTGGTGAAAAAGATTGCTGTCCGCGCCCCAGGCTTCCAAAGCCGCCTTCATCGAAGGCGCCGCTATCGCCAAATCGAAAAAGCCCAATGATGTCTCGTAGGTCTTCAGCTTCTTCGCCATGCATGTACTCCGCAGCGGCCGGCTAGATCACAATATGATCGAAATCCATCGCAATCCGGCTATTTGGAAACGTCTTCTTGGCCTCCGCCAATAGGTCCTCATCGGAATAGCGCCCGGAAATGTGAGTCAGGACGAGCTGCTTCACGTCGCACATAGCCGCAAGCGCGGCCGCTTCACCTGCGGTGAGATGTCCGTAGTCGCGCGCAATCGCCGCGTCGCGGTCCAGAAACGTAGCCTCGATCACCGGTACGTCTGCGCCACGAACCAGTTCGGCCAATCCCTCGGTGGTGTCGGCATCGCCCACGATGACGAGCTTCCTGCGCCGCTCTGGCGGACCGAGGACGCCTTCGGGATCAATTGTCCTACCGTCCGCGAGTGTCGCCGGTCTTCCTCCCGCCAGCTCCTTGCGCACCGGACCGTCGGGTACACCGAGGGCGGCGAGCCGGTCCGGCCGAAGGTGACGGCGAGCCCGACTTTCAAATGAGAAGCCGAAGCTCTCGGTATCGCGGTGGCGGACCGGGAAGCAGGCAATTGTGAACTCGCCTCCGTCAATGACCTGACCTGCCGTCAGCGGAACAAGTTCGAGTGGAATGGGTGCCCTTCCCTCGCCCCAGAGGCCGGCGAGCATCCCGACGACGACTTCGAGTGTGGCCGGGCTTGCATGAATCGTCATGACATCAGCGCTCTGTCGCAGCCGCAGGGTCGAAAAGAGACCGGGAATGCCAAGCACGTGGTCGAAATGGCCGTGGGTCAACAAGAGCCTATCGAGCCTTCGAAAGCCCGCCCCGCTGCGCAGCAGCTGCCGCTGCGTCCCCTCTCCGCAATCCACCAGAATGCGGTGACTTCCGGCCTCGACGAGGAGACCAGGATGATTCCGATCAGCCGACGGAACGCTTGCCGACGTCCCCAGGAATGTGAGCGCGAACATTGGAGGCCGGCTTCCCCCTCTTACCAGTGTTGGTAGTCGAGAACGCTCACGCCCTTGTTTTCTCCGATCACACGGTATCCCAATCAGGCCGACTTGCGCTGCGGCCTGGCTGCCGGCTTCTTCGCCGCCGTTTCCTTCGCCTTTTTACCGGCGATCGGCATCAACATTTCCTTCTGTCCGGCTGCCGCCTTGCGTGGCTTTTTCTCCGGCTTCTTCGTGGCCTTCGTTTCGACCGCAGCCCCACCGACGCTTCGTCGCAATGCTTCCATCAGATCGACCACGTTCTCGCCGCGCGGCCGCTCCTTTGGCGTGATCGGCTTGCCCGCACGCTTCTGGTTGATGAGATCGATCAGGGCCGTTTCGTACTGGTCCTCAAATTTCTCCGGCTCGAAGCGTCCGGACTTCTGGTTCACGATATGCCTGGCGAGATCCAGCATGTCCTTCGTAATTTTAACGTTCTGGATCTCGTCGAAATACTCGTGTTCGGAGCGCACTTCGTAGGGATACCGCAGGAGTGTCCCGACCAACCCTTTGTCCAGCGGCTCAAGCGCGATGATGTGCTCGCGATTGGTCAACACCACGCGGCCGATCGCGACCTTGTTCATCTCGCGGATGGTCTCGCGGATGACCGCGAAGGCGTCGTGACCGACCTTCCCGTCCGGACGCAGGTAGTAGGGACGGATCAAGTAACGTGGATCGATCTCGGACTTCTCGACGAACTCGTCGATCTCAATGGTGCGTGTGGACTCCAGCGCGAGCTCTTCGAGCTCTTCCTTGGTCACCTCGATGAATTGGTCTTTCTCGAGCTGGTAGCCCTTGACGATGTCCTCGTTCGGTACCTCGTCACCGGTATCCGCGTCGACCTTGAGGTATTTGATGCGATGGCCGGTCTGCCGATTGAGTTGGTTGAACGAGATTTTCTCGGACTCGGAGGTGGCCGGATACAGCGCGACCGGGCACGTGACGAGGGACAGACGCAGAAAGCCTTTCCAGTTGGCGCGGGGGGCCATGTACGCAGTACTCCGTTTTCGGGGCAGCTCGGATTCAAGACGATCGAAAGGGGCTGGTTCCGACACTCCGTCCCTGTTTTGCGGCTCTCAATTTGGATACGCCCCTCGCGACCAGAAAAATCATTTCCCATCCGCCGTTGGTCGGACTCGACATTTGTTCTTGTTGTGTTCTAATTATGCCATGAGCGATCGACCCGCGGGCTGGCGGATGCCTACCCCGAAACAAATGGAAAAGCTGGCCGCTTCGATCGGAGGTAAAGCCCCGGGGGAGCGCCCGCTTGGCCCACAGGACGAGATGCCGGACGAATATTGGCAGGCCGTGCTGAATGATGCCTATGTCGGCAACAGACCTTTGGGACAACAGAGCGAAGGGCAGCGCCTCTCCGAAATCCCGCAGCATGTCCTGCGGGTGTCCTGTTGCAGGTGCGAGCGCATTGTCGAAATCCAGAAGGCAGATGCCATCCGCCTGTATGGGCAGCAAGCCAGCTGGAGGGAGGTCGGGCAACGACTGCTCGACAACACTTGCCAGAACCGGACTGGCCGCCATGAGGAAGACGGCTGCTGGCCGACCTTCGAGCCCATTTGATCAGAGCCCGGCGTCGTTCCGGATGGCCCCCCATCATCCGACGCCTCTGTCCGGCGGAGACCGTAAGGCCTTGAAGAAGGAGCTCGGCAAGGCGCGGGCGATGACAGGCATTTTGGCCGCGCAGTCGGACGAGCTGCGCGCCAAGGGAGACGCACTGATCCGCCAGGCCGATCGGCTCCTGGCTGAAAGCTGGAACGAGCGGATGTGGGCGGACGGAGAACCGATCGATCCCTCACCGACCGTCGACCAGGCGATAAGCGGCGGCTATCCTTGGCTTCAGATCGAGTGCTCGCGCTGCAAGGCGCCGAGCCAGGTCGATCTCGCTGCCCTACCCCACCCACCGACAACCTTCGTTCATGATCTCGCCGGCAGGCTGCGCTGTCAGAAATGCGCTAAGGCGGGCCGGCGCCCCTCGGCGACGCTGCTGCAACTAACTCAGCGGCCGCGCAACGTGCCTCCGGAGGACTGAACGTGTGCAATCTCTATTCGATGACCAAGAACGTTGACGCGATCCGTCGCCTGTTCAGCGCACTCAACAGTCGCGTTGGCAACCTGCCTTCAATGCCCGGCATCTTTCCGGACTACCCAGCGCCGATCGTTCGTAACGCGCCGGACGGTCGTGAGATCGTCATGGCTCGATGGGGCATGCCGTCCTCCCAGGAGGCGCTCCTGGACGCCACCAAGAAGCGAGCCGATAGGCTCGAGGCCAAGGGTAAGCCGGTCGATTTCAAGGAATTGCTGCGGATGGAGCCGGACAGTGGCACCACCAACATCCGAAATGTGGGCAGCGCGCATTGGAAGCAGTGGCTCGGAACCGAGCACCGTTGCCTGGTCCCCTTCACGTCGTTCAGCGAGTACGACACGATCGATGGCAAGAAGGTGCCGGTATGGTTCGCTCCAGACGAAAGCCGCCCGCTGTTGGCGTTCGCCGGCCTCTGGACGAACTGGACCAGCGTCCGGAAGGCCAAAGAAGGAGAAGTCACGATCGACGTCTACGCCTTCCTGACCTGCAAGCCGAATGCCGAGGTGGAACGCGTCCATCCGAAGGCAATGCCGGTGATCCTGACCACAACCGAAGAGTACGATGTCTGGCTGCGCGCCCCCTGGGACGAGGCCAAGGCGCTCCAGCGGCCGTTGCCGGATGAGGCGCTAAAGATCGTTGCGACCGGCGAAAAGGAAGATCCTGTGCTGGCCGCTTGACCTTTTGCACAGGCGGACGGAACACGTGGAAAAGCAATAGCCATGCAATTCGGAATCCGTGACCTGTGTTAGCAGCCCGGAACGGACGGCGAGGCGTGAGGATTCGCCCGGTAGGAGCGATTTCGAATGCTGATGACGAAGGAAAAGCAACCAGCGATCCGGACGCTACGCGGCTGGGCGATTTCGGTGCTCAGCGAGGCCGGCGCCATTCGCGAATGCGAGGAGCATGGGTGGATGCAGGACCGCGCCGATCCGCATGCCCGCGACCGCGCATTCCAGATCGCTCGGACCGATCCGCCGGCCGGCGTTTCGTCGCAAGCGGCTACCGTCGCGATCGCCGAGGTGCTGGACTCGATCGGCGACACCTGCCCTGAATGCCCGTCGGCGGATTGAGGCTGACTTGGCCGCGACTTGACTTGCGGTGCCCTGTACAATCCGACCATGGTCCCTCCCAATCCGGAACACAGCGCTTCGAGCGCGCCTCACCGCAAGATCATCCATATCGACATGGATGCCTTCTACGCGTCGGTGGAGCAGCGCGATAATCCGGACCTGCGCGGCAAGCCGGTGGCAGTGGGCGGTTCGGCCGAACGCGGCGTCGTCGCTGCCGCGAGCTATGAAGCGCGCCAGTACGGCGTTCGCTCGGCCATGCCGTCGGTCACGGCAAAACGCCAGTGTCCGGATCTGATCTTCGTCAAGCCACGCTTCGAAGTTTACAAAGCGATCAGCCGACAGATTCGCGAGATCTTCGCCGAGCACACGCCGATTATCGAGCCGCTTTCGCTCGACGAGGCCTACCTCGATGTCACCGAAAACCTGCAAGGCATCCTGCTGGCCAGAGACATTGCGCTGCGGATACGAGAGAAGATCAAGGCGGAAACAGGCCTGAACGCGTCGGCGGGCATCTCCTACAACAAGTTCCTGGCGAAGCTCGCCTCCGATCACCGCAAACCTAACGGGCAGTACGTCATCTCGCCGGAGATGGGGCCGACTTTCGTGGAGACGCTGCCGGTCGGGAAGTTTCACGGCATCGGGCCCGCAACCGCCGCCAAATTCAACGCCCTCGGGATTTGGACCGGTCTCGACATTCGCAACCAGTCCCTCGCGTTCCTGCAGGAGAACTTCGGCAAGTCCGGCACCTATTACTATTGGATTTCACGCGGCATCGACGAGCGCCCTGTACGGGCCAATCGTATCCGCAAATCGGTCGGCGCCGAGAACACGTTCTCTGCCGACCTCGGAGAATTCGACGCGATGGTGGCGGAGCTCCAACCGCTGATAGAGAAGGTCTGGCGACATTGCGAGTCGGCGGGCGCCCGGGGGCGAACGGTCACACTTAAAGTGAAGTTCGCCGACTTCGAGATTATCACGCGCAGCCGATCCGTGTCTGCACCTGTCGCGAACCGCGATGATCTCGCGCGTCTGGCGATCGGCCTGCTGGAAGACGCCATGCCCCTTTCAAAAGCAGTGCGCCTCCTGGGAGTCTCGCTGTCTTCCCTGCAAGACGGCAACGACACGGAGCCGCAACTGGATTTCGGGATTTGAACCGGAATGGGCCAACGCGGTAAGCATCCGGCCAGTGTACGTGATGGCATCGGTCAACCGGCGTGATTAGTCTCAAGATACAGCCCTCCTTTCGTTGACTCTTGGTTCCAAACCGTTGGAACTGCACGCCAGAGGCCCGGGTTGTGTCGGCCCTTTCATCAGCGCCCACGTGCGCGAGCATGGTCGTTCCGACGGCGGACACGCCTGTCTCTAAAGGTGCGTCGATAAACTCAAGGAGACAAAGAGACAGCCGACGCGTTAGCATCCTGGACCTTCTCGGCGTTTTTGATAGCTTGCAAGTGGAGAGACCATGCGGGTTGTGATTTGCGGCGGTGGCGTAGTGGGCGCCTGCACAGCCTACTTCCTCAGCCGACGCGGCGCTCAAGTGATCGTGGTTGAGAGCACTGAGGTTGCCGCCGCAGCATCAGGAAAGGCTGGCGGATTTCTGGCACTCGACTGGTGCGCTGGCACGCCGCTAGACGCACTGGCCCGACGCAGTTTCCAGCTGCACGCTGCATTGCCGAAGGAGATCGCCGACGATTGGGGCTATCGTCCTATGACCGCTTACAGCGGCTTCGTAGCTTCCGAGCGCGACCCGCGTCGCCAGAAACCTTCGGAGCTTGATTGGCTCTCCAACGGCGTTGTTATTGGGTCGCATTTAAGCACCACTGAGACGACGGCAATTGTTCATCCCCGCATGTTCACCTCCGCTATGATGCGCGCCGCCCAAGCCCGCGGCGCCGAACTGCGCCGCGGCCGCGCGACTGGCGTGGTGAGGCATACCCACGCCACGACTGTGCGGGGCGTCGAAGTTGATGGCGACATCCTTGAGACAGACGCCGTCGTTGTCGCCATGGGACCGTGGTCATTGCTGGCGGCGGAATGGATGAGCTTGCCGGCCGTTTTCGGGCAGCGTAGTCCCAGTCTTGTCTACGACACCGGCGCAGACGTTCCCCCACACGCACTATTTTTAGACTATCACGACGAGACCGAGACCGGCGACATGGTGAGCGTCGAGGTGTTTCCGCGCGCAGACGGCAGCACCCACATTACGGCTCTATCCGACGTGGTCCCGCTGCCGATCGACCCCGCCGCGGTAAAGCCGGATTCAGAGGCCATCGGTCGCCTGCAGGCCATCGCCGAACGATTGTCGCCGGTCTTCCGCCCAGAAAGGATCGTTGCGCGGCAAGCCTGTTTCCGTCCGGTCACACATGACGGCTTGCCACTGATTGGCAAAGTCCCACGCAGCGAGGGACTCTATGTCGCCACCGGGCACAATGTCTGGGGTATCCTGAACTCACCAGCGACAGGCGAAGCAATTGCCGAGTTGATCGCTGATGGCGCAGCACAAAGCGTCGACTTGGCGCCGTTCAATCCGATGAGACTGCCTTCGCTCGACCCTTCGCTTCTGCGGACGAGTTGAGTTTCGGTCGGCACGATGATTCTAATCCTGCATCACTTGAGTAGTGGCGTGGAGTTCTTGAGTGGCGGTGCATAGCGATTCTGGCAAGCCGTCCCGTCGCAAGATTTATGGTTGCGGCTTTGGAAAATAAGGCGCATCACTGCCGAGGAGATAGCTTACGGCTAATAAATCCCGTCGATGCAATAGTGCAGCAACTCCTTACAATACGGTGGCCAATTCGGCGTACCGACAAAACGCATTAGCGAGTTGCATTTGGCGAGGCGTCCGACACTCTGCCTCGAATAGGCGTGGTGACGCGACCACGATGCAGATGCACTTTGCTCGAGAAACCGCGACGTTCAGTCGGTTGGCACTGTAGAGGAATTCCATTCCGCGCGGTGCGTCCGCATGACTAGAGGTCGCCATGGAATAGATGACAATGGGAGCTTCCTGTCCCTGAAATTTGTCCACCGTACCGATGCGGGCGCCTGGAATTCGTTCCTGCAGCTCGAAGACTTGCGCATTGTACGGTGCGATGATCAGGACATCGTCGAGCAAAATCCGGGACTCGTTGCCTTTTCGATCAACCCAAGTCGCTTCAGACTCCAGGATATCCCCGATGAGGTCACGGATCGCATCGGCTTCCTCCGGCGACGAACTCTGATTACCGTCGTGTTGGACCGGTAGGTACCGAAGGCCCGAGCCGTTCAGTCCGGAATTGACCTTGATTTCCTGCCGTTCCAGTCCCGGCCGGGACTTCAGACGGGCTTCGTAGAACAATTCTGAATTGAAGGCGCAGATGAGCGGATGGAGCCGCCATGTCTCGTCGAGGAATAGACCCCGATCGGCCGGAATGGTGGCATGGTGTCCGAGTACATGGTCCAGCGCGGAAACTCCGACGCCATCCGGATGACTTCCTTGAATCGGCTGCTCCAGTTGTCGCGGGTCCCCAAGCAAAACGACGCTTTGCGCAGCTTGTGCGACGGCCAGCACGTTCGCGAGAGCCATCTGCGCGGCTTCGTCGATGAACAACACGTCGACGCAAAGTCGTGCGTCCGGCCGCGCCCAGAAGTACGATGTCCCTCCGCCGACGGCACAGCTCGTCCGAATCGCATCGAGGGCTTGCTCGTTCTTTTTGACGAACATCAAGTTGTCGAGATCGTCTTCTTGATGTTTCTCGTCGACCTTTTGAACGCAGCGGATCGGGAGACCCTCCTCGCCTGCAGCCTTGACGACCTCGTCGAGAAGATTGCGAATGACTTTGTGACTATTGGCGGTTATCCCCACCCGTTTCCCGGCGCGCACAAGTGCGCAGATCATGCGCGCGCCGGTGAATGTCTTCCCGGCTCCCGGCGGCCCTTGAACTGGATAGACGCTCTGGTCCAACGCAAGCGCAACCCGGGTGGCCGTGTTCAAAATAACCTCGCCCTCGACCTGCAGGCTTTGTCCCCGCAGCCGCGGAGCGGTCGACATGAGAAGATCACGCGCAGCGCGGTGTTCGCCGGCTCCTTCAATCCCGTTTTCCGCCACGTACTGTCCCAGCCGAAGGAGGGACTCGGGACGTTCATCGCGATCCAATGATTTGTGGGCGAAGACGGCTTCGGGATGGAAATCCGCCGTGTCGCCGCGCTTCTTGATGTCGATGGTCCGATCTTCATGCGAAATGGCGACAACGCTACCGAATTTCTGGCCGCCGACGCTTCTAAGCTCGCTGTCCGGCCGGAGATCGGTGTCTTGAAGATCGAATTTGTAACGATGGATAGGCGTTTTATTCTTCCCACCGACGGTTTCCAGATACGTAAGCCCGGAGAGACCGGCACGTTCGTGAAGAAGATCCTCGACGGAAAGATCGCGAAGCCGGAAATATTCCCACCAAACAGCCTTCTTCTCCCGACCGTGCCAGTCCATCATGAATGCCAGTAGCCAACGAGCCTGCTGCTCGGCCGTCCGTTCGGCGACGTCGTCTGGGATACCTCCCGTAAGCCGGCCGACGAGTTCCGCCACCCTCTTCTGCCAGTCACCGAGCTTTTCACTGACTTCCGCAGGTTTTGGGACCGGCCGTTCGATCACTTCGCCGCTGGCGATAAGGCTGGCGCGCAGCGCTTCGAGCCACTTCCTCAGCGCGGCCGTCGAGTCGCAATCATCCTTATTGTAGCCGCGGATCGTAGCCTTGTCCGCGTCGGGAACGCCAGCGGCGTCCGCCATTTCGAGCCGCGCCTGCGTCCTCGCCATGACGGTCCCGACGTCCTCCAGCGGGACGCTGCGGGTGAACGAGTACAGGGGCTCCAGCTTTTTGATCGAATAGCTCTCCACGCTGACACGAATTCCGTGGCGGACGACGGCGAACAGATCGACGAAGATCTCTGCTCGTAGGAGGTTGTCGACTTCGTTCTCGCGCGTGGCGTAACGCCCCATCAGGCGCTTCATCGTGGCCGGCTCGTACGGCGCGAAATGGTAGATGTGTAGATCGGGATAGGATTTAAGGCGCTCGGTCACGAAATCGACGAAACGCTCGAATGCGCCCCGCTCCTCCCGCCGGTCGGAGGCCCAGTCGCCCACGTAAGTCTGCTTCCCTCCGCGATCGAGAAAAGAGTAGCCGAACAGAAATTCCAGCCCGCCTTCTCCCACGAAAGGATCACCCTCGAAGTCGAAGAATATGTCGCCCGGAGAAGGCTCGGGAAGGCGCGACAGACCGAAACCGGCGACCAGCGGCAACGGTTCGTACTTCATCGTGCCGCTCGTTTTGCCCTCGACCTGAATTCTCGCCTGCTCGCGGACTTTTTCGTAGCTTTTGGCAGCTCCGCGGTCTGGCCTCCATTCCAGGGGAATGGGCATTGCAGCGAGCGCGGCCGCGCTGCCGACTCCGCGTCTGGTCAATTCGCCGATCTGCGACTTGCTGATACCGGCCACCAGTGACAAGTGGTCGTCCCGCCGTCTGCGGTCGTCGCAATCACGGCGCCACCGGCAAATCTCGCAGTGTTCGATCGGTTCGGGATAGGCGGTGCCGGCGCCATCAGCGACCGCTCGTTCGAGACTGGCCCTCACATGCCGGTAATAGGCCGAGTAGTCGGCGACACGGTAGGTTTCCGGCTCAAAATTCGTACCTGGGGTCACGACGTGGGCCGAAGTCGGCTCGACACCCTGCATCGTAGAAAGCATGTCCGAATACAGTGAGATCTGAAGAACCGTATTCCCCTTCGTTTCCCGCGCGAGCTTCGTGTCGGTTATCTCGTACGACCAGGTACCGAACCGACTCGGCGTATCCACGCGGCGAAGCACGTCGGCCCGACCATTCCACGTTCCCGATTGCAGCGCGCCTTGAACGATGACCGCATCGCCGCGAGACATGGCCTCCAAGGTTGCCGAAATGGATTTGGGATCGAGCCCAAACCCATCGATGACCGTCACGGCCATGCCGAGCGTCTTCAAGTGATCGATGAAGGCCTGCTCGTGTGCGGCGCCGCGCTCGGCAAGGGTCTCAAGCACCGGATCCCAGATCTTCGGCCTCTTGAGTTCGCCCCTGGCTACTTTGAGGTCGAGTTCCGTCAGATACGTACAGTTCAGGTGTCCGACCAGGTCGGTCGAACTCAGGTGCAAATTCCCGCCGACGTTTTGCATTTCCCACCACAATGCCGTTCGCCGACGACCCGATTCGGTCGTCTAGCGTGCGACAATTATGCCATTTTCCTAGGCGATCGGGCTCGAAAGAGGCGAGTAATCTACTATAGTCGCGCAAAGAGTGTAGACGGGGGTCAATTCGGTGGGGGCTGGTACGGTCGAGAAGGCGAGATGGCTGCGCGATTTGCTCCGGTTTCTGCCCTTGCGAAGCCAGTTCGTCCTGTCGGGCAATACCCGGGACCTCCAAATCCATGAGGCCGCACCCGGCCAGATCACATCCGTATCCCTCGCCAGAGCATTACCGGACGCTCTGAAGGACGCCGGCTACGGTCGGATCGCCAGCTTTGATCTTTTGAACGGCTTTCGAGCCCTAGAACCCTCCGACGATAGCTTTCTGATGCATCTTGGGCTGACGACCACGAACGGAACCGCTGCCGGCGGCATCGATCTGTTGGCCTCGGCTCTCGAACGACACGTTCCTTCCGACGGCCCGCCTTCGGCCCTCATCATCGACTTCGCATCGCGCTTGATTACGCGCAGTGAGGCCCTTTCTCCGGCCGAACACCAGTTGTTTTCCCGTGCGTTGATACTTTCTCACTCGGCGCGGGCTCGTCCGGCCGGCGATCGTCGTCAGCCCTACTTCAACACCGTGATTTGGATCGTGGACAAGGAAGGAGACCTTCCGGACTGGTTCCTGATCGGTAATCCTCGTATTCGGCACATTCCGATCGGTCGGCCCGACCACTTGGCCAGGCGGACCATGATCAGTTCGTTGATGCGGGGACTACCCGGCGCTCAAATCGCCGCCCCAGCCGATTTGGAGAAGTCGACCAACGGATTCGTCGACGAAACGGAAGGACTTCTGCTTCTCGATCTTAGCGCGATCGCACAACTCTCCCGAAGTGAAAACGTCATGTTCGATCGCATCTCCGATGCGGTTCGGCGTTTCAAGGTCGGCGTCACCGAAGATCCGTGGCGCAAAATAAGCCATGACAAGATCAGTTCTGCGGACGAGTTCGTAAGACGCCGCGTGAAGGGACAGGCCCACGCCGTCACTCACATGCTCGACATAGTAAAGCGCGCCGTCACCGGCATCGGGCAATCGCCGAGGGGAGGCCGGCCAAGGGGCGTCGCCTTCCTTGCCGGTCCCACTGGCGTCGGCAAGACGGAACTCGCGAAGACCATCACGAGCCTGCTCTTCGGCGACGACAGCGCATACATCCGCTTCGACATGTCCGAGTTCAGCGCAGAGCATTCCGATCAGCGTTTGATCGGTGCCCCACCCGGTTACGTCGGATACGACGTCGGAGGCGAGCTCACGAACGCGATCCGAGAAAAGCCTTTTAGCGTCGTCCTTTTCGACGAGATCGAGAAGGCGCACCCGCGGATCCTCGATAAATTCCTTCAAATCCTGGACGACGGCGTTCTCACCTCGGGACGAGGGGATCGCGTCTACTTCTCCGAAGCGTTCATCGTCTTCACGTCCAATCTCGGCATCTACGCGCCCGGCCCCACGGGCGAGCGGATCGCGAACGTGACGCCGGAGGAGACGTTCGATGCGGTCAAACGGAAGGTCCGCAGCGAGATCGAAAAACACTTCAAGCAAGTGCTCAACCGTCCGGAAATCCTGAATCGCATCGGCGAGAACGTGATCGTCTTCGATTTCATTCGCGGAGATGTCGCGAACGAAATCTTCGATCAGATGGTGGACAACCTGCTGAACGACGTCAAATCGCTAGGCTACGAGGTGACACTGTCGGAACAGGCCCGCGCGACGCTGCGTGGTTTGTGCCTGGCGGATCTTTCGAACGGCGGTCGCGGTATACGCAATCACGTCGAAGCCCATCTCATCAACCCGCTGTCGCGCAGTCTGTTCGACAGCGGCGCAGAAGCAGGAAGCCGATATCAGGTTCTAGAAATTCAAACCGGGGCATCATCGACGCTGCGGCTCGAAAGAGAGCCTTGAGATGACTGTCCGCATCTCCGTATCGCGTATCCATTTTCCCGTGACGACTTTAGGGCCTGGCCGAAGACTTGGCATTTGGTTTCAGGGTTGCTCCATCCGTTGTCCGGGCTGCATTTCCATGGACACCTGGGTCGAAGGACGAGGAAACACGACGGTCGAAGAAGTGGTCAATTCCATCATTCCGTGGATCTCGAAGGCCGACGGCATCACCATCTCCGGAGGCGAGCCTTTCGATCAGCCCGACGCTTTGTTGGATCTAACGACACGAATCAGGTCGAAGACCGAGGCTGACATACTCGTCTTCACCGGATATCCGTGGATGCACATCCGCAACACGGTTGGCACGCCCCCTGCTACGATCGATGCCCTCGTTACGGGGCCTTTCGAGTTCGAGAAAACGCAGACGCTTGCTCTGCGAGGGAGCGACAATCAGGAACTTCACTTCATCACGGAAAAAGGCCGCGCCCGGTTCGCCAGCTTCGAGCGCCTGGCCGACGAGCGGGATCGGTCCGTCGACGTCATGTTCGACGAAAACGGCGACGTCTGGTTTGCCGGTATACCCGCGCGCAATGATTTTCGCAGACTGCAGGAATTACTCGAAAGCAATGGATCGACACTCGACACCTCCGAGGACAAGCGCATTCCTTCCATGCGGGCTCGCCCGGCATGATTAGGCTTTGCCCAAACTGCCAAACCGAACGTCCCGTCACTGAGTACTTCTGCGAAGGCACGGTCGATGGTCACAATTGCGGATGGGATCTGTCGTCGGTCGATGTGACGTTACCTGGCCGGCCGCAACCTGCGTCTGTCCCTCCCGCGCCGACGCCAGCCAATCCGGCTTGTCGCAACGGGCACGCCAATTCGCCGGGCGATCTCATCTGCAGCACCTGCGGAGAAATTCTCGACGAACCGGCATCGCCCGCTCCACAACCCGAGCCAAGACCCGAGCCAGATACCGAACCATCGCCGACCGAGACAATCAT
The DNA here is from genome assembly GCF_036924525.1 of Bradyrhizobium sp. AZCC 1719. Lineage (NCBI taxonomy): Bacteria > Pseudomonadati > Pseudomonadota > Alphaproteobacteria > Hyphomicrobiales > Nitrobacteraceae > Bradyrhizobium > Bradyrhizobium sp. AZCC 1719. The sequence continues at coordinate 4,667,881 of NZ_JAZHRU010000001.1, read as the reverse complement.
CGACGGCTGGCGTCTCCTCGACAGGATCGAGTCGTCAAGTACGGTTCGTGAACGCTATACGGCCGTGCAGGACTCCAGCGAACGTCGCGGAGTGCTTACGCTATATGCGACCGCGTCCGAACCGGACGGAGCGATCTACGATCTGCTGCGAAAAGTTCCGCGCGATCACGTCGCGGAAATAATCACGACCGGTCGATGGTGCGAGCGCGCTTATGAGGTCGTAGAAGAATTCCCGGGCGGCACCGTCGCGGATCTGTCGCTGGACGTCGGTGATCGGACGGCGCTGGAGAGGTTCATCAGCGAACTTGCCCGAGCCGTACATTCGCTGACCGAGGCAGGCCTGCGCCACAGAGACCTCCGCCCTACCACCATTTTCGTCCGCTCCCGGGATCCGCTCGACCTCGCTATCGGCAGCTTCGGCTCCGCACGGCTTTCGGAATTCGACCTCGACATCGCCTCTCCGCTTGAAACGACCCGCTACATGGCGCCTGAAGCGATTGCGGGCGGCGTAGCGGCGGCTTCGGACTGGTGGAGCATGGGGATGATCCTGCTGGAGCGGATCACCGCAGGAGCCTGCTTCGAAGGCATCAACGAGCAGGCCTTCCTGATCCACGTGCTGACCAACGGCGTGCCGTTGCCGGAGAATCTGGATCCTTCCATGGACCTGCTTCTTCGAGGCCTTCTCGCAAGTGATCGCCGTCAGCGGTGGCAATGGAAGGAAGTTCAGGCCTGGCTGGCGGGCGAAGCAGTGTCAGTGCCTGCAGGACAAAAAGCCGGCGAAGCGGAGGGTCGGGCATCCATCACGCTCGGCGGCAAGCAGTACAGGTCGGCCGGCTCGTTCGCTCTTGCCGCTGCCGAAGCATCCAACTGGGATGAGGCAAGAGGCCTTCTACTGCGAGGAGCGGTGGCAACCTGGGCTACAGAGGCGGGTTTCGATGCCAAAGTGCCCGCGGCGCTGCGACAGTTCGCACGGGTCGAGGAACTGAACGAAGATCTGAAGTTATCGATCTCGTTGAAGACACTGAACCCGTCCATGCCTTTGATTGTCCGGGGAAACATTGTTACCCCAGGCTGGCTGCTCGACCATCCCGACGACGGCTTCAGCCTCATCACTGGCCCGGCTCCAGATCTTCTTCGAAAGGTCGATGCGGACGATTTGCTTTGGCGCCTGAAACTGCGCGCCGAGACTGTCCGGAAGCGCCTGGAACAACTCGATATCGAAGTCGAGGAGGACCTGCTTCGCGTGCACCTCCTCTCGACGTCGATGGCCCGTTTGTCGGCTCTGTGGGAGGAGAAGCGGAGGTTGCTTCCCGACACCGACCATGCGGGCATCGTTTCGCTCGTGGAGCGGCGACAGTCGGCCGAAGAGGATCTGATAATTCTCCTCAGCGCATCGCCGAGCCAATTCCGCTCGGTGGAGGAGGTGATCGAGGAGGCAGCCAAGCAGACTTCATCGGCAGGCTTGAGCGCCTTTTCGAAGGAGGAGGCTGCGGCGCGACTCGCGCGGCCTCGTCGTGAAATCTACCAGGCGGTCGACGAGCGTATACAAAATTTCGCCAGGTGCGGGATTTCGACTGTCGACGAATGGGCCGACGAATTTCGTCTTGACCGACGCATGCCGATCGGTCGGGCGCTCGCACTTCTCTCTGTTCCGAAAGACACGTGGAAGCCGCTTCCCAAGCAAGGCTACGTTTCGACCATTCTTGATTTTTTCGCGAAAAGAATATCAGGCGGCGTACTGCGTGGGCCGCTGACGCGGATGCTCATCGGCAAAACCGCGAGAATAGATCTGACCGAGTTGAATACGCCGCGATTGCCGGGATCGGAAATCCTTAGTCTTCTTTTGGCCAGAGCGGGTCGAGCAGTGAACGTCGATCCTGCCGCGTTTTCCGAGAACGAGGGACTGGAACGCAGACTGCGATCTCTCCATTCGCATGCACTGCTCTACAAGCGAGATACCGGGATCGACGGCCTATACATGGGATTTCCGTTCCTCCTCATGCGAGACGGGAAGCCGAACACGAAGCCGAGGATCGCGCCCGTCCTGCTCTGGCCAGTCAGCGTGTCGCCCGAAGTTGGAAACCGCGGTCATGTTACGATCGGGTACGGACGCGAAAAGAACGCCGAGACGGAAGCCGAACACGTCGTCGTCAACCCAGCCCTCGAAGGCATGGTGGGAATTCCCGAAGCAAGACGATGGCAGGAAGCGGCGGACGAGCTGCTCACCCGCGGCAGTCTTACGATTCAGGATGTGATGGACGCGTTCAGCCAGCTCGCCTCGCCGATGGGAAGCGAGTTGACACCCCTTCCCCGGAAGGACGTGAAGGTCGGCTCGCACGAACGACAAGTCGTGCCGGCAGCCGTGCTCTTTCATCTCGCCTTTATGGGGCAGGCGGTCATGAAGGATCTCCAGCTCTTGAGAGGAATGCCGCCAACGGCGACCGCGCTCGAGGCAGCACTCCGTCTCACGGATCAAAAGTCGGCGCCGCCGACGCCGGCCCCGGTACGGGAGATCGATCGCTACTTCACAGCCGACAGCGACCCCTCCCAGGAGGCGGCGGTGATCGAAGCTCGACAGGCACCAGGCCTCGTCATTGAGGGGCCACCGGGGACGGGCAAAAGCCAAACCATCGTCAATATGGTGGCGGACGCGATCGGCAGGGGCAAATCGCTGCTTGTGATTTGCCAGAAGCAACCGGCAATTGACGTCGTCAGGAAGCGCCTCGAAAGAGAGCGGCTTGGTGACCGTTTCGTCATGATCACGGACGCGACGCGAGATCGCGAGGCTATCGTCGGCTCGATCCGTTCCCAGGTCGAAGCCCTACATGGTCGTCCCGCGGGCGGTTCGCCCGCCTGGAAGCGCGATCGCGAGCGATTGGCGGCTCGCATCGACGTGCTCGAAGCGGAACTCGATCGTCAACAGGCCGCCTTGCACGAAGTCGAAAATCGGACGGGATTGACCTATCGGTCATTGCTCGGCGAACTCCTGGCCATCGAGGAAAACGAGCCGAAGCCAATCGGTGCGCCGGCGCTTCGTTCGCTACTATCGGACTTGCATCCGTCAGACATCGCAACGGTCGAGGAGAATTGCGGACCGCTTGCGAGATATTGGCTTCCGGCCAAATTCGAGGGCAATGCCCTATCCTCTCTCAAGGTCTTCAACCCGGACCGCGGAACGGCGGAGGAGTTCGGTACGTCCCTTCGTGCCTTCTCGGACTTGGAGGCAGGACGCGAGAACGCGGAAGCGGAGACCGCGGACTCGTTGAAGATTTCAGATTTTGACGCCTTCAGACAATGGCTTCGGACGGCCGAGAAGCTTCGCTCGATCAGCGAGGGCCTCTGCGCCAATCTCGGACGCTGGCTTCCTATGTTTAGAAGTCCAGAGGGCGGCCGGTCCAAGGGCACCAATATGCTCGCCGGCCTCGTTTGGCTTGAGGAACGCCTCGCTTCGCTTGATCCATCGGCCCACCAGCCGGAGCAGATTCGGAAGCTGGTGAGAGTCCACGACGACGAGCTAAGATCCACTTCGGAAATGGCAGCAGCGGTACTCCAGCCAGCGAAGGGATTGGCAATGATCAATCCCATGCGTTGGTTTCGAAAACGTCGTCTTCGCGCTCTGCTGACGACCATGAGTTTTGCCGACGACGACCGAGCCATCTCGTCTTTCCATCGTGGGGCCGAACTGGAGTTGGTGCTCAGGCCGCTGAGAACGCAGTTGGCCGGATATCTCACCGCGCTTTTCGGCAAGGCTCCCGATCACGACGTTGCTCCCGGCAAACTCGCCGAATTTTCTAGGAACCTGCATTCGATACTTGCGGTCGTCCACAACCTCGTGACCGTCATAGACGACTGCCCCAACCGGGCTGAGCTCGACCGGGCAGCCATGACCGGAAAGGTCGAAGGGATTGACTGGTTCTTCGGGCGGGCGGATCGTGCCCTCAGAAGACAGGATGTCCGGCAGCAAAGCCATGCGGCGCTGGATGATCTTGCCCGATATTTTGACGCGGATTGGATCGAATCGCGACGCGCGACGATCGACGGCGGCCGATCAAACGAGGCCGCCCTCGCCGAAATACTCCAAGCGTTACCGATGCTGGTGCCCTACCAGGAATTTCGGCTCCGCTCCGTTCGTCTCGGCGACAAGGAACGCGCTATCTTCCGCACTCTTCGCTCGAAGGAAGCTGAACTCTCATCGATCGGTACCGGCGATCTTGATTCTTGCATCCGTGCAACCATCGGACGGGAGGCGCGGCTGGCCTGGAAGAGCGCGATGGAAGCCGCCAATCCGGAGGTCCTCCTCGATAGCGGAGCGGTCGAAGCGAAGGTGACGTCGCTTGCCGAAGCCGACGCGCAGATCAGGGATTGCAACAGGGAGCTTCTGATCCACGGCATCGACGTCAGCCGCGTCCATCCGACGCGAGAGTGGGAACCGATCACTCGACTTCGCGGACCGAGGGCGTTGCGACTTCGAGAGTTCATCGAGAAAGCCGCTCCGCTTGGCCTTTTCGCGCTGCGACCGGTTTGGCTGATGACTCCCGACATCGCGAGCCGCGTGCTGCAAGCGCGTCCCGGCACGTTCGATACCGTTATTTTCGACGAAGCCTCCCAGATGCCGGTGGAATATGCGTTGCCATCGCTATTCCGGAGCAAGATCGTGATCGTGAGCGGCGACGAGAAGCAGATGCCGCCCACGACATTCTTCGCGAGCAAGGTTGAGAACGACGAAGCGGCAATCTTCGATGGCGAGGAGCCGGAGGAGGAAGCGACCGAAGAGGAACGCGAAGCCTTCGCGGAAACGTGGAATCGGCGGGAGATCAAGGATTGTCCCGACCTGCTCCAGCTTGCGCGCTCTGCCCTCCAAAGTCGAACCCTGCAGGTCCACTATCGTTCGAAATACCGCGAGCTCATCTCGTTTTCGAACGCTTCGTTCTACGCGAACGGTCTCAGTGTGCCGGTTCGCCACCCCGACGAAACGATCCGGAGGATCAAACCTATCGAGGTTCTCCGCTCGGACGGCATCTACAAGAGCCAGACCAATCCCAAGGAAGCCTCCGATGTGGTGGAGTATCTCAGCAGCCTCTGGGAGGACGCTTCGCCGCCATCAGTCGGTGTCGTGACATTCAATCGCAAGCAGGCAGACGCAATCGAGGATGCGCTGGAAGAGCGCGCCGAAAACGACGAGGCGTTTCGCGATGCCTTGATGCGGGAGCGTGAGCGCGTCGAAGGCGGCGAGGATATGGGCTTCTTCGTCAAGAACGTGGAGAACGTTCAGGGCGACGAGCGCGACATCATCGTGTTCTCGACCACTTTCGGACGCAATGAGCACGGCGTTTTCCGCAAGAGCTTCGGAGCACTCGGTCATGCCGGCGGCGAGCGGCGCTTGAACGTGGCCGTGACCAGGGCAAGAGAAAAGGTCGTCATCGTCACGTCCATGCCGGTATCCGAGATTTCCGACCTCCTGATCCGACGCGGCGGACCGCGTGTACCTCGGGACTATCTTCAGGGTTACCTGGAATACGCTCGTACCGTTTCGGAGGGATCGGCAGACTCCGGCAGGACCTTGCTCGAACGCCTCGTGACGGAAAAAAGCGCGGATCGCGAATATGAAAGTCTCGTGGACGATGGCTTCACGAAATCCGTCGAGAAATTTCTGGAGACCAGCGGATGGAAGCCGGCCAAGGCGCGCGATGGTGGCGCGTTCAGTCTCGATTTCGCGATCACCGATCCTCGCACGGGTCTGTATGCGCTAGGCGTAGAGTGCGACGCTCCGCGGCACTTGCTGCTCCAAAGAGCCCGAGCGCGCGAGGTCTGGCGACCGAAGGTTCTGAATGGAGCGGTCCCGTTCATTCACCGGGTCTCGTCGTACGCGTGGACCCATTCCCGGGATGAGGAGCGTCAGCGCCTCAAGGAAGCCGTCGAAAACGCCCTACATAACGGAGGAGGATACCAATGAGTGGTCCGAAAGCCTTCCGGATAGTCACCCGCGCGGAAATCATCTCAATCTGCCGCCGCAACTTGGCGCGCCTGGACGTGGCCATCGAAATTTGGACTTCGACCTGCAAACGCAACGGGACGATCGATCAGTCAGATATCGATCGGGTTATCGCTCGACGCGACGAAATCCGCCGTATGCTCGACGCGGACAGGTTCACGGACCTTCAAAAGCAGGTCGTAGCCGAGATCTCATATTTGAACGCCGATACGGAGCGACGTGCGGAAAGGGCCGCAGAATCTGAAGCGAAGCGCAAGGGCGATCTAAGACGTGCCAAGTCCGCCGCCCAGGCACTGCTCGCGAGATTCGAGACTTCCCGCATCGAAATTCCCGTCGACCTTCGACGCGAGCTTACGACCCCGGCGGCGTCCGTCGAAAGCCTCAACCAGGCGGTCAGCAAGGGGCTAATGCTGCTTCAACCAACAGACGGCTCCGGAGCCATCACCAACCGTCAGCGGGCGCTCGCCGACCGGCTCGGTGCCGGCGACCGTCGTCTCACGATCGAGGAGTGGACTTCCCACCAAACCGGCACAAACGACGATCAGGCGCTTTTGAAGGTGGACAAATTCCTCGGGGAACTTGCTGGCCTTGGGATCGATCCGAGTCCTTATTCCGCCCGCATCGCAGCTCTCGAGGCCGAGCCGCGCGCCCGGCAGGCTCTCGTTGCCGACAGCCTGCTCCTCGATCTCAACTCTGCGATCAAGACCGGGCGCGAGCACGCACGCCTCGAACGGGATCTTGCTGACCGGCGTGCCGAACTGTCGGAGATGAAATCGGTCGAAGCGGCCGCGCTGCGCTGCGAGATCGAGCGGGCCATTGCGAAGTCCGGCGCCAATGACCAGGAACTCGTCAAACGCGCCGACTTCCTGATCGAGGCCGAAGTCCGCTCCATGGCTGCGGAGGAGCGGCGACGCGCCGTCTTGGAGGGGCTCGCAAGCCTCGGTTATGAGGTCTCCGAAGGGATGATGACGGCTTGGGTCTCGGACGGTCGGATCGTTCTAAGAAAGCCTGCCAATCCGGAGTATGGCGTCGAACTTTCGGGCGGATCGCAAGCGGATGTCATGCAGGTAAGAGCCGTCGGTATTGGAAATCCTGCCGCGGCGCGGGACGCGAGCCGCGATCGGGACATGGAGACGATCTGGTGCGGCGAGTTCGAACGCCTGCAGTCGCTGGTCGCGAAAGCGGGAGGAAACGTCTCCATCGAAAGCGCCCGTCCGGTTGGGCAATACCCTCTCAAGGTAGTAGCCGATCTTGGTGTAGTCCCAGCCAGCAAAGAAGTCGAAGTCCCTTCGTATCGTACGCGTCAATAGGGTTCAAAACTTTTCGTGGATGTACGGAAAACTGAATCCAGAAGGGTCATGGTACTGAAATCACCTCTCATGCTCAACTGGCTGCTGCCGCACGGCCAAAGAACATCACCGAAAGATGGCACGCGGCTCGCTCAACGCGGCCGCGCGCCGGGTTTTCAGATCACCAGCCTGCCTCTCTCCTCTTCGGGATTGGCCCGCACGGTCCGACCGTCAACCTTCACCATCAAGCGTCCCCCTGTCACAAGTTCTTCCAGATCGCGCAAGAACCGGCGATTGCGGAAGGTCTTGCCGACTTCGAATGTGTGCCACCGTCCTGCGACCGCTGCCGCATCCGTGAAGCCAAGAAGCGCGTGTCAATCGGCGTCCAAGCAGGCCGAATGACATGCGGATTCTTCGCGAAGTGCGTTCCGCATGAAACGTTCGACATCTCAGCGGTCTTGAAGCGACTGGGCCTCACCTCGCCACCTCCGCCGCCTCCCCCTTCGCAGCCCAAAGTCGAAGGATATCGCGAGCAACTAATGCGCCAGAGATTTGCTAGAACTCGTCGCCGCTTCTAACGCAGACTACGCATTGTTAGCTCAAATCAGCCCGTAGCCCGCCTTCCTTTAAATGCTGCGATTTAGAGCAATCTTCTTAAAATCGCTTCCAAGGAAGTCGAATTTTCGTTCAATGAGAGTGGCAAGCTTGTCGTTAGCCGTTGCGAAGAAAATCTGCCGCTTCCCACGCACAGCCACCTCTCTGAGGTAGTCGAGAAAGGACAAAGCGTTCAAATCGTCAACATGAGCGATGGGGTCATCGATCAATATAACTGGCGGAGCACTCGTGAGCTGACTGTTTTGGGCGAGGAAGATAGATAGAGCATAGGCAGCACGCTGGCCCGTGCTTATCTCCGTCAACTTCGCATCGGCATCGTTATTCTTTCGCCTCAGCAACGGGAACTTGTCACTAAGGCCAGAAAACTCAACTGGCGAATGGATTTGAGAAAATATTGTCTCAATCGACTTCCGGTTCTGCAAGAGCGCGGCATTCATCTCGTCCTGCAAAGAATGGTCCTTCTTCAACTTCGTGAGGGTATCGAACGCGCGCTGCAAGCGCCTCAGCTTCGAGCGTTGTTGGCTTGCTTGAGAGGTGAGTTGCTTACGCCGCTTCTCTAGATCGGCATGAACCTTCCGATCTTGCCTTTCTTGACCAAGGGACGTTTGCAAGCTCGCAGCGACGGAACTAACGGCGTTAGCTGAGACAACCAACTCCGTGAGCGCGGTTCTGTTTCCCCAGGGAAACTCCTCGGAGTGACTTCTAATCTGCTCTTCGATCCGCGCGGTGAGAGCGATTGTTTCTCTAAGCTTAGAAAGCGCAGATTTCAAAGTTGGCAACGACTGGTCGTCAGCGGAGAGAACATTTTGAAGAGAGCCGCCGCGATCACGAGATTCTTTGATGACGGCTTGTAGCGAGTTCGTTGTCGAAGCGGTTTCATCCATAATTTTGCGAATAGCTTCGTCAACTGCCTTGAGGGTCAGTGGGGAAACCGCCTGCTTGAGCGCAACCAGCCGAGATTGAATTTCCCTCAACCGCCCTTCCGAAAGCCCCCTCTTTTCGAGTGTTGCGATTTCTCTTCCGAGAATGCCCAGCCTCTGAGTTGAAACACTCAGCACCTGCCGCACCTCGGCCAGCTTCGCTACAGCTTTCCCTACCGTGATATTTCTAGTCGTCGATGCACGTTCGCAAAATTTTACTAACCACGCGTAGACCGCTTCGACGGAAACAAGCCTGTTAAGCTCAGATTCCTCGGATCGCTGCCGCTTAAGTATGGCCTGCCCGGTTTGCTCGACATGCTTATCGATACCATGACTCATATGCTCGGCGAGCTCGCCCTCTCCAAATTGGGTATGGCAAAGTGGGCACTCGTCGGGACTATCGCTATCTTCAACGATGCGACTGGCTATTTCGCGCAACTGTTGAGCAAGGGATAGCGACCTCTCTCGCAACCGCGCAAATCTAGTGTATTCACCCCGAGTTTTTTGAAAAGTGGCCTGGGCCGCAGCTTTGGCGCGGGCGATCTCTGCGTGCTTATCGGCCAGAGTGATCTTGCTATCCACGTTGACGACGCCAGCATCATCAAATGCCGCTGTATCAAAGCCGACAAGCAGAGCCGAGTTAGTCGCCTCGACCTTCTCGCACTGAGTTCGTTCGGCAGCACGAACGTGCACCTGTGCCTCCACGAGCAGGCGCAACTGCGCTAAGAGCGCCGAGACCTCGTTTTGGCGCTCGATGCTTTCTTCAAACGCACGCTGATTCTTCTTAACAACTTCGAGCTGCCGGATGGAAGCATCTGCCGTCTGCGCGATTACGTTTGTGTCGGAGGTGTATTTGGCCAGCAACGACAACGTAATTGGCGACTTTATCCAGCCAAGCGATGTTGCCTGCTCAGCAAGCGCGAGCAACTCCGCGAGAGACGAAACGAGCCGCCCCGCAGCCCTTTCGTCAAACTTCTCGATATCAGGGACCCAGCGAAGCCGATGGAGCATTTCTCTGAGCTTTTCGTCAATCGAATCCGACTCCCGCTTCAAACTGGCAATTGCCTCCAGGCGCTTGACCAACTCCGCAAGCTCGTCATCCAACTGCTTTCCAAGCCTATTCTGATCGCGCAGTCGCGATTCAAGGGCCTCTTGGACTCTCCCTATATTGTCCCAGATCCTCGACGCGTCCGGCCCGATGAGAAGCTTGGACAAGTCCTGATCGATATCCTCGGTGGAATCCGCTATTCGAACGGCAGCATCCGTATCCAAGAAATTGAACTTAGAGAAACTCTGGTAGAGGTTGTTCGTTAGAACTTCGGGTTGACCGTACCAAGCCAAATTTCGGTCTCTGAACACCTTCAATGCGCGCCCTGGGCTCGCCTTCTCCGTCTTGCCGTCGCGGAAGCGCGCGATGATTTCATACTGTGTCGGCTTATCGTCATTGCGCTTGTTTCGACCGCAATACAGCAGCTCAATGGCTTCAAGTAATGAGGTCTTGCCGGCGGCGTTCGGACCGAAGACCAAATTCATCGTTCCGAAATCAAAATCCCGATTCAATGGATAAGGGCGATATTTCGATAGCTGCAATCGATCTAGAAATGTAGGGGGCGGGCTTTTTGGCGAAGATGCCGGAAGCTTCACCGAGGATTCGGACGGCTCAGTTGACTCAATCATCGCCAGCCGCGAAGGCATCCCCTCGTCGCTGAAGATTGCCTTGTCCAATCCTTGAGCGGCAAGCGCTTGCGTCCAAACAGAAATAACGTTTGGACGCGCTGCGGCCCCTTCCGGCGTTGCGACGGGGGGCGCGAGAATCTGGTCCAATTCCCGATCACTTACGACAAACTTTCGAGCATACGAACGGTTACGCTCAATGAATTCCTTCGCGCGCTGCACCTTTTGGCTGCCCAGCCGCTGTGCGCTCGTTATAAAATAGAGATAGTTGCTCCATTGGAGGCTTGTCGCGCCTTCAAAATAGAGCCCGCCAACAACCCGATCCTGGTATTGGGTGAGTTCTTGCTCATCGTTTGGGAGGTCGGCATCTAACGCGAGATAGCAAACGGCGAACGGATGATCATTCAGCTTGCGAACAAAGCGGATCACACGATCTTCGATCGTTTTCGCGTCAGAAAATCGCGCCGTCACCTTCTGTTGTAATTCATCGAAGCTAAGCATCAGTCGCCTCTCGCGATATCGAATTGGGAGGCAGAGTCCGGCTTGTCAATTTGGACGAACTCTTCGGGATTAACGAGCTTGATCGCTCCAGCATCTCGGTACCAAACCGCCAAGCGCTGTTTCGCTACGACACTGTCGTCGATCGATGATGTTTCACGATGCAAGTATTCAGCAACGCGTCTCTTCTTGGCTGCAACCATTTCTATCGTCGTCTCTTCACCCATGTAGATGACGGTGGCACCGCCTTTCGTGGTGCGAATGTTCTGATGCGGAGCGGTCGGCTGCCAATCAAATTCGTAGCCATTCTTTACATCCGCGAGAGCACGGGGCAGCAACTTTTCGTCTTTCAAGATATCCGTCAAAATCGCACACCTCTTCAACTGCGCGATCCTGAAGGTTGACGCCGAAGCATCATTGTCTTGGCAGAACGTTATGCGCTTAACAATTTCTGTAGAATCGATGACGCACGAATTGAGCTGCTGCACATTGTGCCACTTGATTTCATCCCGAATATTGCCCGAGCACAGCGCAATTACTCGCTCTGTGGAAATCGGATTCTTCGAGCGCATTTTCTCCAGCGCAACTTTTGCGGCACCAGCTTCTTTGGCTATCGACGAGAAACCGTCATCGCATTTCTTCTGTTCAACCCACGTTGCATCGGCCGCCCAAGTATAGACGTTCGTCAACTGAGGCCCACGCCGTCGCGACTGCACCGCCGATACGCCATGATGAAATACCTTGGTCGCGGTCAGCTCGAACACTGCTGGCGCGTAATTGAAGAACAGGACGTGGTAGCGATGCTGGCTCAGCCAAGTATAGTAAAGTCCGCGCGCGTGATTGGTCGAGAGCGTTTCATCTCGGGAATCGAACGTATCAGGCTTCAGATACCATGCGGAAGCAGCAACATTCTTCCAAGGTTTCTGCTTAGCTCCACTCCATTCAACCACATCGCAAGCCCAATTCAGGCAGATGACTTCCAGTTCGGCGCACCCAAACCGCAAGAGGCGGTCGCGATAGCGCCGAAACTCTTCATGCCTCGGCTTTGGGTTGAGCTGGAGATGAATGATGAGGGTTCGACTGTAAATTTCTTCCGCCTGCGCGTCCATGAGGCCGAATGCATCGGAGCAGATTAGCGAGGCGAGCCGGATGTCGTTCGCACTTTTCCCGAACGTATAGATACGCGAGCCCAGTTGAAGCCCGTTCACCTCGAAGTGATCTGGATCGGCCATCGGCATCGTTTTGAACTGAACGAGAACAACGAGCTGAAATGCATCGCTTCCCTTAACGGGCGCCTGAAACACGTAGGCAAGCGGATCGAGGAAGCGATCTGGTTGAGCAGCGAGCGGCTCGAAGATGACCTTCGCAATATTGTCGAGTTCCGCTTTTAGAGTGTTCAGTTCTTGTAATTTGATGCTCTCGCAACCCAGCACCCACAGCTCTCCGGGCGCCGGCCGAGTGTCGGTTGCGATTGCATTCTTGAGGACGTCCCAAGGCATCGAGTATTCGGGGGTAACCGCAAGGTCGGCCTGCTGCTGGTGGGCTAATGCAAGAAATTTGCTGAATTGTTTTGTCGCAAAGGCGCGATCTTTGTTGAACACGCCATTTGCGCTGGCGTCGATCTCGCCGCGCGGCTGGAACATCATCGCCTTGTAGTTCGCGGCGTTTGGCATCAAAGCGTTCAGTGCCGGATGGCCACAACCGTACTCGTGCAAGACCTCTGATACAGATTTGAAATTCATAACCGCCCATGCTTCGAGGCCATCACCCGAATCATAGAAGACGAGAGTCCCGCGTCGCGCAACCGTGAGTATGCCAGCGGCATTTATTCGGCTGTGGAGCAAAGCAAAGGCCAGCCAGGCCCATAAGGGATCGCTGCAGCTGTAGCGAGTTTGTTCTCTTTTTGTTCTTTCGTCAAGACGCGCGACAGGTGTCAACGCAGCGCCTCTGGAAGGCGGAGCGCGCAGCCGACAGGCCCGGCAAGACGGGGTTGCGCACCATATGATATGCCCCAGGAATGGGCTGAGGGGGCACGTGCGCCATGGTCACCGTCAAGCAAATCAAGGAGAAGCTCCCGAAGTGGCCCGATGCGGTTATCGAGGAGTGGCTTCTCTATTTCGCGAACGATATCGGATGGCCGCCAGCCGAGCCCCTGGGCACCGATCGTTGGGGAGGTATCCTGGGTAATCGGCCGCTCTCGTGGTGGGCCGATGTCGAATGGAAACAGGAAAAGGTCGATTGCAGCCGAGGAAATCTTTCCCAAGTAACGCAACAGAGGATCGCGGCCGTCTCGGGCCCTTTCTATGCGAACACCGCCAGCGAAGCCGAGAAGGGGCAGTACCGCCGCCCGTTTCAGTATCTGCTTGAACACGGGTCTTTTGCAAACCCTGCACTTGCGATGCGCGACGCCGGCCATCTTCGTTTCATCGATGGCCATCACCGGCTCGCCGCTTTGACGGACTTACGCGAAAAGGCCGCCGATGATTTTTTCGCGAAGCCGGGACGCCAACGCCCATCGGCGGAGCAAACGATTTGGATCGGAACACATGCGAAGGGCGAACTACCTTTCGACTAGCGTGCCGCCTCCTCCCTTTGACCTCAGGCGGTGCTGTTCACCCTTAGAGCCCGAGAACCAATGGAAAACCGAGGTCGGGCAGCACCGATGTTTGTGCAGACTGGTCAGCACGGCATCGGCTGTAGCGCGTCCTGACTATCGCCCTATCTCCAGATTTCAGCTTCACAAATTAGGCGTGCGCAATCATGATATTCAAATCATACGAAACACTCGATGACGTGCGGGCCATCGTTGCCGACCAGATCCCTGAGGGTGTCAACCTCGAATACAAGGGCTCCGATGTCCTGATCAATCGCGACGCCAATACAGTGTGCAAGACGATTTCGGCACTGGCGAACTCGGCCGGCGGCACCTTCATTATCGGCATCGAAATGAAGAATCTGGCGCCCATTGGCATCGACGGCGGCACGCCGGGCCCCTCCAAGCGTGATTGGATTTATCAAATCATCAACGGGGGCACGTTTCCTGCTGTTGAAACCGTTGAAATCCGCGAGTTCTCGACGCCGACGGGTACGATCTACGTGATCGACGTATCGCCCAGCCCGCAAGCGCCGCATCAAAGTAACGACCGCAAGTATTATAAACGGCGTGGCTCGCATAGCGACGTCATGGAGCATTATGAAATCGAAGACGTACGCAACAGGCCCAAGCGCCCGCTGCAGCCTCTACGCGCCGAGCTTCATACGCAAAACATCCTTGCCCATTTGCGCCTAATGAACGCACATGAGACCGACACGATCAGCGACCTTGGCTGCCAGATCGAAGCAAACTTCCCAATGCAACGCGACAGCCTCGGCGCACTTGGAGAGCGCGGAATCCGTGCGCTAGCGCCGCGATCAGAATTGCATTTCTTGCTCGGGTCCTTGATCGAAATCCTGCAAACGGACGAACCCGTGGTGACGTTCAAGTTCAGCTATACCTTCCACGACACTCCGATGGCCCAATCGGCGACGTTCCATCTCGCCGATTGGAATCGAAGCTCGATCATGCAAACGCCCGTTGAACGCGCGCTGGGGCAACTGGGAGAGAAGCTGGACAAGATGAGCGGTCAAATCGAAGGACTGCGAAAGACGGCCGAAGCATATACGAATGCGGTAGCGGATGGCAGCGGCCTGCGCATCTCACAGCGCACTCTGCACGCTCTCAAGGGCCTGCCTCAGCTTTTCGATCCGCGAGAGTTTGATGCGGCGGGGTATTGCATCATAGCCGAAATCCCCTTGGACCACGCATACGCCATTGAGCGGCTTCGCTATTACCCGAGCAGCCAGGCGAAAGAACTGTATGAACAGATTTCACCTGAAGCACGCGCCCGCTTCGAGAAACACTTCAAGGTCGACTTTTCCGAGGACGATTCCTAGCGCTCAAGCTTGACCCGCAATCGGCGCGCACGTTCCTGGAAGGCTCGCTCGCCACCTTCAAGAATATCGCATACGACGCGACGGATATTTTCCTGTTCCAACCCGCCAGAGACATAGGTGAGCGGCGGCAGCTCTCCAGGCGCGTGGTTGCCCGCCGTGGCGATGATGATCCGCATTGACGACAGCCGGCGCGGTGGCGCACGGAATTCGCTTGCCGTCGGCCGCCGGTACCGTCTTGCGTTCTCGCGTTATCACCAACAGCATATGCCCTAAATCCAAGTTTCAACTGCGGACGAACCGCACCAGTTTCGCACCAGAAACAACCCGCACGAAGCGCAACGAACGTGGCCGAATTCCACGTAAAGCTTAGGAGAATCACCGGCGGCGGCCATTATCCCGCCGCGGGCACCACCACAACACATCCAATACTTGTCGGAATGAGAGCGGCTTTACCGGCTACGGCACCTACTTGCCGATACAGAGAGCCGCACGCGCCGAACGCTCCTTTTACTACGCTAGGCAAGCCAAATTCCGCCGACGACGGAAATAGATCTCACGAGCCGGAAGATTCTCAGGCTAGATAGAATAGCAATCGGTTGAGACCTGGCCTTGAACACTCCATTCCTTTTGATGGCGCAGTATGGTGGCAAGGCCATCATCCCGATCGAAGACGTGTGTCGGGACTACTTCTCACACCTGAATCCCACCAAGCTGGTGCAGAAGATCAGCGCAGGTGAAATAGCGATCCCTCGTGCGAATGGAAGCAAGCCAGAAATGCGCTAAAGGCATCCACCTTCTGGATCTAGCCAAATACCTTGATGCGAGAGTCGAAGCCGCTAGAAAAGAAATGGCGGCCTTGACGACCTAGGCGGCGCACCGCCTCTCCTTCTTTTGGCACCCTCGGGCGAGTTTCTTGAAACTCGCTGCGTGCCTTCGCGCATGCGCAGGCTAAAGCTCCGAGCAAAATGATCGCTGCAGAACGTTGAATGCGGCGACGCAGGCGCATATCACCTGCCGCCGCGCCCAGCTGCGCCGCACTACGCTATAGCCGGAGGACAGACGCTGGCGCGCGACAACGCTTGCTCGCCGAGCTCCGAACCAGCGGCAGTACTACATTTGGTACGACATTGTTGATCGAGGTGCGGCTTAAGTGCTGATGCTGCTTCGATTTTTGAGATGTCCCTGTCCAATCCATCATGGGACCGGCGGTACTGAACGATCAGAGCAAGCCGCGTGAAACAGCGCTACTCGAAATTCGCTAGCGCAACCGAAATCAAACGAAATCGTATTGAAATCAACGAACCTGACCATTGTTCTTCCGCCCATAACGGCCTGGCTCCTCGTTCAAGTCCTACCCGGCCGAGCAGTGAGATCAGGGGGTGTTGAACGCCGCCTTTTGATCACGCACCAGAAGCGCCCTTCCGTGAAGTCCCAAACGGTATCCTGATTTAGCGCGAAGCCTTAACTGCGCACAGAGACACCGGCGAACGGCAATCAGATCGTTTAACGCGCTGTATCGAGCTGCCCGTAGTCTCTGAATTACCCCTCCCGTTTCCACTCTAATTTAGCCGAATGTCCGACGGACAGTCGTCTACCCTTTTGTCCGGAGAGTTCTCAGTTTTGCATACCGAACGATTTCGTTTCCGACAGCGCTGAATTATGCAGCCTAAAGGAGAAGCGTGATGCCGCGGCGTCCGGCCAAGGTTACACAAGCAGACATTGCTCGCGCGATCCGGGCCGCCAAGGCAGCTGGCGCGGGCGAGGTCACTGTCGATGGTGAGGGCGTTATTCGGATCGCGCTGGTGGCAGGCGCCGCGCCGATCAAGCCGACAAATGATGGCAACGAAATATGGACCCCATCGGAGGCCCTGCAGCGATACCTGAAAAGCACCGAAAGCGGGTGAAACGCACCTTACGCAATTGATGCGGAGTCACCGCACCGTTAGACTCCAAGCATTGGTCCCGGAGAAAGCCAATGCTTGAGCCAGAAAATCGCGATCCCCGCGCACCCGGGGATACGCGAATGTATCTCTACTTTGACTATTCCCCGCTGGGCGCACTGCGCTGGTACGTGAAGGTGAGCCGCAAGGGTCGCCGGATCGGGATCAGGGAGGAATATGGGACCGAAGCGTTCGACGCTGCCTACGATGCAGCGGTCACGGCGCTGGGGGGAGTGATGCGTAAACGCCGAAGCGCACCTGATCCACTCGTACAGCCGGAACGCCGCTACGTACAGGCCGATCGCTCGCAGCGCGGGCAGACGCGCTATTACGTTCAGCTCCGCAATGGACTACCGAAGACCAGGATCAAAGCTGATCCCGGCACGAAGGCCTTCGATGATGAGTGTGATGCGGCCATCGCCTCGCAGATAGCACTCTATGGTGACGCGTCCGATCACATCAACGCGCAAAAGCAACGCAATGAGCCGCGCGGCGAGCTGCCTACTGAGCCGCCGATGCCTCGTACGCTGCGCTGGTACTGGACGCTGTACAAACAGAGCGACCACTGGCTTGGCGATCTCAGTGTGGGCCACGAAGGGTTGGCGGATTCGACGCGGCTACAACGCACTGGGTTGATCGAGAGCCTGCTGCCCGAAAATGGCGAGAAGCCCTTTGCGGTGCTGACGCGCAAGGCCATCAAGGAGGAAATGAAGGCGCGAACACCGTCGCAGGCGGGCAATTTGCTGTCCGCACTGCGCGGCATGATCCGATGGATGATTGATGCCGGTCATCTCGACGATGACGATGACCCAACGATCGGGTTGAAATCCGGCAAGGCCAAGGCGAGCCGTGAGACCGGTGGCTTTCTGCCCTGGACCGAGGACGACATGGCGCTCTATCGCGCGAAGTGGCCCCTTGGCAGCGAAGCCCGGCTGATGTTCGACATCCTGCATTACACCTTCTTGCGACTGGGCGACGCCCATCGTTTCGGGCCGCCTCATCTGCGGCAAATCGTGCGCAAGATGGCGGTGCAGATCGCGACCGAAAAGAGCCGCGGCAACACCACCGTCACCGTGCCGGTGCATCCGGCATTTGCAGAAAGCCTGCGGGCGGCGCGCGCGGCTGGCATCATCGGTGCCGAGGTCTTCACCGGCAAGAGGTTGAAGGGCCGCGTGCTACCGATGAACAAGAAGGCATGGGCAATGAAGTTCAAGAAGTACGCGGTGCTCGCCGGCGTCAACGAGCCGAAGAAGAGCTGCCATGGCGTGCGCAAGGCGCGCGCTGAGGTCGCCGCCTACGCCGACTGCACCGAGAGCCAGATGATGGCGATGTTCGGCTGGACCGATCCGAAGATGCCGGCGCATTACATCGCCCAGGCGAATCGAGAAAAGCTCGGCATCAGTGGCATGGACAAGATCATCGCGTTCGATCAGAGCCAGTCGCTCGACGATTTTGCGCCGCTGCCCGATGCGAACAGCGCGGGAACGCCCGACGCGAACAAAGTAGTAACTTTGCGTAGTAACCTTGGAAAAAATACGCTGTGAATTCAATGGGTTAGGCGTGGGTATGGTGCGCTCGGAGGGACTCGAACCCCCACGATGTTACTCACTGCCACCTCAAGGCAGCGCGTCTACCAATTCCGCCACGAGCGCTTGGGATACCGGCTGGAAGGATTGCAGCCCGCCGGATCAACGGCTGCGATGTAACAAATCAGGGATGGAGGGACAAGGAAGTTTTGCGCTCCGATAACTACCTGACATCAGGGGATTTCGGCAGCATTTGCTTGACTTCGACCGCGATGCGGTTGCGATCGACCAGCACCACGCCGGAGGCAATGGGCAAGTTATTGGCGAGGATCTTGACCTCGTCCGCCTCGGTGGCGTCCAGTTCGATGATGGCGCCGCGGGAAAGCCGCATCACCTGGTGGATGGGCATGGTCGTGGTGCCGAGCACCACCATGAGATCGACGCTGACTTTATCGAGGGTGGCCACTTCTGAACCGCCAAAGGGGACTAAACTGGTGTGGTTCCCACCTGAACACGTTATGGTTAGCCAATGGTTAATGACCGCCAAAGCCTTGATTTGACGACCTTCGCGCAAGCCCAGGGCGGCGGCGGGGTCGAATGGCGGATTTCGGCGGAACCGGTCCCCTATCCCGAGGCCGTGGCCGCAATGGAGGCCCGCGCGGCCGAGATCGCCGAGCGGAAGGCGGCCGAACTGGTCTGGCTCCTGGAGCACCCCCCGCTCTACACCTCCGGTACCAGCGGCAGGCAGGACGATCTGCTCGAGCCGCGCTTCCCGTTGTTCACCACCGGCCGCGGCGGACAACTCACCTATCACGGTCCCGGCCAGCGGGTGGCCTATGTGATGCTCGACCTCAAGCGGCGGCGGCCGGACGTGCGCGCCTATGTTGCCGGCCTCGAAGAATGGGTCATCCGCACGCTGGATGCCTTCAACGTGCGCGGCGAGCGCCGCGAGGATCGTGTCGGCGTCTGGGTCAGGCGGCCGGACAAGGGTGTCGGCCACGAAGACAAGATCGCCGCAATCGGCGTGCGGTTGCGGCGCTGGGTGTCGTTCCACGGCATCGCCATCAATGTCGAGCCGGAGCTTTCGCATTTTTCCGCGATCGTCCCCTGCGGCGTTGTCGATCCGCGTTACGGGGTGACTTCACTCGTGGACCTCGGCCTGCCGGTGGCGATGGAAGACGTCGACATCGCGCTGCGGCGGGCGTTCCAGGAGGTGTTCGGAACGACCATGGCAGACCTGCCCGCGGCAACGGCCTGAAACTGTCGATCGGATGCCCGCCTCTATCGCCGCTCTCCCTTGAGGTCTTCCGCCACGGCGAGTGCGGCCACATATCAGAGGCAGGCGGTGAACAGCGGAGGTCGCGATGATGTCGCACAGGCTTCCCTTCGAGAACCGATGGACCAACAGCACGCACGCCTGGGAATGGAATTGCGCACTTGACCGACTGGGCGTGGCGAACGTGCGCGCCATGTTCGCGGATCACGAACTGCATCATCCGACCAGGCTTAGCGTCACGATGAACATTCCCGCCGGATTCGTTCGCGACTGGCTGGCATTCCACGATCGCCGCGCGGCGCGTCGGCAACTGCTTTGGCGAGCCACCGTGATTGCGTTCTCGCTTGTCGCAGCAACCGCGGCCGTGCTGGATATGCTGATCGTGTGATGCGGAGAGCTGCTCGGCGGACGAACCGCGATGCAGGCGTCGCGCTCGGGCCCGCCTCGAGGATCTGTTCGGCGCCAGCCGTGCGTGCGCGGAAGCGGCTGTCCAACCGCCGTCAAGTGCTCGCCTTGAGGAAATCAACGAAAGCCCGAACCCGCGGGATGGTTTGCCGCCCCGGCAGGATCAGGGCCGTGATGGGTTGCGGATCGGGATCATGGCAGTGCGACAATACCGGCACCAGCCTGCCGTCCTTCACGGCCGCCTCCCCCAAAAAATCACCAAACCGCGCGAGACCGGCGCCGGCCAACGCGAGGTCGAGAAGGAAATCGGCGCTGTCCGAGCGGATCGATCCCTTCACCGGCACCATGATGCGCTTGCCTTGCTCGAACATCGGCCATTGCGCAAGCCGCGAGAAGCCGCTGAGCTGCAGGCAATTGTGCCGCACGAGATCCGCGGCTTGTTCGGGAATGCCATAGCGCTCCAGATATCGCGGGCTTCCGGCGATGATGCGCCTGACTTCACCGAGGCGAACCGCGATCAGCTCGCTGTCGCCGAGCGGCCCGACCCGGATCGTGACATCGACCTGATCGGCGATCGGATCGATGCGGTGATCGCTCACCGAAAGATCGACTGCAATTTCTGGAAACCGGTCCATGAACTGCGGCAGCAGTCGCGCAAGCCGGTGTCTTGCGAATGCGGTGCCGCTGTTGATCCGCAGATGGCCGCGCGGACGTCCATGGACGGAGGCGACATCGGCTTCGGCAGCCTCGACCGCAGCCAGGATACTTCTCGCGTGAACCAGGAACGTTTCGCCCTCCTGCGTCAGCACCAGCCGCCGCGTCGTCCGATGCAGCAGCTTGGCGCCGATGCGGCGCTCCAGTCTCGTCACGATGCGGGAGACGCCCGAGGCGGTCAGCTCGATTTCAGCGCCCACAGCCGCGAAACTCCCCAGATCGACCGTTCGGACGAAAACCGCGAGGTCTGACATCGGGTGCATCAGCATATTCGTATTCACGACATTTCGGTATGAGTGTTTCGCAAAATCGAGGATTTATCTTCGCTCTTAGCATGAATAGGACGGAGTCCCCAGCAACTTGGAGATCTTCCCATGCCCCTCGCCCGCATCTCCGTTCCGGCCCATCTTGCGCCGGCCAGAATTCGCGCCCTTGCCGACGCCGTGCACGAGGGTCTCGTCGAGACCTGCGGTGTGCCGCCCAAGGACCGGTTTCAGCTCGTTTCGACCTACGCGCACGAAATGATGTTCATCGACCCGACCTTCCCGGATGTCGCGCGCACGGTGGATGCGTCGATCATCGAGATTTTGTTTCTCGCGGGGCGCACGATCGATCAGAAGAAAAACCTATTTCGGCGGATTGTGGATCGGGCCATTGGCGCCGGATTTTCCGCAGATGACATCATGATCGCGCTGACTGAAAATGCGCCGGTCGACTGGTCGCTCGGACGCGGACTTGCATTCGGCGACCACCACGCGCCGATGGCAACCAGCCCTACGTCCGTCCCTTAGCAGCAAGCCGTGCGGACAGCGCCGCAAGCGCCGTCCGCTCGTCAGGCGATCTTCACGCGGCAGCCTTCCGCGGCGCGACTTCGAGCTGGCCGGCGATGTAGCGGCGCTCCTGGGTGAGGCCGCCGAAGCCGTAAGCATCGCCCTTCACTTCGTCGACATGGGCGTAGCTCTCCTCGTGCAGCGGCCCGAGCAGTTCGCCCATGCGCTGGAATAGCGCGGCGAGATAGGCCGCCTTCTCGTCCTTGGTGTTGGCGCCCTCGCTGACGTGAACGTCGAGCCAGAAGCTGGCGAGGCTCTGCTCGGCGAGCGACTTGCCGCCGGCGAACCAGTCGGCGGCATCGACCGACTTCACGATGACGGCAGTAACCTTCGGATCCTTGCGCAGGATTCGCGCGGTGAGATCGCTGACAGCGGACGCAATCTCGGCCTGCAGCCCGCAGCGCGGTAACCCACCATTTCGTTAAAAAGCCCAACGGCCGTGGAACCAATCGGCAGGACAAGCGTTTGCGCCAGTTAAATGGGCAGGTCGGATGTCGAAAAAAGATCAGCAGGAGCAAAGGGATCTATTCGAAAGCGAACGCAATTTCCGACTCCTGGTCGATGGCGTTACCGACTACGCGCTTTACATGCTGGATCCGGCCGGAATCATTACGAGCTGGAACATCGGCGGCCAGCGGATCAAGGGTTACGCGCCCGCCGAAATCATCGGACAGCATTTTTCCTGCTTTTATACCGAAGTCGACCGCGCGAATGGCAAGCCGCTTCGCGCCTTGCGCATTACCTGTGAACAGGGCCGCTATGAGGAGGATGGCTGGCGCGTTCGCAAGGACGGCACGTTCTTCTGGGCCAGCGTCGTCATCGACCCGATTTACGAGGACGGCAAGCTCGTCGGCTTCGCCAAGATCACCCGCGACATTACCGAGCGCCGCGAAGCGCAGCTCGAGCTCGAACGGATGCACCAGCTCGCGGAATCGCAGAAGCTCGATGCGCTCGGCCAACTGACCGGCGGGGTGGCGCACGATTTCAATAATCTTCTCATGATCGTCAGCGGCAGTCTTCACACGTTGAAGAAAGCGGTGGGCAACGATCCCGGCTGCCTGCGGGCGCTATCGGCGATCGAAGGAGCGACCAAACGCGGCGCTTCCCTCACCAGCCAGTTGCTGACATTCGCGCGGCGGCAGAGCGTCAATCCGCAGGTCGTCGACGTCGCCGAACGGATCGATGCGATGCGCGAGGTGCTCGACACCGGCGTCGGCAGCGCCGTGACCTTGCAGCTCGACGTCGACCCGGGCGTCTGGCCGGTGCTGATCGACGTCACCGAGTTCGAGACGGCGCTGTTCAACCTCGTCATCAACGCGCGCGACGCCATGACCGGCGGCGTTATCACGATATCGGCGCACAACGAGACGTCCGGCGAGGCCGATATCGGATATGTCGCGATCTCGGTGGAAGATCCCGGCAGCGGCATCGCGCCCGATGTGCTCGGCAAAATCTTCGATCCCTTCTTCACCACCAAGCCGATCGGCAAGGGCACGGGTCTCGGACTATCGCAGGTTCACGGCTTCGCCCATCAGGCCGGCGGAACGGTCAAGGTGGCGAGCGAACTCGGCAAGGGCACGAAGATCACGATCCTGCTGCCGCGAAAGGAAGCCGCTGACGCTGCCGGGGATGTCGACGCGGTCGAAACCGGCAGAAGCGGCACCGTGCTGCTGGTGGAGGACAATCCTGATGTTGCAGCCGTCAGCACCGGGCTGCTCGAACAGCTCGGCTACACCGTGCGCAGGGTAGCGAGCGCCGAAGCCGCGTTGCGCGAAATCGAACTCGACGGGATAGACCTCGTCTTCTCCGACATCGTGATGCCCGGCAAGATGGACGGCCTCGGTCTGGCGCGCCACTTGAAGGCTGTCAGACCAGGACTGCCAATCCTCCTGACCAGCGGCTACAGCGATTCCGCGCGGAACGTGCGCGGCGACTTTCCGATTCTGCGCAAGCCCTACGAAATCCACGAGCTCAGCCAGGCGATCGCGAAACTGCCGCGGTGATGGCTGGCTGGGGCCACTGCCCTCCTCACAAGATCGCCTCGAAGGCGCTGCGCAGCGTTTCGTGCCGGAACACAAAACCGTTGCTGAGCGCCTTGTTCGGCAACACGCGCTGGCCGCCCAGCAGCAATTCATTGGCGAAATCGCCGCCGACACGGCGCAGCAGCCCACCGGAAATGCGGAACACCGCGGGCCGGCGCAGGCATCGGCCAAGTTCTTCGGTGAATTTCAGATTGGTGACCGGAATCGGCGCCGTCGCGTTGACCGGTCCTGAGATTTCCGGACGCGCGATGACATGGGCGATCAGGCGGATCAGGTCGTCGCGCTCGATCCACGACATCCACTGCCGGCCCGAACCGAGCGGCCCGCCGAGGCCAAACTCGAACGGCGTCAGCATCCGCGTGATGAAGCCGCCGTCGGTGCCGATCACGAGGCCGATCCGCAAGTAGACCACCCGCACGCCGTGCTCTTCCGCCGGACGCGCTGCCTTCTCCCAGGCATCGCAGAGTTCATGGCTGAAGCAGGCATGCGACTTGGCCGATTCCGTCAGCACCTGGTCCTGCCAGAGCCCGTACCAGCCGATCGCCGAACCCGAGACCAGCACCGTCGGCTTGCGCTCGAGCCGCGCGATCAGGCGGATGACATCGCCGGTCATGTTGATGCGGGAATCCAGGATTTTGCGGCGCTTGGCTTCGGTCCACAGCCCATTGCCGATCGGTTCTCCCGCGAGATTGACGATCGCATCGATACGGGTGTCGGCCGGAAGCTGGTCGAGGCTCGTGATCAGCGTGATCGGCGGCGGCAGCATCTCGATCTTGGCGGGATTGCGCACCAGCGCGATCACCTGATGCCCTGCCCCGCTCAGGCCTGCCACCAGGCGACTGCCAATGAAGCCGGTAGCGCCGGTGACCAGCACCGTCTGCCGGTCGGGCAGTTTTTCGACCAGGCTTGCCGCCGGCGCACTCGTCATTCGCGACAGACGCTTTGACGCGGTGAAATCGCGCAGCCCGCACAGGGCAGCGCCGACGGCCGCAGCCGCCGCGATCAGGCTGAGCCATCCTGTATAAGCCGATTTGACGCCGGTCGGCTGCGCCGCCCAACCGATCAGAACCGGCAGCAGCAGCACCAGAATGGCGCCGTAATTGATCGCGAGCAGCGTATGATTGATGCGTTCGCTGGCCGGCAATTTCCGGCTCATGTCCTCCTCGACGAAATCCATCAGCGTGATCACGATTTCCGCAACCAGCACCACGACGATCAGCATGGCGAAGACGCCGTGCACTTCCAGCCAGCCCAGCACCAGGAACAGAAGCGCGTAGAGCATGTTGCGCAACGCATGAAGCTGCAGCTCATAGCGCTGCGATGGTCGCCATGCGAGCCGCTCGGTCAGCTCATGGTGGTAGAACGTGTCGAACACGCCCATCACGACCTGAATGGCGATCAGGATCCAAAGCAACGACGTCATGATGCGGCCTCCATGAACATGGCGGACTGACGAATGAGCCTGCCAAGGCGCGGGTGAACGATCTCGAGCGTGAAGCGGAACGTGCCGCCGCCGAGGTCGGAATGAGTCACGGTGAGATCGCCGGGCGTGAGCCAGGGCGGCAGCGGCAACCGCACCGGCCCGATCTGCACGGAATAGTCGACGCTGCGAAACACCAGGGCTTCGTGTTCGACGGCAATGCGCAACGCCATGCTGACGCCGTAGCCGACATATTCTTCCAGCCCGGTAGGCCCGGCGAACCGTTTCGCCGAGTGAATGACCTGTGGAAAGCCGTTGCTGCGCGCGCAGATCCGGGTCCAGATCTGGCCGCCGCTCGCCGCATCTTCGGTCACCATCACGGCCATCGAGACGCCGGTCTCGGTGCATAGCGGAAACGGCCCTCCGATCATGCGCGCAAGCTGCGCCAGCCACCAGCCGGCGCGGCTAAAACTCGCCTCCTCCACCGTGCCGACATAGACAACGGTTTCGCCATCGGCAAAACGCTTTGAAAATCGCCGCCAGATCGCCAGAGGCAGTCGGCCCCACTCCTCGTCGGGCAACAGATCGTGGAAGCGGTGGTCGTCGAGCAGGATAGTGTTCGAGGCAGGCGTTGCGGGAAACCTGGGTACTCTTGTGGACACCATCACACGCTCCTGCTCTGCCCCTCTGCCCCTATTTGGACTTCCCCGCCGGCAAGAAGCTGACGATCTTCTCGCCAAGCTTGATCAGCGCGACCAGCCTCGGCCGCGGCACGTTGAGCATCTGCGTGTACCAACGGTCGACCAGTTCGGTGAAAGTCAGCATTTCCTTCAGCCGCTTGGCCGCGACCGGGCTGATGGTCGGATCGTCAGCGGCGTCGGAAACGCAGGCGCGCAACGCATCGATGGCCGGATCGATCTCGCGCTCCTTGCGGCGGGCGGCGATCCGCGCCGCCACCTCCCAGATGTCGGTCTCCGCCTCGAAATGATCGCGCCGGTCGCCGAGAATCGGCACCCGCCGGATCAAATTCCAGGCCAGCAGCTCCTTGATGGAATTGGACACGTTGGATCGCGCCATGCCGAGCGTCTCGGCGATATCCTCCGCGGTCATCGGCGCCTCGGCGAGATACAGCAGACCGTGGATCTGGCTGACCGAGCGGTTGACGCCCCACTCGTCCCCCATGTCGCCCCAGTGCAGGATGAACCGTTCGACCACGGCCGAGAGTTTCTTTTTGTCGGTCTTTTCTGTCATGACAGAAATATCTGACGTTACTGTGCGGCTGTCAAGGCCTCTTGCGGTTTGGAGGACCTGATCCGCGCGCCAGGCTTCCCAAGAGTCCGGGTTCCAGAAATGGAACTTGGGTTCATAATTTCCGTGTTTTCCCGGTCAGCTCGTTAACCGCCCAGTACCGGTCGCGTCTTAGACTCCGCTCGCACGCTGCCAGCAACAAGGTCCGGCGCGGCAATCAAGGCACGGAATGCCCCATCGAAATCCCCCAGACCCCGGCGGGCCGCTGCGGCGGGTGACATCGACGGCCATGGTCATCGCCTTTGCGCTGGTCATGACCGCCTGCATCCTCGGCGTCATGGCCTGGAAGGTGCTCGACGCCAAGAAGGCGGCGCTGGCGAGCGGCAGGTCCGAGATCCAGAACCTCGCGCATTCGCTTTCCGAGCATGCCTCGCACACCATCCAGGCGGTCGATATCGCGATGGGCGGGATGGTCGACTTGCTGAAATACAGGGATCCCGATCCGGACCGGTTCAACAGATACCTCGCTGAAACGGCGAAAACGCTGCCCCAATTGCGGAGCATCGGCGCCGCCGATGCCAAGGGCAACTGGACCTATTCGTCATTGACGGAGACACCGCGCCATACCATCTCGGATCGCAGCTATTTCGCCTACCATCGTGACAAACCAGACAGCGCGCTTCGGATCAGCGAACTGATGCAGTCCCGCGCGGACGAGCGATCCTCCATGATCGTTCTTTCGAAACGCATCACCAAGCTCGACGGCAGCTTTGGCGGGGTCGTCGCCGCAGCGATCGACAAGGATTACTTCAATAACTTCTACCGGACATTTCAGCTTGGCCCCGACGGCGGCATCAGCCTGATACGGAATGATGGCGCGCTCCTGTTGCGCTGGCCGCAGTCGGACAAGAGCACGGATCTCTCCAAGACCGACCTGTTCAGGAAGCATCTCAAGCAAAGCTCTGTCGGATACTACAAGATCATCTCGCCGTTCGACGGCATCGTGAAGCACCTTGGCTATGAGGTGACGCCGCACTACCCGATGGTGGTCACGGTGGCCATATCGGAAGACTGGCTGCTCTCCGAATGGTGGAAGGGCTTGCGAACCGACGCCATCGTCGCCGGCGTGCTGCTCTGCATGATCCTGATGCTGGCGGCGTTGGTTGCCCTGCAGTTCCGCTTCCGCAGCAAGACGGAGCGCGCGCTGCGCGAACGCGAGGCGCATTATCGCCTGCTGGCCAACAACATCGCCGATATCATCATCCTCATCGATGCCAACAGCCTGCTCCGCTATGTTTCCCGATCGGCCGAGCCGGTGCTGGGATTGCGTCCAAAGGACCTGCTCGGCAAGTCATGCTTCGACCTGGTCCATCCCGACGACAGGGAGAGCGTCAAAGCGGCGACCATTCGGCTCGACGCCGCCGATAGCGTCAGCACGGTCGTGTTTCGGCACTATCGTGGCGACGGGACGCTGGCGTGGGTGGAAAGCAAGTTCAAGATGGCCTCCGCAACCAGCGACCCGGCGCGGACGGAATTCCTCTGTGTCATCCGCGATGTGACTGAACGGAAGCGGATGGAGGATGAGCTGACCCAACTCAACCGCCGCCTCACCCAGCTTGCCGCGACCGACGGGCTGACCGGGCTCACCAACCGCCGCACCTTCGATGGCTTCCTGCGGCGCGAATACGAAGCCTGCGAAGAGATTTCGGTGCTGCTGTTCGATATCGACAATTTCAAGGGCTACAACGACACCTACGGGCATCAGGCCGGCGACCGTTGCCTGCAGGCGGTTGCGAAAGCCATCGGCAATGCGACCGACAACACGTCAGGCCTGTCCGCGCGCTATGGCGGCGAGGAATTCGCCGTCGTGCTGCCGAACAGCTCGGAAGACGATGCAATGAAGGTTGCCGAAGCCATCCGGTTGACGGTTCGGGCGCTCGGCATTCCGAATACGGCCTCGAGCCGCGGCTACATCACCATCAGCGCAGGCGTTGCCGCAAAAACCCGTTCGACAATCGACGAGGCCGCGCTGGTGGGAGAAGCCGACACCGCCCTCTACGAGGCAAAGCGCCTCGGCCGCAATCGCAGCATTGTGTATTCCTCAGTCGACTTGCAATATGTCGACAGCGCCTCCATCCAGTACGATGGCGAGTTCGCGCCGGGCGAACGGGCGCATTAGCTACGGCGTCATAGGCCCCTCATGGTGAGGAGCGCGAAGCGCGTCTCGAACCATGAGGCCCCGTCTGTGGCCTACATCCTTCGAGACGCCCGCTTTGCGGGCTCCTCAGGATGAGGATGTTTGAACAGCTATGACGCAAGGCTCGATATCCGCTTTGCTGGACGCGAAAAGCCAACACCCGGACCTATTCCACGATTTTCCAATAGGAGTCCTTGCGGATCACCTTCCCGTTGCGAAACGTGTAGAAGTCACAACCTCGGACCTCCTTTCTCGTGCCCTCGCGGGTGGTGCCTGTGAGGGTCCATTTTGAGATGCCGGTCTCGGCAGTCGGATCCACAAAATGCTCATCGTTGCCGTAGTGGACGTCAGGTAGGCCTTCGAAGCGTGTTGCCAGCGCTTCTCTTACGTTCCGTTTGCCCTCGAAACGAGTCCCCCAAGGCTCGCTTCCCCGCGGCATCTCCAGGACGCAATCGTCAGAAAAGAATGCCATGATGCGATCAAGATCGTGCGCGTTGAAGGCATCACATAAACCCGCCAGCGTCGATCGAATGTCCATCGCCCGTCTCCACCCAGTCGGATAATTGATATCTGCTCTGCGCGTTCGATCTTCGAAGAGGCCATTGGCGACTCGGTCGGTCAAGCTCGGAGGCTCCGAGAGCGGGCCCCAGTTCAAACAGGCACCGACGTTATATCGTCGGCAGCACCGAGAACCGCTCTCCTGCGCGCCGCAGCTTCAGCATCTCGGGATTGCCGGCGTCGTCCTGTACCGCCTCGACCCGGGCCGATGACGGCCCTCGCCGGCAAGCCGAGATCATCGCGGTCACCGGCTCCGCGGGACCTGCGAACAACGCCTCGACACGGCCGTCCCTGCGGTTGCGCACCCAGCCTTCGAGATCGCGCGCCCGTGCCGTGTCGTCGACCCAGGCGCGATAGCCGACGCCCTGCACCCGGCCGCTTATTGTGACATGACGAATTGCATCGCTCATTTATTCTTCAACCCGAGAAATGCGCCAGCGCGCGCCTTTATTTCGGCATCGCGCATGGCCCGGCTGGTCAACTCGGCAGATGCAAGGCTGTTCAAATTTTTCGGCGAGGTTCCCTCACGCAACGCCTTCAGCGTCTGGTAGACGGCCTGCGTGGCGGCGGCGAATGGCGCGTGGCCCTGCAACGCGATCCGCACGCGCTGACCGGCGAGATAATCCAGCGCCGTCATGTCCTCGGGCGCACCACCGAGCACGATCGGCAATCTCGTCGCGGCGGAAATCGCTTCCAGCTCGCCCCGGCTCTTGATGCCCGTGAAGAACAGCGCATCGACGCCGGTGGCCTCATACGCCCTCGCTCGTCCAATGGCGTCGTCAAGTCCGGTGACGGACACGGCGCCGGTGCGGCCCATGATGACCAGCGAGGGATCGCTGCGGCCATCAAGCGCGGCCTTCATCTTGCCGACGCCCTCCTCCAGCGGAATCAATTGCGTTCCAGCCTGCCCGAATGCCTGCGGCAAGAGTGTATCCTCGATCGTGAGGCCAGCAGCGCCGGCAGCCTCGAGTTCCTGCACGGTACGGCGGACATTGAGCGCATTGCCGTAGCCGTGGTCGGCGTCGACCAATACCGGCAGTGTCGAAGCGCGCGACATCCGCCGCATCTGCTCGGCCAGCTCCGTCAGCGTGATCAGCGCAATATCGGGATCGCCGAGAACGGCCAGCGAGGCCACCGAGCCGCCGAACATGCCCAGTTCGAAGCCGAGGTCTTCCGCAATGCGGATCGAAGTCGCGTCATAGACCGATCCTGGCCGGATGCAGGTGGAGCCGGCGAGGATGGAACGCAGAGCTTCACGGCGTTTGCGGAAAGCCATCAGGAGGCTCCTCATTCGTCATTGCGAGGAGCGCAGCGACGAAGCAATCCACACTTCCTTTGCCGCACGATGGATTGCTTCGCTGCGCTCGCAATGACAGGGGTTGCGTCTACGCAAACTCCAAAATCAGCGCGTCCACCGCCAGTGTCGCGCCGGCGGCGGCATGGATTTTCTTCACGGTGCCGTCGCGTTCGGCGCGCAGCACGTTCTGCATCTTCATCGCCTCGACCACGGCCAATGTCTCGCCGGACTTGACCTCCTGCCCTTCGGCGACCGCAATCGACACCACGAGCCCGGGCATCGGGCACAGCAGCTTCTTGCCGGTGTCGGCGGCCGAGTTCACCGGCATCAGCCGTGCGGCGGCAGCCTCGCTTTCGGTGAAGACGTTGACTGCAACTTCAAAGCCCTGGTGCGCGAGGCGGAAGCCGTTCGGGATTGCGCGTACCTGCATTGCGACCAAGTGGCCGTCGATGGTGCCGTGCCAGACCGGCTCGCCCGGCGTCCAGGCCGAGATCAGGTTGTGCGGATTGCCCGGCATGCCATCGGCGCCGATGAAACGCACCGCGATGCCGTCGGCCTCGCGTGCCACGTCCAGCGCGATTTCGTCGCGGCCGAGCCACACCGCGCGCCGGCGTTCACGCTGCACCAGGCGGCCGGTCAACTGACCGGAAATCTGGCGCTTGCGCTCGCCGAGCACGTGATCGATCGCGGCACCCACGGCGGCCAACCGCCGCGCGATCTCGCCTTCCGGCGGATGCGCCGAAAACCCTTTTGGAAATTCCTCTGATATGAAGCCGGTGGAAAGTTTGCCCTCGCGCCAGCGCGGATGGTTCATCAGCGCTGACAGGAACGGAATGTTGTGACGGATGCCGTCGACGTAGAACGCGTCGAGCGCCGTGGCCTGTGCCTCGATCGCGGCGGCTCGTGACGGCGCGTGCGTCACGAGCTTGGCAATCATCGGATCGTAATGGATCGAGATCTCGCCGCCCTCTTGCACACCGGTGTCGTTGCGGATGGTGACGCCGTCCTGGCTCGCTTCAGCCGGCGGCCGGTATTTCACCAGCCGGCCGATCGACGGCAGGAAGTTGCGGAACGGATCCTCGGCATAGACGCGCGATTCCACGGCCCAGCCGGTCAGCGTGACATCCTTCTGAGCGATGGAAAGCTTCTCGCCGGCTGCGACCCTGATCATCTGCTCGACCAGGTCGATGCCCGTGACGAGTTCGGTGACGGGATGCTCGACCTGCAGACGGGTGTTCATCTCCAGGAAGTAAAAGCTCTTGTCCTGGCCGGCGACGAATTCGACGGTGCCGGCCGAATCGTAATTCACCGCCTTCGCCAGTGCCACCGCCTGCTCACCCATCTTGCGGCGGGTGGTCTCATCGAGCAGCGGCGACGGCGCTTCCTCGATGACCTTCTGATTACGGCGCTGGATCGAACATTCGCGCTCGCCAAGATGGATCACATTGCCATGCTTGTCGCCGAGCACCTGTATCTCGATGTGGCGCGGATCGACGATGAACTTTTCGACGAAGACGCGGTCGTCGCCGAACGAGGATTTCGCTTCCGCCTTGGCGAGGTTGAAGCCCTCGGCGACTTCCTTCTTCGAATGCGCGATCCGCATGCCCTTGCCGCCGCCGCCGGCGGAGGCCTTGATCATCACGGGGTAGCCGATCTCGTCGGCGATCTTCACCGCGTGCTTTTCGTCCTCGATCACACCGAGATGTCCCGGCACGGTCGAGACTTTTGCCTTCGCGGCGGCCTTCTTGGATTCGATCTTGTCACCCATCGCGGCAATGGCGCCGGGATTGGGGCCGATGAAGACGATGCCCGCCTTGGCGAGTTCGCGCGGAAACGCCTCGCGCTCGGAAAGAAAGCCATAACCCGGATGCACCGCCTCTGCGCCGGTCTTGCGGCAGGCGTCGATAATCCGGTCGATCAACAGATAGCTCTCGGCCGCCGCCGGCGGGCCGATCAGCACGGCCTTGTCAGCCATTTCGACGTGGAGCGCGTCGCGGTCGGCCTCGGAATACACCGCGACCGTCTCGATCCCCATTCGGCGCGCAGTCTTGATGACCCGGCAGGCGATCTCGCCGCGATTTGCGATCAGAATTCTCTTGAACATGTTCTTCTTGCTTGAGCTTTGGGCGGGATCCTCCCCCGCAATGAGACATGCGGGACGCGGGTAACACACCCGTCGTACAGCAAAAATCGATGGAGGCAACGGTCTCGTACCGGCTTCGCGGTGCCGCCTGGCGGTAATTCAGCCGGAATAGGAGTTGAAGCGGCCCCGCGCATAGGCATGGGATACCGCCTTCATCAGCTCGCCGACCTCGGATTCCAGATATTCGTTGGCCACGATCAACGCGCGGATCGTCGCCCTCATATCCCCACCACAGGCAGAAATCGCCTGATCTACAGCGGCTTCCAGCTCATCGCTCTCTTCGGACTTCGGCTGTGAAGAGGACGACATGGCAATAATCCGTGTTGAGCGAGTGGCCCATGTTCTTATTTTGTTCCTATGAAGTCAATGGGCCGTTGTCGTCTGGTCGCAACTGCGCTCGCGACTTTCCCCAACCTGCTTCGCTTGCGCCATTAGCGCCGGCATCTTGGTTCAATCACATCAGCTTATGCTAGAAGGCTGCGGCGGGTGTGGAATTGATTTGAAATGAATCAGATGCGGTCACGAATTATTCTGGTTGCGGCGTTGCTGTCGATTGTCCTTCCAGCCAGCCAGAGTTTGGCTGCCACTGCCATCGTGCGGGATGGCAGCACACTTCAGCTCAGCAATGTCACCTACCGCCTCGACGGCATCGATGTCCCGGCCGCCGATCAGCTCTGCATCGACGAACACGCCGATAGCTGGACCTGCGGGATCGAGGCGCGCGATCAACTGACCAAGTTGATCGGCGGCAAACAGGTCCGCTGCGACGATCTGGGTCCCGACCCCACCTTCAAGAAACGGCGCATCGGCGTGTGCAAGATCGAGGGAGACACCACAAGTCTCAGCCAGTTGCTGGTCCGCAAGGGATTTGCCCTGAATGTCGAGGCCTCCGCCAGCGGGCGCTTCACGGTGGACGAGGCGCGCGCCAAGGATGACCGCCAGGGACTCTGGAAAGGCTGCTTCGTCGCGCCGCGCGAGTTCCGCGCCGGGAAGAAAGATGGCCCCCTGCTCGGCGCCGCGTGCCGCGCCGATCGCGATCGCGAAATCCGTGAGGCGCTGTTCCCCGAGGATCTCGTGATGCCGGCGAGTTGCAACATCAAGGGCAAGTACGCGGTACGCGCGCGCGTCACCGGGAACCTCGGCATCTACCATCTGCAGGCATGCCGCTCCTATCCGGGACTGACCCAGCCCGATCGCTGGTTCTGTTCCGAGGAAGATGCGCAGGCCGCCGGGTTCCGCCGGGCCTATAACTGCCGGTCAACCACCAAGAGCAAATGAGGCTGGCAAACGCGCCGGCTCTTGTGTGAAAGTGCCGGCAGAGGTTGCCGGCACGCATGACACCTTCCGACACGACGAACCTCCTGCCTGAAGCTGCCGCCGCCGAGCGCTTGCGGCAATATCTGCAGGAAATCGCAAGCGAGCGCGACAGTGCTCATCGTGCTTTGCAGGAGCGCGAAGCGGAGCTGGCGCGGATCCAGCGCATTGCCGGCGTCGGCGGCCTCGAAATCGATTTCCGTGACGGCGTCAAGAACCGCCGCTCCCCCGAATATCTTATCGTTCACGGGCTGCCACCCGAGGCGGCCAACGAGACCTACGAGGAATGGGTCAGTCGAATCCATCCCGAGGATCGCGAGCAAACGGTCCAGCATCTGTTCGGCGTATTGAAAAGCCAGAGCGAGGATTATTCGGCCGAATACCGCATCGTGCGGCCGAACGACGGCGTGGTCCGCTGGATCCGCGTCGTCGCCAAGATCGAGCGCGAGGCCGACGGCCGCGCGCTGCGCCTCGTCGGCGCCGATTGCGACGTCACCGATCAGATGCTGGCGCAGGAAACCTTGCGCGAAAGCGAGGAACGCTTCCGCCTGATCGCCAACAGCGCGCCGGTGCCGATCTGGGTCACCAAGCTCGACCGCACGCGTTCCTTCGCCAACCAGGCCTATGTCGATTTCCTTGGACTGCCGTTCGAGGAAGCCATTGTGTTCGACTGGCGCAAAAGGCTGCATCCGGACGACGTCGCGCGCGTCGTCCAGGAATCCGTCGCAGGCGAAGCATCGCTCAAGCCGTTCGTGCTGGAGGCCCGTTATCAGCGCGCCGACGGCGAATGGCGGTGGCTACGCTCGGAATCCCAACCGCGCTGGGATCCGACCGGCAAGCACATCGGCTTCATCGGCGTTGCCCACGACGTCACCTCGGCCAAGCAGGCCGAGCACGATCTGCGCCGGCTGAACGAAATTCTCGAACTGCGGATCACCGAGCGGACGGCGCAGCTCGAATCCAGCGAAGCCCAGATGCGGGCGATCTTCGAGACCAGCCATCAATATCAGGCGTTGCTCAACCAGCACGGCGAGGTGCTCTATGCCAACAGGACGGCGTTGGACGGCATCCGCGCCGACGCCGGCGCGGTGGTCGGCCAGCCATTCTGGGAAACGCCATGGTTTGCCGCGACCTCCGGCATGCGCGACGCCGTCCGCGACGCCTTCATCACGGTCATGCAGGGCGAAGAGGCCAGGATCGAAATGCTGCTGCACCTGCCGATCGGCGACCGCTATTTCGATTTCGCGATGCGCCCGCTGCACGACCGGCACGGCGCCGTCATCGGGGCAGTGCCGGAGGCCATCGACGTCACCGAGCGCCGCCAGGGCGAGGAAGCGCTGCGCCAGTCGCAGAAGATGGAAGCGGTCGGACAGTTGACCGGCGGCGTGGCGCACGATTTCAACAACCTGTTGACCATCATCCGCTCCGCGACCGATTTCCTGCGCCGCCGCGAGTTGCCGGAAGAGCGTCGACGGCGCTATATCGACGCGATCGCCGAGACGGTGGAGCGCGCCTCCAAGCTGACCGGACAATTGCTGGCGTTCGCCCGCAGGCAGCCGCTCAAGCCGCAGGTGTTCAACGTCGGCACCCAGGTCGAGTCCGTCGCACAATTGATCCGCCCCCTCGTCGGTGCCCGGATCAGGATCGACGTCGAAATCGCCGATCTCAATTGCTTCGCAATCGCCGACGTCGCGCAATTCGAAACCGCGCTGATGAATCTCGCCGTCAACAGCCGCGATGCCATGGACAGCGAGGGCCGGCTGACCATTCAGGTCCGCAAGGTGGATGCGATTCCGCCGCTGCGTGCCCAGCCCGCCCGCAGCGGTGACTTCGTCGCCATCACCGTGACCGACACCGGCTGCGGCATTGCCCCTGCCCTGCTCGAGACGATCTTCGAGCCGTTCTTCACCACCAAGGAAGTCGGCAAGGGCACCGGCCTCGGGCTGAGCCAGGCGTTCGGTTTTGCCAAGCAATCCGACGGCGATATCGCAGTTGCAAGTGAGCCCGGCCGGGGCGCGACGTTTACGATCTACCTGCCGCAGGCCGCGGTGCCGGCCGATACGAGCGAAGCCGCCGCGACCGCCAGCGAGCCCGCGGCCCGCGGCCGCGGCTACCGCGTCCTGGTCGTTGAGGACAATGACGACGTCGGCCAGTTCTCCACCGAGCTGTTGGAAGATCTCGGCTACACCGTGCGCCGTGTCGCCAGCGCGGACGCCGCGCTCGCAATCCTGGCCGAGGACGAGTTTTCCGCCGACCTGGTGTTTTCCGACGTCATCATGCCCGGGATGAACGGCGTCGAGCTCGCCGGCATCGTGCGCGAACGCTATCCCGGCCTGCCCGTGGTCCTGACTAGCGGCTACAGCAACGTGCTGGCGGAGAGCGCCCATCGCGGCTTCGAGCTGATCCAGAAACCCTATTCGGTGGAACTGCTGTCGCGAATTCTCAGGAAGGCGATTTCCGAGGCGCGCCGTTAGGACATATACGCCTCACGCCGCGGCTTCGACGCCGGCCTCCCCCGATGCCAAGAGCGCGCGGATTTCCTGCGCAGGGCGCGCGGCGCTGAACAGATAACCCTGCATCTGCGTGCATCCGAGACGCTGCACGGTCTCGCGCTGCTGCAACGTCTCGACGCCTTCGGCCGTGGTGATCATGTTGCGGTCGGCGGCGATGCTGACCACCGCGCGGATGATCGAGGCCGACGAGGAATTGCGCGTCACTTCCTTGACGAAGGAGCGGTCGATCTTGATCTTGTCGAACGGGAAGCGCTGCAGATATTGCAGCGAGGAATAGCCGGTGCCGAAATCGTCGAGCGCGATATGAATGCCGAGCGCGCGGAGCTGGTTCAGCGTCGCCAGCGCCGCGTCGTCGTCCGCGATCAGGACGGCTTCCGTGATCTCCAGCTCCAGCCGGCGCGGGTCAAGTCCCGTCTCGGCAAGGGCAGCGGCGACTTTCATCGACAGCGTTTCCGACCGGAACTGGATCGGCGAGACGTTGACGGCGATTCGGACATGAGCCGGCCAGACTGCGGCTTCGGCACAGGCGGTGCGCAACACCCATTGCCCGATCTCCTCGATCAGGCCGGTCTCCTCGGCGACCGGCACGAAGTCGGCAGGCGAGATCATGCCGCGCACCGGATGCCGCCAGCGCAATAGCGCCTCACAGCCAGTGACGCCGTCGCCGCTCAGATCGACCTGCGGCTGATAGTGCAGTTCAAACCCGCCCTGCACCAGCGCCTCGCGCAAGTCTGCCTCCAGCTCGCGTCGATGATTGGCCTGCTGCTCCATCTCCGGATCGAAGAAGCGATAGGTCCTGCGGCCGGCGGCCTTCGCCGCATACATTGCGAGATCGGCGTTCTTCAGGAGATCGAAAAGGTCCGAGCCGTCGCGCGGGGCAATCGCGATGCCGATGCTGGCATCGCTGGAAAGCTGATGGCCATGGCAGTCGAACGGGGTACGCAGCGCCTGATAGATCCGCGCGACCAGCGCGCGAACGTCCTCGGCGCTCTCGATGCCGTGCTGAAGGATAGCGAATTCGTCCCCGCCGAGGCGGGCGATGAAATCCTCAGCGCCGACCGACTGGCGCAACCGCTCCGCCACGCCCTTCAGGAACTCGTCGCCGATCAGATGTCCCAGCGTGTCATTGATGCGTTTGAACTCGTCGATGTCGATATAGAGAATCGCGAACTCGTGGCCCTCCGTTTCCAGCAGCAGCCCCTCCGCATGGCGCTGGAACAGGGTCCGGTTCGGCAGATTGGTCAGCGCGTCGTAATGGGCGAGATGTTCGATCCTGGCCTGGTCGCGTCGGCCTTCGGTAACGTCTTCCAGCGTCGCGGCCCAGCCGCCGTCCGCCGACCGCTTGAAGATCAGCCGGATCGTGCGTCCATCCGGCGTCGAGGTCACGGTGTCCTGAACGAGACTGCCGTTGGGATCGAGGAAGCGTTCGCAATAGGCGTCGACGTCGCCGAGAAAGGAGCCGCGTTCCTGACGGTGCCGGATCAGGTCGCGCAGATGACAGCCGGGTTTGACGACTTCCGGCGAGAGCCCGAACATATCGATATAGCGCCGGTTGCAGATCACGAGACGGCCCGAGGAATCGAACAGCAGCAGGCCCTGCGTCATGTTGTTGATGGCGGTGTCGAGATGCTGGCTCTTCTCCGAAAGCTTGCGCTGCGCGGCGGCATGCTGGCGGCGGAGCTGGCGCACGATCAGGAAGACCATGCCGATCACGACGATGATCGCCAGCGCGGCCGCGAAGAATTGCAGTCTGGTCTGCGCCCGCCAGTCGGCCAACGCAGCCTCCGTTCGGGTGGTCGCCACGATCAGGATCGGGAAGTGCATGAGCGACTTGACCGCGCCGACCTTGTCTTCCGCCAGCCTCGCGCTGGTGAAGCGCCCGGATATATTGCCATCCACGGCCAGCGCGCGTTGAAAGGCTTCGCTTCCGGCGACATTGAAGCCGATCAGCCTGTCGTCCTTCGGATAACGCGCAATGATGGTGCCGTTGCGGTGAATCATCGAGATCGCGGTATCGCTGTTGAGCTCCAGCGATCCGACAAAGGCCTCGAAATGCGACGGTTCGACGCCGCGGCTGGCAAATCCGATGATCTCGCCATTGCGGCCGACGATCTTGCGCGCAAATAACGTAGTCCAGTTCCTCGTCACCTTGCTGACGACCGGCTCGACGATCACATCGGTGGTCGGCTTTCCCGACGTGAACTCCTTGAAGTACTGACGGTCCGCGATGCTGAGATCGGGGACCGGCCACATCTCGGAGGAATTGATCAGCCATCCCTTGACGTCCCACAGGTTCAGCGCGCCGACATGGGGTAGCGCCGAAAGCTTGCTGCGCAGCATCTCGTGCGCGCTTAAGGTCGACATTCTCTGTTCGAATTCTTCCGGCGTATCGACCCCGTCGGCCCGCATGCCGGATACGACGTCCTCATGCACATGCTGGAGATCGTTCAATTGCTGGTCGAAATGCCGTGACAGCAAGAGCGCGCTGTTGTTGAGTTCGCGCTCGGCGACTTCCAGCGCCCGCTCGCGGTATTGCATGGCGAAATAGCCGGTGCCGAGCATGATCGCGACCACGAGCCCTGCGGCACTCAGGATCAGCCACTGGATCGCGCTCAGCCTGATCCGCCACGGCATGCCGCGACCAAACAGCGGCTGGCTCTCCGCGATAACGTCGTCCGACGGAATATTCAGCATTTTCGCTGCCCCTCAACAGGCGCGTGTTGTAGGGACCACAAGCCAAGGCGGCGTTAGCAAAATGAGTTATCGGGAGGTTAAAGCGGCCGCGGAATCAGGCGGATTCCGCCATCTCGTCTTCCTTGAGACTGCACTCGATCAGCGCCCCGTCGATCGTGAACTTCGAAAACAGCGAGCCCGGCGTCGACGCCTGCAGCGCCGCAAGGAACTGCGAGTCTCCGGGACTGCGCAGGAAAAACCGGATGTGGCTCGCCGACATCGTATCCCTCGACAGCCATACGATGCCCGAGAACAGCGCAACCATCGTCTGGGCGTACTGACCGGCATCGGCGATGCCGAGTTCGTAAACCGGCGACACCACGATAAAGCGCGCGCGGAGGATGGGATCCGGAAATTTGCTCATCATCAGGCGGCTGACCTGGCAGGCCGCATGGATGCGCTCGCCGTCTGACAGGCAGTACAGGCTCGGGTGATCGCCTTCCTTGGTCAACCCGTCATAGGCCGCATAGCTTCCCGTCGAAAAGGTCGAAAAGTCCTCGCCGACGCTTTCGGCGTCCTTCTTCCACTGGCCCTTGATCGACCGCCAGGACCTATCCGGCTCTTTCATCGGCAGAAGGCGCATGACTAACCAGAGGTTAAATGCAGAAGTTGATGCCGGCATTTTACGGGCAGCGGCTAAACGTTTGCTTACGCTGGCGCCCGGCGCGCAAATAATTTGTTCGACCCGCGAAACTACTACCTCGGCGATCGTTTTGCTGCCGTGCTTCCCTACGGTCTCGAACTCCAGCGGGAGCTATGAGACTCTGCGCCGGAAGTCGAAACAGATTGCCAAGGTGCTGCCTGGGCGCCGAAGAGCATGGGCTGACAACATGGGACCGAATGAATTGGTTCCTAAAGGCGTTCGTCGGAGGCGTTACCCGCTCCCGGCCGCAAGATCGATCAGGGCGATGCCGAGGTCGGGCCTCTTCTTGCGTCGAAGCGCTGCTGGCGCTTCGGGCATCGTTCCCGAAGAGCCGGGATCGCCCCAGCTCACGACCGCGAGCATCGATGGATTTCAGTGCGCGAAAAATGCCCGACTGCCCGGCTGCGAAACCATGGTGCCTTTGCTGATTGAGCGCCTTGGCAAAACTGGAACTGAAACCTCACATCCGTTTGAAGCGAACCGATCACGATATCGGAACGGTCGCAGGCGCCTCCGGTTGGCCCCTATAAGTGCAACGGAGACAACTCATGAACTTGAAGCTCCTAGCTGCAGCTGCGGTTCTTTCGACTGCGGTCGCGGCGCCGGCACTGGCGCAGGATGCTCACGGACGGTCAGATGCCATCCGTAAGCCGCAAACCCAGGACCGGGTTTATCACCGCCACAGCGGATTCTGGCCGGGTGAAATAGTTGGAGGCGCGATTGGCACGGCCGGCGCGATTGCGACAGCGCCGTTCCGAAACGACGTCTACGCCTACAATTATGGCTACGGGCCGCGCTACTACAATAGCGGCTTCGTCTGTCAACCTGGAACGACATTCATCGGTGGAGACGGCCGGCGCCATATCTGTCAGTAGCTAACAACGGGCATTGGAGAAGAGTCGGTCCAACACCGCCTCTTCTCTTCTTGTTTAGCGATTGCTTTATTTAGCGGTTGCCTGAAGGCTTCTTTCCAGGCGGATCGCCGCCGCGGTCGACCCGGCTCACGCGCTGGGCACGCTCCTTGTCCTTGGGTTGCTCCTGTCCCCGCTGATCACGGACGATGCCCTGATCATCGCTGCCATCGGACGATACGGGATCAGTCGGTTCGGGCTCCGTCGCTTGCCGATGTTGCTCCCTGCCTTCCCGGACCAGCAGGTCGTCGCCGATCATCTGCCCGATGATCTGCTTGGTCTGAGCCTCGACCTTCTCATGAAACTTGCTCATGGCGGGCCTCCTTCCATCGAAGAACGACGTCAGGCTCCAATGTTTCCATGTGTTTCCAAACAGGATTTGCCGGCCCCGGCCAATGCTCCGCGACTCGGAGGCCGGTTCCGCACAAATGTAACAATCCTGTCGCAGAGCAAAACTAACCGGGAGGCGACGGGGAAATAACCCCGCCGCATGTATCTGGCTACCCGATGAGCCAATGACCCTTATGGATATCGAACTTCACGAGGCCTTCGTCGCGCATCTTCAGAAGCAGGGATTGGCAGGCTTCCTCATTGGGGAGATTGGCACGTCGCATGATTTGGTAGGCCTTGAGCGGCTTTTCGCGGAGCGCATTCAGAATATTCTCGCGATCTTTCAGCATGACTTGTCCTGTAAATCCAAAATTGGTGTTGATAATGAACTGCTCAGGCCGCCATGACGAGTTTGATCTGGCCGTCTTCAAGCTTTCCGGCCTCGAGCGCGTCGCGCGCCATCTTTTCGATAACAGGCCAATTTGCGAGAAGAAATTTTTGCGCCAGAGCCTTGGTCGGCAGCTCGGTTTGCAGAACGCAGCGCTGCCGCGCTATTCCGTTCGCGATCTGAAATGACACCGCTTGCGGCCCCTCGATGATCTCTTGTTCGGTGGGCTTGGCAGCTTTCCGCATCCGCTATTCCTTTTTTGAGCGTTCGATTAGGTCAGGCTGTCGGGATCGACATTAGCCACTGCGCCTGGTGTGTTTCTTGGCTATTGCGAATGAGCGGCGGTTAGCTAGGACTGATCGTCCTCGGCCTCCGGGGCGCGTTTCGGCTTGTGATCCGCGATTGGCTGCGTATTGCGCACCGCCTCGGTCAGCATCTGGCGCAACTCATCCTTTGTCATCGATGGTTGCCGCGTGGTTGACGATTTCCATTGTGCCATCAGGTCTATATGGGGATGCCGGGGTGAGATTTAAACCCCTGACTTGCCCTATCAGTGTCCCAGTACCCCTTTTAAGCCGGTGTAAATTGACCCGCCGGCTGTTGCCACCAGACCAGCAAGCGGGCCAAGGGTCTTAATCAGTTCCTGAATCCGACGCGCCCGTCGGCGCATGACGTCCGGCCCCACATGCTGACCAAACATCCGGGCCAGCCGCACCGCGACAGCACTCGGGCGGCCTGAAGCCGCGATCGCATTCGGCAGCGAACGAAGGATCAGCATGACCAGCAGATTTCCCGTCAAATAGGCCAGCATGATGCTGAGCGCGTATTCAACGGCCTCGCGCCATTCGCGGGGGCTGTCCGGCAGGATCGGCACCTTATCGACATATCCGATGGTGATCAGCATGGCCGTCACGCTGAGGAAGGCCGTGGCGATTCCAAACCCGACGGCCCCCCTCACCCCGATCTTGTTGGCGGCGTAGAGCATGACGCCAAACGGAATCGGGATGATCACCGAGGCTATCCGCAGGTGGAGCGCGGAAACATCCAGCAGGATCGTCACAACGAAATGCGCGGCGATCAACAGAAGGGATGGGATAAAGACATAGAGCACCGCATGCCGCAGCAGGAAGCGAACTGGACGGTCCAAAAACGCGAGTTGCGTATTGACCCGGTCCAGCTCCTGCTGGAGCCGGTCAAGTTCCGCTACGAGGTTCTGGTTTTCGATCACAATCGGCTGCACGACACGGAGATCTCTGCTGCAATGCCTGCAGACGAGTGCTTCGTCCTTAATCGTCTCGGCGCAGAAAGGGCATTCCATCAGGCGGCCAATCTGCCCGTGGAAGATTCGAACGCGACAAGGGTTCGAGCGTGACTTGCCTGACCAGCCTTCATGCGCTGACCGGCCTGCGCCGGCGCGACGCAAGCCGGGCCTTCACCTCGACAAGTTCGGCACGCAAGCGATCTCTCTTTTGCGACAGCGCCTGATGTTCGGCGGCCAGCGGCAACGGAACGGCCGTATCCCGTCCGCAGGCCGGACAGACGAGCGCATGCTCATCCTTCTCCGTTTTGCAAAAGAAGCAAGTTTCCGGCATCCCTGACCTTCTAGTGTACGACGCTGAGCAGAAAGGTCGTCACGGTGCGCCGTCCTTCTGAATCATGGATTTCCACGCGGACCAGATGTTCGCCCGGCGGTGCTTCCGCGTCTGGAATCTCGATACCAGTCGGCTGAACGAAAGGCCTCACCCTTGAAGTCAAGTCGACATTCGGCAGCTTCATGTAAGTCACGCGCAGCGAGTCCAGATTGATCGTTGCGCCGCCAAATCCCCGAAATTTGAGCTGCAGACGCAGCGGGGAGCGAGCCTCCTTGGCATCGGGACCGGCAAGATCGATACGCGGGCCGCGCGTGATGGCGCGAGCCACATGAACGCCTTTTGGCGTGGGAAGCAGCGCTTCTTCCGGCGTGATCAGCACCACGCCAGCCCGGGCCGCCGGCGCCTGTGCCGCCAATATGAATGCCGCCAGCAATACTGCGCAGAAGATTTTCACAAAATTTTCCTCACCAGGATTCCTAATCGAACAGCACGTAGGCCGAATTTGAGCCGAAGGCATATTCCGCGTTACGTGCTAGTTTAATTGCAAGTCATCGGCTTTCCCGTGTTGAGGTTTCCACCAGGACCCGGGCCATTGCCACCCGGATTAAGCGAACAACCTTTGGGAACCGGACGGCATCCCTGGCCGTCGCAAAAAATCTGTCCCGATGCCTGCGGTTTTGAGGGCGCAGCTTCCGCCTTCGCGCGCTCTGGGGCGCCCACCTTTGCTTTCGGCTCATCACGTTTCGCGGTCGGCTTTTTTACTTCGATCTTTTCGCAAGTGTTGTCGTCGCCGACTTCGTAGCCTGCCCGGCACGTGATCTTGATGCAGCGCTCGCCGTCGGCTTTAAAGCCATGATCGCAAATCAGCGGACAAACGCGCGTCGTTTTGCTTTTGACGACATCGAGCGCATCGACGCTCGCAACTTTGACCTCCAGCTTCATGCCCGCGTGCTTGTTGAACAGGTCGAGCGACCGCTGCGAAGCCGCATTCCAGTTGCCATCGACTGTGCCGGTGTTGCAGCCGACCCGTCGCAGTTCGGCCTGGAGCGAGCGTGGAAGGTCGACCGCCCTCG
Organism: Bradyrhizobium sp. AZCC 1719; assembly: GCF_036924525.1. Classification (NCBI taxonomy): domain Bacteria; kingdom Pseudomonadati; phylum Pseudomonadota; class Alphaproteobacteria; order Hyphomicrobiales; family Nitrobacteraceae; genus Bradyrhizobium; species Bradyrhizobium sp. AZCC 1719. The sequence continues at coordinate 4,623,867 of NZ_JAZHRU010000001.1, read as the reverse complement.
GCTGATCGGATTGGTCCGCCGGCGGCGTCAAAGAGGCAAGCTTTTCTTCGCTCGCCTTCTTTTCGGCAGCGACCTTTGCTTCTGCGGCCATCTTGGCTGCTTCCGCTGCCTTCGCCTCCTCGGCCGCCTTCGCTATGGCAGCAGCCTTTGCTCGTTCCGCTTCCGCAACCTTTGTCTCTTCGGCTTTCTTCTTCAGTTCGGCGGCGATGCGGGCTTTCTCGGCAGCCTTGGCTTGTTCCGCAGCCTTGGCCTGTTCAGCGGCCTTGGCGCCTTCGATCGCGAGCCGTGCCTGCTCTTCCTGAGCTGCTTTTGCCTTGTTGGTAGCTTCGATCCGCGCGGCTTCTGCGGCGAGCTTGTCGCGCTGCGCCTTGGCAAGCGCGGTAAAGAACCCCGAAGGATACTTCTCGATGAAGGCATCCCAGACCGGTTTCGTCCCGACCCGGTCAGCGAATTCATAGTCGCGCCGCATCGTGGCGTCCTGATCGACCGGCGCAGCGACAACGGCAGGTGCGGCAGGCACCAGCGTTACGTCGTTGCCGCCCAACGAACCATAGACAAATGGTTCCTGCGCATTGCCCGTTGCCTTCAAGACATCGTCACGCACGAAGCCGAATGCCTTTCGAAGATCGAGGCCCGGCTTGGTGAGGTGATTGACCAGCGCCGCTGCGAACGGGCTGTTCTTGCTATCGCCGTCCGATGCGGTCGATCCGGCCTTCGCGGCAAAGGCGATCATCGTGTTGGGACTGGAAGGCTCGACCTTGGCGAGGCCGCGGCCGATCGCGCGCGACGCGATCGTCCGCTTCATGTTTTTTGCGAATGGATTATCTCGGCAGGCATCGAGGATCACCAGCCGCAATTGCCTAGCCGGCTCTACAGCAAACAACACACGATCGAGCGGCAGCGTCTCATCCAGCACATCGGCATCGGTCTCGAGCGTCGCGTCGATCGGAATGAGATAGTTGGTGCCATCCAGCTCGATGCCGTGGCCGGCGTAATAGATAACGGCGACGTCCGCGTCGCGGGTCCTGTTGCCGAAGTCGCGTAGCGTCTTGCGCAACTCGCCGACGGTCAGGTTCAGTTTGGATTCGACGGTATCGAATCCCGCCGATTTGAACATCGCGGCAACAGCCGCCGCATCGTTCGCGGGGTTGCTGAGCTTGGCCACGTTCCGGTAGGCGGAATTGCCGATCACCAGCGCGACGCGCTTCTCGGCAAACGCGGGCTGGCCAGCCAGCAAAGTCAGCCAGGCCGTCAAGACAATGCCCAGAAAGGCGCGCATTAATTGCACACCTCTTTGTTTTGCCAGACATTGTTGGTGCCACTGAAAACCGGGCCGTAAACCAAACGACAGCCTTTCGCAACAGGTCTGCATCCACCCTGTTGTGCGCATATTATCTGACCTGATGCCTCCGGTTTTGACGGCACGGCATCGACCTTAGCGCGCTCTGACTTGTCGCGTTTCGGATCATCGCGTTTCGCGGCCGGCTTTTTCACTTCAATCTTTTCGCACGTATTGTCGTTGCCAACTTCGTAACCAGCACGACACGTAATCTTTGTGCATCGCTCGCCATCGACCTTGAACCCATGATCGCAGATCAACGGGCAAACGCGCGTCGTCTTGCTCTTGACGACATCCAGCGCGTCGACGCTCGCAACCTTGACCTCCAGCTTCATGCCAGCGTGCTTGTTGAAGAGATCGAGCGACCGCTGCGAGGCCGCATTCCAGTTGCCATCGACCGCGCCGGTGTTGCAGCCGACCCGCCGCAGTTCGGCCTGGAGCGAGCGAGGAAGATCGACCGCCCTCGGCTGATCGGATTGGTCCGACGGCGGCGTCAGCGCGGCAAGCTTTTCTTCCTTTGCCTTTTTTTCAGCAGCGGCCTTGGCTTCTGCGGAAGCCCTGGCTGCCTCCGCCGCCTTGGCTTCCTCCGCAGCCTTCGCTATGGCAGCGGCCTTCGCACGTTCGGCTTCTGCGACCTTCGCCTCTTCAGCTTTCTTGGCCTGTTCGGCGGCGATGCGGGCTTTCTCGGCGGCCTTGGCTTGTTCGGCAGCCCTGGCCTGTTCTGCGGCCTTGGCTCCTTCGGCAACCAAACGCGCCTGCTCTTCCTGGGCGGCTTTTGCCTTGTTGGTTGCTTCGATCCGCGCGGCTTCTGCGGCGAGCTTGTCACGCTGCGCCTTGGCAAGCGCGGTAAAGAACCCCGAAGGATACTTCTCGATGAAGGCATCCCACACCGGTTTCGTCCCCACCCGGTCGGCGAATTCATAGTCGCGTCGCATCGTGGCGTCTTGATCGACCGGCGCAGCGACAACGGCAGGCGCGGCAGGCACCAGCGTTACGTCGTTGCCGCCCAACGAGCCGTACACGAACGGCTCCTGCGCATTTCCCGTTGCCTTCAAGACATCGTCGCGCACGAAGCCGAACGCCTTTCGAAGATCGAGGCCGGGCTTTGTGAGGTGATTGACCAAGGCCGCCGCAAACGGACTGTTCTTGCTATCGCCGTCGGATGCCGTCGATCCGGCCTTCGCGGCAAACGCGATCATGGTGTTGGGGCTGGAAGGCTCGACCTTGGCAAGCCCGCGACCGATCGCGCGCGACGCGATCGTCCGCTTCATGGTTTTGGCGAACGGATTATCCCTGCAGGCATCGAGGATGACCAGCCGCAATTGCTTCGCCGGCTCGACCGCAACCAGCACACGGTCCAGCGACAGCGTCTCGTCCAGAACATCTGTATCGGTCTCAAGCGTCGCGTCGACCGGGATGAGATAATTGGTGCCATCAAGCTCGATGCCGTGGCCAGCGTAATAGATAACGGCGACATCGGCGTCCCGGCTCTTGCCCCCGAAGTCGCGCAGCGTCTTGCGCAATTCGCCAACGGTCAGATTTAGCTTGGATTCGACGGTGTCGAAGCCCGCCGACTTGAACATCGCGGCAACCGCCGCCGCGTCATTCGCGGGATTACTGAGTTTGGCCACGTTCCGGTAGGACGAATTGCCGATCACCAGCGCGACGCGCTTGTCAGCCCACGCGGGCTGGCCAGCCAGCAAAATCAGCCAGGCCGTCAGGACCACCCCCAAAAACGCGCGCATCAGAAAATTTCCAAATCGGCAATGAAAACCGACACTAGCATCGAATTTTGCGATCACAATACGTAGGAACGCCGAGTGACTTATGTGACTTATATCACTCCTCGCCCATGGCTCTCACTGTCGCATGGTCCAAAAATGAAGCTCCTGGCCACAACGCAATGTCAGCTTCAGTTCGAGCCGTGGCGCAAGTCGCGGCGCCACGTTCTGCCCGACAGCCAAATCACTTCTGATTTTCCGAAATCGTGTCAAGCCGCGGAAGCAAAAATATTTCGCTTCACTTGCAGGGCAAATCAGTCGCATAACTCCGCTCGTCTCGTCGCAGATGAGGGGCGTTGGCCATCGTCACGAACGCGCGGTGAGATGCGATGGACGCGGATGGCGCGATAGACGTACGCGCCTGAAACGTACGGCGAAGTCGTGTGGTTCTGGCGCCGCGGTGCTGGCGTTAAGTTGGCGGGAAGTGTCCCGCCGATGACGGAGGCAAGAAAGCCGTTCTCCGGGGAGAGCACGAAGTAAGCCGTAAAGCCATTGCGCAGGGAAGGCCGGAGTGTTTCCGCTGTACCTGTATGCTCGTGTGCGTTTCCTCTATGCGCAACGGCACACGAGACCTCGGGTGCAGCCAGCACCCGGTCTTCCCTGCGCCCTCTGAACAAGAGGGTGGGAAATTAAGAGCAAGCCTCGGGCGATCAGCGCCGCGAGAATGCGAAACTGCATCCACTCGTCATTGCGAGCGCAGCGAAGCAATCCATTGTCACCTCATCCTTGGAAAGATGGATTGCTTCGCTGCGCTCGCAATGACGCTGACGGGCCGCGGAGCATAGACACACCGCATGCGCACGGCATGACACCCAAAACAAAAACGGCGGGGACTGACCCCGCCGCCTCCAAAAACACGATCGCAAGATGAACCTACAGCAGCCCCATATCCAGCATGCCCGGCAGTTGCGCGAGCGGCAGCGCGGCGGCGCCGACCAGGGTGGCGACCAGCGCGGCAAGGCGATGGTTGCTGTGGCGCTTGCCGCGCATCTGGCTGGCGATCCATTCCAGCACCTTGGTGTCGATGTTGGCGGCCTTCACCGGCGCCCAGCTCTCGATCGGCGTATCCGGCGACAGCGCCACGGTGCGCGGCGGCACCGGCAGGCCGGATTCGGAAGCGGCATGGTGCGCGACCGCCTTGGCGAGCAGATCATCGAAACGGCCGTCGTCGGTACGTTCCGCAGCCGCATCGCTGATTTCGAACAGCGCTTCGATTTCAGCGCGGCTCACCGGCTCATGCTCGATGGCGCTCACGGTGAGGATGCGCGCGCACCACGCGGCGTCATCGGCATCGAGTGCACGGGAGAAATGGATACGGCCCTTGGTCGTGGGACCCTCGCCGGTGATCACACCGTCGCGCACGATGGTGAGCGCACGAGCGGCGGTCTTGCGGCAGGATGGCTGGAGGGACATGTCAGTGGTCGCGGCAGACATAGTTGCACTTCTCAATTTCAATTCCAGTCCAGCATTTCCATACGGGCCATGAACGAGCGGTTAACGATTCGAAACCCGCATTCCTTGATTTTTACATGGTTGCTAATTGGTCGCTGTGACGTCGGTCACGGTTCAGATCAATGCATTCCCGGGTGCAAAGCGACCGGGCCTGATGCGGGCCATAAAAGGCAATATCGGGGCAGCGACGGCAACAAAGCGGAACGGTTGTGAAAACAAAAGGATGGCTCCCAAATCTGGCTTCCACCATCGAATGCAGGCCCGCCGGTTCTTTTCGTCGCAGAGGCGCGGACCAAAAGAAGATGCTAGGAGTTCCGGGCTCGCGGAGAAGGATCTCACCTTTTACGCTAACCGGTTCACTTAACCGCTTCAGACTCCTATAATGTTAAAGGCAAATTTCCCTGTAACTTGAATAACATGAGGTGAAACCATGGCACTCCAGATTGGCGCAACCGCTCCCGATTTCGAAGCTGAGACCACGGAAGGGAAAATCAAATTCCACGACTGGATTGGCAACAACTGGGCGCTTTTGTTCTCGCACCCGAAGGACTTCACGCCGGTTTGCACCACCGAACTCGGCGCTCTCGCGAAGTTGAAGCCGGAGTTCGACAAGCGCGGCGTCAAGCTGATGGGCTTGAGCGTCGATCCTGTCGACCGGCATTCGAAATGGTCCGAGGACATCAAGGAGACGCAGGGCGCGGCGCCGAACTATCCGATGATCGGCGACATCGATTTCAACGTCTCCAAGCTCTACGACATGCTGCCGGCCTCAACCTCGGGGGATCCGCTCACGCGCACGCCAGCCGACAACCAGACCGTCCGCAATGTGTTCGTGATCGGTCCGGACAAGAAGATCAAGCTGGTGCTGGTCTATCCGATGACCACGGGCCGCAACTTCGCGGAAATCCTGCGCGCGATCGATTCCCTGCAGATGACGGCCAAGCATCGCGTCGCCACGCCGGCCGACTGGAAACAGGGCGAGGACGTCATCATCGCGGGCTCGGTGTCCGACGACGAGGCGAAGACGATCTATCCGGCGGGCTGGAAAGCGCCGAAGCCGTATATCCGGATCGTGCCGCAACCGAAGTGACGGTTGCGATTGCGAAAGCAATCGAAACTGTCATCCCGGGGCGATGCGCAAGCATCGAACCCGGGATCTCGAGATTCCGGGTCTGGTGCTAGCGCACCATCCCGGAATGACGGACCAAGTCGTAGCCCGCCGCCACGCTTCCGTCAGGCGGCGCGGACGCGGTCGAGGAATTTTTCGACCTCGGCCTTCAGGTGCAGGCTTTCGCTCGACAGATTCTGTGCAGAAGCAAACATCCGGCTCGAGGTCTCGCCGGTCTCGTTGGCGCCCTGCGCGGCGTTGCGGACGTTGGCCGCAACATCGGCCGTGCCGCTCGCCGCCGCGCGAACGCTCTGCGCGATGTTCTGGGTCGCGCCACGCTGCTGCTCGACCGCCGCCGAGATCGAGGTGGCGATATCGCTGATGCGCTCGATGGTCTGGCCGATCGCCTTGATCGCGCTGACCGACTCTTCGGTCGCAAGCTGCATGCTGCCGATCTGGCTGGAAATCTCTTCCGTCGCCTTCGCGGTTTGACCGGCGAGGCTCTTGACCTCCTGCGCCACCACGGCAAAGCCGCGCCCGGCATCGCCCGCCCGCGCCGCCTCGATGGTGGCGTTGAGCGCCAAAAGGTTGGTCTGCTCGGCGATCGAGGTGATCAGCTTCACCACGTCACCGATCCGGGCGCCGGCTTCCGACAATTCGTTGATGCGCTGGTCGGTGGCGGCGGCCTGCTTGACGGCGTCGGCCGCGATGCCGTTCGATTCCTGGACCCGGCGGGTGATTTCGGCGATGGAGCTGGAGAGCTCGTCGGAGGCGGCCGCCGCGGTGCGGACATGCTCGGAGGCGGTCTCAGAAGCGCCGGCCGACTTGCCGGACAGGCTTGCGGTAGTCCGCGCGGTGTCGGTGAGCTGGCGGGCCACGCGCTCGAATTCGCTGGATGAGCTCAGCACCTTGTCGAGGATGCCGCCAACGCCGGTCTGGAACTCGTCGACGAAGCCGCGCAATTCCGACTTGCGCTGCTCGGCAGCGGCTGCGGCAGCCGCGGTCTGTTCGTCGCGCAGGCGCCGACGTTCGACCGAGTTGTTCTTGAACACCGCAAGCGTACGCGCAATCTCGCCGATCTCGTCCGTCCGGTCGTCGCAGTCGATTTCGACGTCGGCGTTGCCGTTGGCGATGGCGGTAAGCGAGGCCGTGACCGACGTCAGCGGCTTGGTCACCCGGCGCACGATCAGCATGGTCAGCATCATCACCAGCAGCGCGGCAATGCCGGCTGCGATCGCCATGTTCTGAATGGCATGCGACAGCATGCTCTCGTAGTGAGCCATGGGAATGCCGACATACAGCAGCCCGATCACCTTGCCGGCCGAATTCACGATCGGGTAGTAGGCCGTCATGAACGTCTTGCCGAACAGCGTCGCCGGGCCGCGGTAGGCCTCTCCGCGGCGCACCACCGCCTGCCCGGGATGGTCGGCCGCGAGCTGGGTGCCGACGGCGCGGTCGCCGTTCTCCTTCTTCACATTGGTGGTGCGACGGACGAACTGGTTGCTGGCGTCGTCATAGACGAAAAGCGTCGCGTTGCCGCCGGCATAGCCCACCGCGCGATCGACAATCGCGTGGTCCTTGAACTCGGGCATCTTCGAAATTTCGGCCCGGGCGACCGCCCCATCCTTGATGGTGATCTTGGCGTCGCTGTAGGTCTCGGCAAATGCCAGACCCAGCGTGCGCAGGTTGACCTCGATGTCCCGCAGCGCCCGGTCGCCGAATTCGGAGGTCAGCGACCAATGGGCCGCCCCGACCACCAGCGCGGTATTAACCGCGATCAGGAGGATCGCACAGATGACAGCCTTGGTACCGAGGCGCAGCTTGAGCGCCGGCAGGAACTTTCCAGTGGATTGCGTGGTCATGACGAGAAATCCCCCAAATCGCGCCCAATCTGACCCGTTTTGCTTACGATCGCCTTAATGGGCACAACCCAGGGAAAATACTGATATGTCTCATGAAATTTATACGTGCAGGAAGGCCGAACGCTCTACTTCAAACTGAGCGGCGGTTGACCACCAGCACGGCCGCCGCGCAGGCGGCCATGCCGGCGATCGAGACCGCGTCCAGCCGCTCGCCGAACAGCACATAGGCCATCAGCGACGTCACCGCGGGCACCAGATAGAACAGGCTCGCTACCGACGTCGCGGCCGAGCGCCGGATCAGCCAATAGAGCAGCCCGATCGATCCGATCGATAGCACGACCGCAAGCCAGGCCAGCGCCAGGATGAACTCGGTGGTCCAATGCACCTCGTTGGTCTCGAACAGCCATGCGCCGAGACCGAAGAAGATCGTCACCGCGACGTATTGCACGAGATTGCCGGACCGCCAGTCGATCGCGCTGCAGTAGCGCCGCTGATACAGCGTGCCGAGTGTGATGCTGATTAGCGAGATGGCCGAGGCGAGCCATCCCCAGCCCGCCTCTCCGCTCATCGGCCTGTCGTGCAGGATCAGCACGACGCCGGCGAGCCCGAGCAGCAATCCGCTCCATTGCAGCGGCGTAACGCGCTCGCCGAGCCAGCGGCTCGCAAGCGTCGAGGTGAGGATCGGCTGCAGGCCCGGAATCAAAGCCGAGAGCCCAGCCGGAATCGAATGTGCGATCGCGATCGCCGTACCGCCGAGATAGATGCCGTGCACGAGAATGCCAGCGACGGCGCTGTGCGCGATGCCGATGCGATCTGGCCAGCGCGGCCGCGCGACCGCGACGATGATCATCATCAGTCCCACCACGCACGCCATTCGGATCGCGAGATAGGTCAGCGGCTCGGCGCTGTTCAGCACATATTTGGTGCCGATGAAGCCCGTGCTCCAGAGCACGACGAAGATCGCCGGCGCCGCGCGCGCGGCAATTTTTTCGAAGTCGCCAGTCATTTGCCGCCCCTGTTGCCCGATCGCATGTTGTGCGGCAAGGATTGGTCACGCGGGACCGCCGGCGCGACTTCAGATATCGAGGAACGAATTTGTAAAGCGCGGCGCTATCGCGGCATAGTCACGTTCAAGGGGCGTGCGAGATAGGTAACGGGGCGGATCACCACTCTTCCGGACAGGGATCGACGATCCTCCAGAGCTCGCGGCCGTTTCTGATCTTCTTCATCTCGGTGGTGAGCCCGCCGTTGCGGCGGATCCAGTCCTTCACGGTTTCCGGATAATAGGACATCAGGTCTGACGTCCCTTCAGCACTCGTGACCTTGATGCCGAAAGTGAAGGCCTTGTCGTAATAGGCCTGGTGGAAACCAACGCTCGCCTTCGGCGTGACGCAGATCTTGTTCATCGGCACGATGCCGAACACCAGCGTGCAGGCCGAGTTGCAGATGCCGTCGATGATGACGCGCTCCTTGCGGTCGCGGATGCGCTTGTACTTGGCCTTGTACTCCTCGACATAGCCGCCGTGGTCGCGCGTGATATGCAGGTCGGCGCGCGCCGGGCTCGCGACCAGGACCGAGAGGGACAGCAAGGCAAGAGACGTGATGCGCATGGGTCGATCGGGAACCGGGTAGCCTTTGTCAGACGGGGATAGGTCGGCCCTTGAAGTCTGACCGGACAGAACTCTGGCCGGACTGTGTTGGGAATTCGTTAAGCATCCCTTGAGGCCAAAAATGGGCGCGTTAGGATGGCTTTCCGCAGCATTTCTGCCCGATTCTCCTAGAATGGGACGCAGGACCAGCAAAAATGGCAGGGGTTACGGGCTTCGATCGAATCACAACTTAGGCTTCTATCTTGTTGTTTTAACGTGCTTTCTTCGCACGAATTTCTGCCCGTTCAGATCGAATCACTACAGTTTCAGTGGGACTTCCGGAGAATCGAAATGACCAAAGCAAAGTTTTTCGTTGCCGCCGCCCTCCTCTCCACCGCGGCCCTCGCCCCAAACCTGGCGGACGCCCGCCATAATCGGCACCACTTGCACAATTGGGGCCTGCCTTACCCCATCAGCTTCCTGCACAATTACGGGCCCGGCCCGCAGCCCGGCACCTTCGCCTATTACGACGGCCCCTCGACCATCCTCTGCCGCCAGGGCGCGGCCGCCTATATCGGCCAGGACCGCCGGCGACATCCTTGCAACTAGCTTCCGCTGCTGGCCCTGCCGAGCTAAGTCTGATATCGGCAGACCGCAGGCGCTCGTAGCTCAGCTGGATAGAGCATCGGATTTCGATTCCGAGGGTCGGGAGTTCGAATCTCTCCGAGCGCGCCACTTCGGAAGTGCGCTATCGCCGCCGAATACAGCAGATTGTACGCGTAAGCCAGAATGCCGGTATCCAAGCGCGGCGGTGCGCTGACACGTCTCAAAAAGCGTCGGGCCACCGGCGTGCACTGTGGAAGACCCGCAGGACTTGGATCGTGTTGCCGACCAGACGGTACGGCACGATGTATGGCGTCCTCGGGATCACGAGCTCCCGCGTCCCCGGAACTCGACCCGGCCGCCCCATTTCGGGGCTATTGGGAAGTAGCGTCTCAACATTGCGGATGATATGGAGCGCAACTCGTTGCGCCGCCGCAGGATCGTCCTGCGCGATGTAAGCCCGCAACGCCGCGAGGTCGGCAATCTCCTCTGGCGACCAGATGGGGTTCATGAACTCTTGGGCGCCGGTTTCTCGCTTACGCTTCCCCAAGAAGCGACCCAATCCTTAACCTGGTCGTGCGGAATCCCCTCGCCGCGATCGAGCGAGGCGATGGCGCGCTTGATACCGGCCACCTGCCATTCATTGATTTCGAGATATTCGTTGATGGCCTCGGCGGCGAGAAAGGAACGACTGCGACCAGTACTCTTGGCCAATCGCTCCAGCCGCTTCTTCACGCCCGTATCGACGCGCACCGTAAAGGTTGTCGACTTCATGAGAAGACCCTGTGTGAGTGGTTGTGTACAATATAGTAGGGAACCGGGCGCGAAGCGGAGCACGAGATCGCGGTCCATCGCAGTCTCGCCGGCTTGAGCGCGTGATCGGCTACTCCTTCATAGCGCCACGGCGAAGCAAATAGTGCCCATCTTCATCGGCCGAGCGGGCCAGTCACATCGCAGCGTGAGCGACGCGATGAAACGCCGAGAACAATTTGCGCTCAACCGAAATAAAAACCAGCCTTAGCGACGGTGTTCGCATTGATCAAAACGCACCGACGATGGATCCGGCGCGTTAGATCAAACCGCGCGTCCGGCGCAGGCACCTTCATGATTCGACAGAAATGAGAATCCGAACGATCTTCTGCGTCCCATGGTTGTCGCGCGTACAGGCCAGAATCTGAGGGCCTGCATTGCCCGGTTGAGGTCACGCCTCACGTTGCCGGAGCGCGGGAAGATCGGACCGGGCAATCGCAAGGTCGCGTTTCTGCGGCCCTGCGATTGCGGTTCGTCCTGAGGCTCATCAGGCGAAGAAGTCCATCGGCCGCGATGTTTCGGCCTTGCGCCAGTTGAGATCGGCCTCACCGACCTTGGAACCGAACGCGGACATATCCTGGCGCATCAGTGCGAGCAGCCGGGCGGCTTCGACTTCGATCGGCGGGTGCGCGCTTTGGGTGCCGGCAGCCATCGACGCCGGCCAGGAACCCGGCGGCTGCAAGTCGCGATTGTCGCTGGCGCCAGCATGCGGAGTGGGAGCGGACGCCCAATCTCCGGTAGCGATCGCCCCTACCCTGTCCGTGAGCGCATGCGCGGATTGCCCGAGCCAATTGCCGATGGAATCCGGAACACCTGCGGCCAGGGTTTCGAGCGCCGAAGCCAGGTTCGCGACCGGTGGCGTTTCAGACATGAAGCCCGCAAGGCCGGCGGCCTGCGGCTGCGGGGCAGACGCGTGGGTCAGCGCGGCATCCACATATTCCATCGTGGTGCCATCGGTGCGCGTGTACAGCCCGCGATTGACGATCGCCGTGCTGCCGAATGCCCATGCAGCCTCTGTTGCGGATGCCACAAGGTTGATCGAGCGCACATTCGCTTCCAGCAGCGACAGGATCTCCGCGTTTTGGGCAATGCCATCGCCATTGCGGTCCTGCCACACCCGGAAGTCCGAGAACCTGACATCATTCGTCGCGAGGACACCGTCTCCATTCCTGTCGAACGCGCGCAGGCCCTCAAGATCGGAGTGGGCGCCTGCGACGTCGTCGATGAAGCTCAGCTCCGCAATGCCGCTCACGGTGCCATTGCGGTCGCGGTCGAGGAACAGGAAGGCTTCCGTGGCACCGATCCAGCTGGTGTCGTCGGCAATCCCGTCACCGTCGATGTCGAACATCGCCGAGGACTGGGTAGCGGTCTTCGTCTCGACGCCCATGCCATCCAGATCGAGGATGATCGGCGCGGCGAGGGTCACGGTCTCGCCGTTGCGGAAGATGAGCTTCTCGATGCTCGATAGCGTATCGACCCCATCGTTGCCGTTCGCCGTCGTCTGGTTGTCGGTGACCTGGATGGTACCGGCCGTCGTCACGATCGAGTAGGTCGACCCGACGCCGTTGTAATAGGCCGTATCCGTGCCATTGCCGCCATTGATCGTGTCATTGCCGGCCATGCCCCAGAACGCGTCATCTCCGTCGTTGCCATTGAGCGTATCGTTGCTGGCACCACCGGCAAGGCGATCAGCATCGTCTCCTCCGGTGATATTGTCGTTGCCATTGCCCCCGTAGATGCTGTTCGGGGCGCCGTTGATACCAACCAGCGTGTCGACGCCGGTCGTTCCCTGCACCCAGCCCTGGAAGGCGCTGGAGGCGGTGAGCTGGACCGTGCCGGTCGCCGTCGCCACGCCATCGCTGATGACATAGGTGAAACTGTCGGCACCTTCATAACCGAAGTCCGGCGTGTAGTGGATACCATCCACGTCGAGGACCACAGTGCCCTTCGGCGCTGCGCCGACCGAGACGATGGTCAACGTATCGCCGTCCAGATCTACGTCGTTGGCAAGCAGGGCTTCACGCGCGATCACCAACGTATCGCCGTTGGTGACGGAGAGCGGACCATCAGTACGGGCGACGGGCTTGTCGTTCACCGGCGCAATCGTCAGGCGGAAGACGTCGCTCGCCGTGAGCGAGCCGTCGCTGGCCGTCACCTCGATGTCGATCTCACCGTTGAAATGTGCCGGTGGGGTGCCCGTGAACCGGGTTCCACTGAAGGTGAGCCAGGTCGGCAACGGATTGCCGTCGGCCAGTCTGGCCGTATAGGTCAGCGGATTGCCGTCCACATCGGTGAAGCGGCCGGCCGGGATCGTGATCGACACGGCGGCATCTTCCGCTGAAGTCACGTCGGACAGCGGCACGGCCACGACCGGCGCGTCGTTCACCGGCGTGATGGTCAGCCGGAAGGTGTCGGCCACCGTGAGCGAACCGTCGCTGGCGGTCACCTTGATGTCGATCGCGCCCTTGAAGTTTGCCGGCGGCGTGCCGGTGAACTGCGTACCGTCGAAGCTCAGCCAGGACGGCAGCGCGGCGCCGGTGGAGAGCGTCGCCGTGTAGGTCAGCGGCGTGCCGTCGACATCCGTGAAGCTGCCTGCCGGGATCGTGATCGAAACCGGGGTATCCTCCTCAGATGTCACGTCGGGCAGCACCGCGGTCAGGACCGGCCTGTCGTTCACCGATGAGATCGTCAGGCGGAAGACGTCGCTGGCCGAGAGCGTGCCGTCGCTGGCGGTCACCTTGATGTCGATCGCACCGTTGAAGTTCGCCGGCGGCGTGCCCGTGAACCTGGTTCCGGTGAGCGTGAGCCAGGACGGCAGTGCGGTGCCGTCCTCAAGCGTCGCCGTATAGGTCAGCGTATTGTCAGCGTCGGTGAAGCGGCCGGTCGGGATCGTGACCGACACGGCGGCATCTTCCGCCGAGGTCACGTCGGACAGCGCCACGGCCACGACCGGGGCGTCGTTCACCGCCGTGATGGTCAGCGCGAAGGTGTCGCTCACCGTCAGCGCACCGTCGCTTGCCGTGACCTTGAGATTGATCACGCCATTGAAATTCGCAGGTGGCGTGCCGGTGAACTGCGTGCCGTCGAAGCTCAGCCAGGCCGGCAGTGCGGCGCCGGTGGAGAGCGTCGCCGTGTAGGTCAGCGGAGTGCCTTCGGCATCCGTGAAGCTGCCGGCCGGGATCACGATCGAAACCGGGGTATCCTCCACAAAAGTCACGTCGGGCAGCAGCGCAGTCAGGACCGGCCTGTCGTTCACTGGCGAGATCGTCAGCCTGAAGACATCGCTGGTCGTGAGTGAGCCGTCGCTGGCGGTGACCTTGATGTCGATCGCACCGTTGAAGTTCGCCGGCGGCGTGCCCGTGAACCTGGTTCCAGTGAGCGTGAGCCAGGACGGCAGTTCACTGCCGTCCTCAAGCGTCGCCGTATAAGTCAACGTATTGTCGACGTCGGTGAAGCGGCCGGTCGGGATCGTAATCGACACCGCGGCATCTTCCGCGGTCGTTACGTCGGACAGCGGCACGGCCAGCACCGGCGCGTCGTTGACCGGTGTGATGGTCAGCACAAAGATGTCGTTCGCCGACAATGCGCCATCGCTGGCCGTGACCCTGATACTGAGCGCGCCGTTGAAATTCGCCGGCGGCGTGCCGGTGAACTGCGTACCGTCGAAGCTGAGCCAGGACGGCAGCGCGGCGCCGTTGGAGAGCTTCGCCGTATAGGTCAGCACATTGCCGTTCACATCGGTGAAGCTGCCGGCCGGGATCGTTATCGACACGGCGGAGTCTTCCGCCAGAGCGACATCGGAGAGCGGGATCGAAACCACCGGCGCGTTGTTCACCGCCGGGATCGTCAGGCGGAATACGTCGCTTGCCGAGAGCGTGCCATCGCTGGCCGTCACCGCTATGTCGATGACACCGGTGTAGTTGGTGGGCGGCGTGCCGGTGAAGCGCACGCCGTCGAAGCTGAGCCAGGCGGGCAACGGATTTCCGTCGGCAAGCGTCGCCGTCAAGGTCAGCAGATCGCCGTCGATGTCCGTGAAGCTGCCGGCCGGGATCGTGATCGAGATGGCGACGTTCCTTGGCGACACCACGTCGGCCAGTGGCGTTGCCACCACGGGCGCGTCATTCGCCGGCGTGACGGTTAGCCGGAACGTATCGCTCACCGTGAGCGAGCCGTCGCTGGCTGAGACCTCGATGTCGATATCTCCGACATGGTCCAGCGGTGGGGTGCCGGTGAAGCGCACGCCGTCGAAGCTGAACCATGAGGGCAGCGGACTTCCGTCGGCCAGGCGGGCGGTAAACGTCAGCGTGTCGCCGTCGATGTCGGCAAAAGCCGTTCTGTCGAGCGCCACATCGAGGGGTTCGCCCTGGCGGCCCGCCTGGTCCTCGAGCGGCCGGATCTGATCCGGAGCGTCGTTGATCGGCCGGACAGTCAGCCGGAAATTGCCGGTGACCGACTGCGAGCCATCGCTGGCCGTGACCGCAATCTCGATATCGCCGTTGAAGTTTTCCGGTGGCGCGCCGATGAGGTGGCCGTCGGACACCGAAATCCAGGACGGCAATGGTGAGCCGTCGGCGAGCGCCACCGTAAAGGTCAAGGCGTCACCATCGGCGTCCGCGAACGCATCCGTCGGCAGCGGGATCGAGAACGCCTGATCCTCATCGACAGCCACATCGCTGATCGGGCTCACGATATCCGGCGCGTCGCCGACGGGAGCGATCGAAAGCAGAAGCTCGCGGACGGTCTGGGCCGTTCCATCCGAAGCAGCGATTTCGAGCTGGATTGCGCCATTGAAGTTGGCGGGCGGATCGCCGCTCAGCGTCCTTGTCTGATGGTCATACTGCAGCCAGGACGGCAGCGCGGTGCCATCCTTGCCCCGGACTTCGACCAACAAGGCGTCGCCATCCACATCGGTGACGAAGCCTGCTGGCAGGGTCGCGATGAAATGCTGATCCTCGGTTCCCTTGAGCACGGGAACGGCGGAAATTACCGGCGCGTCGTTGCCCGGCGACACGATGATATTGACGCGTGTGGTCGCGCTCAGGCCGGTGCTGTCCTCGATTTCGTAGTCGAACCAGGCCGGTCCGTTGAAATCGGCATCCGGCGTGATCCGGAGCTGGCCGAATCCGAGATCCGTGACGGTGACGCCCGAGGCGTTCACGATCCGGGTGAGGACGAAGGCCTGCTTGTCGGCATCGCTGTCATTGGCAAGCAGCTGGCTCGCAAACAGCGTCAGCGGCGCGTCTTCGCCAATTTCCAGCGAGTCGGGGCGCGCCACCGGCGCTTCGGCGACCGCCAGGACGTTGATCGTGACGGTCGTCGAGACCGGGAAGTCCTGCTCATTCTTGATCGAGTAGTGCAGCACGAGTTCGCCGTTGAAGTCGGCCGCCGGCGTGATGCGATACTTGCCGTTCGCAAGCAACTCTGCACCTTCGATGCCGACAAAAGTCAGCGTCGATCCCTCGGGCGCATAGTCGTTCGCCATCAGGGCAGCCGGATCGATGTCGATAAAGCCGTCTTCCAGCACTTCGAAACCGATATCCGACACCGGGATCGGCAGCGGGACGTCGGGCGCGACGAGCAGCGTCACATAGCCGACGCTGGAGGCGCCATGGCTGTCGGTGACGCGATAGTGGAAGCCCGCATCGCCGATGTAGCCGGCATCCGGCGTAAAGACGGCCGTGGAGCCGACGCGAACCACCGAGCCTTGATCGGCGTCGAATATCTCGACGATCTCGAAGCTGTCGCTTTCGACGTCACGATCGTTGGCGATAAGCGCGGCGAAGTCGATAATGAGCGCCTGGTCCTGTTTCGTCCTGAAGACGCCCTCGGGATCGTTACCCGTCCCTGCCCCATCGGGATTGGCGATCGGAGCATCGTTTACCGCGGCGATGTCGAACGTCACCGTCCCGGTCGAGGTCTTGCGCCCGTCGGTGACGGTATAGCTGAAGCTGACCGGACCACTGAGGTTCTCGTTCGGAACGAACTGCCAGCGTCCGCCGGGCAGCTCGACGATACGCCCGCCATTGGCGCTTCGCGACAACGACTGGAAGATGATGCTGTCGCCGTCGGGATCGCTGTCGTTGCCGAGCAACTGCGCCGTCGTGAATTCGAAGGGCGTGTCCTCGTCGATCTCGAACACATCCGTCGCGGCGATCGGAGCGCGGTTGGTGGAGGCGACGTTGACCTTCACCTTGCCTGTGCTTGAGCCGTGGGTGTCATCGGTAACGATGTACTCAAAGGAAGCGACGCCTTCGAAATTGTGGTCCGGCGTGAACACGATATGCGTGCCGTTGAAGCTGACCGTGCCGTGCCTGGCGTTGACGACATCGACGAAGCGAACCGGATTGCCGTCGACATCGAAGTCGTTGGCCAAGAGCGTCTGCGGGTCGATGAGAAGCGGCGTATCCTCGATCGCCGCGACGATATCCTCGACCGGGGTCGGCGGATCGTTCAAGGCAGCGACATGCACGATGGCCGAACCGGTCGACGTACCCTCACGGTCGTCCGTGACGACATAGGTGAAGCTATCATCGCCGGAGAAGGAACCCGTCGGCGTATAGACGGCATAGGCGCCGGCGTTGCCGTCGAAGGCTCGCGTCAGTGTTTCGCTCTGGCTGACGCCCTCCAGCGTCCGTGTGAAGCGGATGTCGAAGCTCGCGGCAAGAGCCAGCGGCACGTCGCCCGAGAGCATCCCGGTCGCGCTGTCGATCGTGAGCCAGGCCGGCAAGGCCGAGCCGTCAGCCAGCGTCGCGCTCCAGACCGCGCCGTCGAGTTGGCCAAGTCCGGCCGGCGGCGCGATCTCGACATGAGCGAGCTCGATGACGAGCGAGCCGTTGCCGGGCTGGCCCAGCGCGAGAATGCGCATCGCATCGCGGTCGCGATCGAAGTCGTTGCGCAGCAGGTCGGTCACCGCGAAGCGGGTGCTTTCGCCCTCGCGTCCCGTCAGAGCGTCGGTCGCCGCATCCGGGCGCTCGCGCGTCGGCTTGATGTCGTAGAAGATCAGTGCCGGCTTCGAGGAGGTGCCGCCCTTCTCGTCGGTCGCGTCATAGCTCAACACGACGGTGCCATTGAAATCCGCCGGGACAAGCAGGCGAATCTGCTCTGGCGAGAGGACCGTGGAAGCGGTGATCTGAATGACGCGGAACGTATCGTCAACGACGGCTTCGGTGATCACCGACATGGCCGGGTGGCCGTTGCCTGCGGCGATATCGAGGCGGACCGGCACAGCGCCGATCCAGGAAGGTGACGGGATGCCGGAGAAGGTGAAGGTGGAGGCGTCGAATGTCAGCCAATCGGGAAGCGGCGCGCCGCTCTCGCGCGTCGCCGTGATCGGACCCGATCCCTTCAGGTCGAGCGCGAACAAGCCCTGGTCCGCGAAATAGGCATTGCCTTCCAGCGCCTGGTTGATCGCGTTCATCTGGCTTTCGAGATCGGCGTGCGGATCGATGACGAATTCCAGCGTGAAGCCCCGATCGCTCGACGCATAGGTTCCATCCGGGAGGACGCGCGGCGCCGGCGTGAATACGACCTGCAGGCGCGCGAGCTGTGCCTCCGCATCCGGCTCAAAGCCGGAAAGGCTGACCCTGCGCGTGTCGGCATCGAAAGACAGCCACTCCGGCAGCGGACGTCCGCCGGCGATCGAGGCCGAAATCGTCCCGTTCTTGGTGTCGAACAGCGCGAGCTGGCTGTCATAGGTGACGCCGGCCGATAGTGCGGCCGGATCCAGCAACACGCTGTCCGTGAAGGTCAGCGGATCGCCACCGCCCTCGGCCGAACGCGTGAAGGTGACCCGAACGTCAATCGGATCGGTCGTCCCTTCGGGGGGTATCCCGACGAATTGCAGCGTCTCGGCGTTGAAGCTGAGCCAGGACGGTAGCGCCGAGCCGTCGGCCAGAGCCGCCGTGACGGCGGTATTCTCGTCGAGGTCAGCAGCGTCGAATTCATAATCGACCGAGAACGGAGACCGGATTTCGTATCCTTCGAGGACATCGGGCCGGGCGTCGAAGCCTTCCGAGACGTTGCTCTCGGTCAGTTCGAACCGCGTGTTGAACACCCGCCCGTTCGCGGGATCGCTGATCCAGACGTCGACGGAAACCGGATCCATTCCTGCCGGAGGCACTCCGGTGAAACGCATGGTGTCCGGATCGAAATGGAGCCACGACGGCAGCGTCGAGCCGTCGGCCATGGCCGCGCTGACCTCGAAATCGGCCGAGAGGTAGCGGTGGTCGACGATGCCAAGCACGGTGGTGCGCTTGAAGAACAGCACATCGCCGTCCGGCTCGATGTCGTTGCCGAAGGCCTCGCCGGGGATGACGAAGAGCGGTCCGTCTTCCAACCCGCTCACGAAGTCGTTGCGCAGGATCGGAACTTCGTTGCGCGGCATGACCGTGATGGCGACATAGGCGGTCGCGGTGCCGCCTCGGCCGTCGCTGATCGTGTATTCGAAGCCGGCCGCGCCATTGTAGTCGGCGGTCGGCCGGAACTCGATCATGCCGTCGTCGCGCAGGCGGACCTTACCGCCGTCGGCGAACCGGGCGATGCTGTCGATGACGAGCGTGTCATTGTTTTCGTCGGTGTCGTTCGCAAGGAGCGTCGCCGGGTCGATGATGAGGACCTGATCCTCGAGCGTCCTGAGCCCGTAGTCGTTATTGGCCTTCGGCGCGTCATTGAGCGGCTTGACCTTGAAGTCGTAGGTCAGGGTTGCCGCCGCGCCGCGTGCATCGATGACATCGTATTCGATGCTCGCGGGGCCGAGCGACCAGGGCGTAAACGTGATGGTGCCGGTCGCCTCGTCGAAGATAACGCCGCCATTGTTGCCGGGGTTGCCGTCGATGCCGCCATGGAGACCAACGAAGGTAAAGCTGTCGCCCTCGATGTCGTGGGTATTGGCCATCAGATCGGCAACGGTGACGGTCGTGTCCTGACCGAGGCGAATCCAGCTATAGGTGTCGCGGTCGCGCGGTGCGTCGTTGACCGGCGAGATCGAGATCTCGACCTTGGCCGTCGAGGTCGCACCGCTGGCGTCGGTCAGCGTGTAGATGAAGCCGGCCGCGCCGAAATAGTCCGGACGCAGCTTGAACTCGATATAGTCGCCGTCGATCTGCGCGCTGACGTTGCTGGCTTCGAACCGGTAGTCGGGGTGCTTGTAGCTGTCGATCGCCTCTCCGGCCGCGTTGGTCAGCGGCGCGATCGAGATGATGCGCAGTTCTTCCAGATTGGCGTCGCCATCGACATCGAAATCGTTGGCGAGCAGCGTATCGATCCGAATACGCAGGATCTGATCCTCGACCCCATGGACCAGGGCGTCATCAACCGCCGTCGGCGCGTCGTTGATGGCCGAGAGATTGACCTCGACCCGGGCGGTGGACTCGCGGCCGAACTGGTCGCGCACCGTATAGGAGAAGAACGCGTCGCCGTTGAAGTTCGGCGCGCCGAGGAACTCGATCCTGCCGTCCTCGCGCACATGCACGGTGCCGTTCACCGGCTGGCCGACACCCACGAGCGTGAGGTTTGCCACGTCCAGGTCGCCATCGTTGTCGAACAGGGTGGCCGGGTCGATGATAACAGGCTCGTCCTCGATGGCGAGGTGCACGATATCGTCGGCGGCGTTGAAGCGGCCAAGCTGCTGCAACTCATCGATCCGATCACGCGTCCAGATCGTCCCGTTGCCGAAGACGACCTCCTCGATGCCGGTTTCACGTCCGAGGAAATGGTCGGTCACGCGCACGGTGTCGACCAGGAAGCCGTCCTGCCGTTCGAACTCGAGCAGCAGGTCGTTGCCTTCGCGGATCACCGAAACGTCCTTCGGTGCGATTGGCGAGGACAGCACCAGGCGGTCGATATCGGTTTCCGCACCCTGCTCGGCGATGACGTCTGCGCCGTCGTCGAATCCGAACAGATAGGTGTCGGAGCCCGCCCCGCCCGCGATCGTGTCGCTGCCGCGAAGGCCCTGGAACCGGTCATCGCCGCTGCTGCCGATCAATTGGTCGGCCCAGAGCGAACCGACCAGCATCTCGATCGAGGCGAGTTGGTCCCCGGCAGCTTCCCCCGACGCGCCAAGGCCGGTCGAAAGATTGACCCCCACGCCCTCGTCGGCCCGGCTGTAATCGGCGATGTCGAAGCCGCCCCGTCCGTCGATGATGTCGGCGCCGCGCCCGCCGCGGATGCGGTTGTCACCGCCGTCGCCGCGGATCGTATCGTTCTGGTAGGAGCCCTGGACGATTTCGATGCCGGTGAAAGTATCACCCAAGGCGTCGCCGCCGCCGGCCGCACCGTTGGCCATGTCGACGATGACGGCTTCGGCCGATAGCGTGTAGTCGGCGATATCGACGCCGTCGCCACCGATCAGCTGGTCCGCGTCACGGCCGCCGATCAAGGTGTCATTACCGGCGCCGCCGGTCAGGATGTCATTGCCGCGACCACCCGACAGGATGTTCGCGCCGGCATTGCCCTCCATGACGTCGTCGACATCGGTACCGGTCAGGTTCTCGATATCAGTCAGAACATCGCCCTCGGCATCGCCGCCATGGGCAGTGCCGGCCGCCAGCGAAATCGACACGCCGGTTGCGCCGAAGCTGTAGTCGGCGGTGTCGCTGCCGGCCCCACCGGCGAGCATGTCGGCGCCTGCGCCGCCGTTCAGGAGATCGTCGCCCTCACCACCCAGCAGGGTGTCGTTGCCGCCGCGTCCCTCGAGGAGGTCGTTGCCGGCAAGTCCTTCGAGCCGATTGTCGCCGGCGTCGCCGCCGAGCTGGTCGGTGAATTGCGAGCCGACGAGCGCTTCGACGCCGAGATAGGTATCGCCCTGTGCGTAGCCGCCCTGGCCGACGCGGGATTCGAGGTCGGCGCGAAGGCCGATATCGGAGTTCTCGAAGTTGACCGTGTCGAAACCGTCGCCGCCCGTGATGTGGTCGGCGCCATCGCCGCCGTCGATCCAGTCGTCGCCGGCACCTGCATCGATGCGATCGTCACCGCTGGCGGCCTCGATCGTGTCGTTGCCTTCGCCGGCCAGGATGAAGTCGTTTCCGCCCAATGCCTGGATCAGGTCGGCGCCGGCTGTGCCGGCAAGGTAGTCCGCCCTCACGGTCCCGCGCAGCAGTCCGTTATAGCTGTCGGCGACCGAAGCCATCGCAAAGCCGGTGTCGGTCGCACCGTCGGCGTCGGCAATGCGGTATTCGACCGCAACATTGCCGGTAAAGCCCGTGGCGAAGCGCACGACGATGAACTTCTCGCCGTTCCAATCGACGACCTCGGCCGTCCCGCGCGGCACGCGCTGGCCCAGGGCAAGCGCGTCCGCATCAAAGACGCCGTCGACGCCGAAGAAGGTCGGCCGGGCGCGGTTCGGATTATCCAGATCGTCATCGATCACGCCGTCGCCGTCATGGTCGGCCTGCTCGGTGTCGTAGTCGTTCTTGAGGAGGTCGCTGACGCGCAGCACCAGCGGCGCATCGAGCGGCGTCACGAAGCCGTCGTCCTGCCCGACGGTCGGATCGTCGTTCGTCGGCACGACGATGATGTCGACATAGCCTTCGGCCTCGCCGTCGGCGTCATCGGTAACCCTGTAGACGAAGCCCGAGCTTTGGCTCGCGTCCCGATTGGGCGTGAAGACCAGATTGCCGTTGCCGTCATATTCAATGGTGCCGTTCAGCTTCTGACCGGCATCTCCGCCGAAGATCGGCGCATCGAGCGGCGTCGACAGACGCCAGCCCAACAGGCGGAGCGGATCGCGATCGATATCGGTGTCATTGGCCAGCAGTTCGGAAATCGGAATGACGACCGGGATATCCTCATTCACATAGATGACGTCGCGGCGCGCGACCGGCGCAGCATCGCCAACATTCTCGAACCACATGGTCACCGTGGCGCCGTCGACCGCGCCTTCATTGTCGGTAACGAGGTAGCTGAAGGTCGCCTCGCCCCAGAAGTCGGCATCGGGCCTGAAGATGATGGTACCGTGGTCGGTAATCTCGATATCGCCATGGACCGCGTTGCCGGCGCTCTCGAACTGGACCGAGAAGCCTTCGGGATCGAAGTCGTTCTTCAGGAGCTCGATGATCGGAATCTCGATCGCATTGTCTTCGAGGCCGCGCAGGATCGGCAAGGTTTGGTCGGTGTAGCTGTCGTTGCGCGCGACCGGCAGGTCATTGACCGCCTGGTAGGCGAGCGTCGCGCGCGCCCAGCTGATTCCGCCATGACCGTCGTCGACCTGATACTCAAACCACGCATCGCCGTTGAAATCGGTGGTCGGCGTAAAGAGGACCGTCGCGTTTTCAAGCAGCGTCGCGTTGCCGCCATGGCTGTTGCGGACGGCCGTGATCGTCATCGTCTCGCCGTCGTGCTCGATATCGTTGGCAAGCAGGCGTGCGGCGCTGATGACGATCGGATTGTCTTCGCGGATCGGATCGCCGGAATCGGTCGTCTCGAAACGATCATCATGCAGTTCCGGCGCATCATTGACCGGCGTGACCGTGAAGCTGACGCGGCCCGTCGAGGTCGCTCCACTGGAGTCGGCGACAACGTAGTCGAACCAGGTATTGCCCCAGAAATAGGAGCGCGGCGCGACGTGGATCAGGCCGTCCTCCCCGATCGTCACGGCAACGTCGGCATTGGACTGGACCGACTGGATGGTGAGCCCGTCGCCATCGATATCCGTGTCGTTCGCGAGCAAGGTGCTCTGATCGAGCGTGAAGGTCGTGCCTTCAGCGATCGCCTCGGCGGTATCGTTATGGGCGACCGGCGCGTCATTGACCGGCGTCACCTGGATGACGACCTTGGCTTCGGCGCGGCCGCCCTCGGGGGTGTTGGCCACATAGGTGAACTCGGCCGTGCCGTTGAAATTGGCGTTCGGCGTGAACGAGATGTTGCCATCGCTCGACAGCGCGACCGATCCGTTCACCGCGCCAATCACCTGGCCGACGATCATGCGATCGCCATCGAGGTCGTTCGCCAGCAGCCGCTCGACGCGGATCACCAGCGAGCCGTCTTCGGCGACGGTGAAGCCGCTGTCTGGATAGGCGGTCGCGACCGGGCGCACCCGAAGATCGATCGAGGCCGTGGCAAAGCCGTTATGGCCGTCGGCAATCGTGTAGGTGATCGAGGCCGAACCGTAGTAGCCGTTGGTCGCGGTGTAGTGGATGTTGCCCTGGGCATCGATCGTGGCAACGCCGGAACTGCCCGCGTCGACGCCGATGATCGTCAGCGTGTCGCCATCGGCATCGAAGTCGTTGCGCAGGATGTCGGCCGCCGTGATGACAAGTTCGACGCCGGTCGTGACGGAGAAGAAGCCGTCACCGATGGCGGTCGGCGCGCGGTTGCCGAGCAACTCTCTCAGGGTTTCCTTGGTCCAGGTCACGCCGTCGGCGAACACGTAGCTCTCGATGCCCTTGGCGTCGGTCGAGAGCGCATCGAACACGGTCAGGCTGTCGGCGCTATTGCCCGTGAAGCGAATGATGATGGCTTCGGAGCCGCGATAGAGCTGCTCGACACTCGCATCGGTGGACGCGAAATCCAGAATCTGGACCGTGTCGGTTCCCGACGTGCCGGAATCGACGATCGTGTCATTGCCCGCGGCGCGGCCGAACACATAGTGATCGCCATCGGCTGCGCCGGAGAGCAAATCATTGCCTGCCCGCGCGGCGAAGCTGTCAGCACCGTCGAAGCCGTAGATGTTGTCATTGCCTGACCCGTCGATGTCGGACAGCGCACGGGCCCGCATGGCATCCCGGTTCCAGACCGTACCGTCGGCAAAACGCACCGCAAGGCCGTTAAACGAGCCGTTGGACCAGTTCAGGGCGTCGATCAGCACCACGCGATCGCCGGCCCCCGAGAAGGTGAGCACGAGATCGTTGCTGTCGGGACCGGCGCGAACCGCGGAGACCACGTCCGCAACGTTGTAGTCGGTCAGGCTCAGGACATCCGTTCCGGAGAAAACCGCATCGATCCGGTCATCGCCATCGCCGCGACGATAGATATAGGTGTCGTTGCCGTAACCGCCCTGGACGAGATCGCTGCCCTTGCCGCCCATCAGCGTATCGGCACCGTCGGTGCCGATGATGATGTCGTTGCCGTCGGTCGAAAGGCTGGCGAGGATCGCCAGACGCATGTCGGCGACGGTGAACTGGGTCCCGTCGGCGAGTGCGATCGTCTCGATCCCGGCAGAGTTGGCGCCGAGGGCGTCAACGATGACGATCTGGTCGGTCGTGCCGGCAAAGCGAATGGCGACATCGTCGCTGTCGGCGGCCAGACGATGGAAGCTGATCTCGGCGGCGGTATAGCCTGATATCTCGAGGCGGTCGCCCATCGAGGACGACTTGTCGTCGATGACGTCGCTGCCGTCGCCACGGGCGAAGCGGTAGGTGTCGTTGCCTGCGACGCCGGACAGGTGGTCGTTTCCGAGCCCGCCGATCATGACGTTGGCGCCGGCATCTCCGGTGAGCACGTCATCATCGAAGCTCGGCGCACGCGCGATGAGGTCGGCGGTCGCCCAGACCGTGCCGTCGGCAAAGCGGATTTGTTCGATCCCGCCGGCGCCGAGTGCGTTCTCGATGGTGATCCGCGCGCCGGTCGACTTGACGATGAGCGTGAAATGGGCTCCGTCCCGGCTCTGCGAGACCGTTATGTCGGCAGGCGAGATGTCTGCTGCCAGCAACAACGCGTCATTGCCGGCGGTATCGGCGATGCGGTCGTGACCGCCATTGGCCGAGAACAAATAGGTGTCGTCGCCGCTGCCGCCTTCGAGGCGGTCGTTCGCCGCGCCCCCGTCTAGCGTATCCGTTCCAGCGTAGCCGATCAGGATGTCGTCGCCGGCGCCGCCGGCGAGCGCATTGTCAAAATCGTCTCCCTGGATGACGTCATCCCCATCCGTCGCCGCCCGCGCCAGCGCGATGAGCGTCGCCTCGGTCCAGACCGTACCGTCGGCGAAAGTGACGCGCGAGACGCCCATGCCCGGCGCAGCAGGCGAGCCGAGATCGACGCGGTCGCCGGTGCCGACGATCTCGAGGACGAGATTCGTGGCCCCGCGCACGGCGCGCACCTCGGTCGCCAGGATGCCGGCGGCAAAGCTGAGCGTGTTGGTCCCGGTGTCGAGGATGGTGTCCTGACCGTCGCCGCGGGCGAACACATAGGTATCGTCGCCGGCCCCACCCTTGAGGACGTCATTGCCGGTGCCGCCGATCAGTGTGTCGGCGCCTCCGCCGCCCTGCAGAACGTCGTTGCCGGCCAGGCCGTCAAGAGTGATGAGATCGTTTTCAAAGGTGACGGGAACGGCGAGCGTGTCGTCACCGGCCGATCCCGGCAAGGATCGTGTCAGCACCTCGCTCCAGTTCCACGTGCTGCCATCGGCGAAGGCCACCGTCTCGATGGCGCTGGTGCCGTCGAGCGCGCCGGTCAACCGGACGCGACCGCCGTCATTGGCGATCCGCAATTCGATATCGCGACCGACCTGCACGATACTGACATCGCCGGCGACGATTCCGGGGACGAACTCGATACGGTCGTTGCCGCCGAGATCGACGATGATGTCACGCCCGTCGCCGCGCGCGAAGTGGTAGATGTCGGTGCCGGTGCCGCCGGAGAGCCGATCATCGCCCTCTCCGCCTTCGAACACGTCGGTATCGGAAGCGAAACTGCCGTCGCCGAACCCGATGACGACGTCGTCACCGGTGCCGCCCGACATGATGTCGCTACCGCCGCCGCCGATGATATGGTCGGCGCCCTCCTGACCGGCGATCAGGTCATCGCCGAGACCGCCATCGATCAGGTCGTTGTCGGCGCCGCCGGCGAGCCGGTCATTGCCGGCGAAGCCATGGATGGTGTCGTTACCGCCATTGCCGAAGATGCGGTCATTGAGCGCGCTGCCGCTCAGGACATGGCCGCTGTCGTCGTCGTTGATGTTAATCGAATTGTCGATAGCGATCGGAACGCCGTCGAAATTCGCCGGTGTGAGCGTGGTGGCGTCGATGCCGAGCAGGCGCAGCAGCACCTGGTCGGGCCCCGACGTCGCGCGCATCATGACGACCGTGTCGCTTCCCGATTGCGCCAGCCAGATACCGCCGCCCTCGAAGGGATTCGGATTGCTGGACAACAGGCGGATCACGTCACCGCCGGCTCCAGCCTGGAAGTCGGTGATGATGTCAGCGACAACAGGCTCCGCGCCCGGCCGGACCGGAAGGAAGTAGTAGGTGTCGCGGCCGGCGCCGCCGGTCAGCGTGTCGATTGAGCTGTCGGCCGAAAGGTCGGCGAAATGATCGTTGCCGTCGGCACCCGAGAGGGTGTCGGCCCCGTCGCCACCCCTGAGATAATCGTCGCCATTGCCGCCGGTGAGCGTATCGTCGGTGGCGCCGCCGACCAGCCATTCGCCGCTGACGGCGACGTCGTCGACCAGACGCGTGCGGATGTCGGCGAGCGATAGCGTGATGCCGTCGACGGCAATGTCGAAAGAATCGACGAGGCCGCTGACGCCAGTCCCTAGACCGTTGCGGACGATGATGCGGTCGGTGCTTCCGGAGAAGCGGATGATGAGATCCTGCCCGAGCGCGCCGAAGCGGATCTGCGACAGGCTGTAGCCTTCGATCCGCAAGGTATCGGTCGCCTCGTCACCGTTCTCGGTGACGGTGTCGATGCCGTCGCCGGCCGCGAACACGTAGGTGTCGGCACCGGCGCCGCCGGTGAGCATATCGCCGCCAAGGCCGCCGACCAGGCGATCGACTCCAAGGCCGCCATCCAGCGCGTCGTTGCCGTCACCGCCGAGAAGGATGTCGGCGCCGCCGAGGCCGCTGAGACTGTCATTGCCGCCGCGGCCGTCGAGACGGTTCGCCTCGCTTGTTCCGATCGTGGTGTCGGCACCCTCCCCGCCGATGAAGGACTGGTTCCTGAGTTCAGTCACCGTCCAGACGGTGCCATCAGCGAAAGCGACGCTCTCGATGACGTTATCCGCTGTCCAGAGGACATCGGTGAGCTTGAGCTCCTCCCCGGTGTCGCGAATCCGCAGCACGAGGCTCCGTGCGTCGATCGCGATGACCTTGACGTCGTCGGGCGCGACGCCGGCGCCGATCTCGATGCGGTCGACCCCGCCGTAGTCGGTGAGCGTGTCGTTGCCGTCGCCGCGACCCCAGCGATAGACGTCGTCGCCGTACCTGCCCAAAAGCGTGTCGTTGCCGGTTCCACCGACCAGGATATCGGCGGCGTCCGACCCGGTCAGGACGTCGTCGTCGGCTTCGCCGAGCAGCGTGTCGGTCCCGCCGGAGGCGAACAGGCTGTCGTTGCCTGCGCCGCCCGCCAGCGTTTCGCTTTCGCTCGTCCCGAGGATGATGTCGGAGCCCGAGGTCGGCGTCTTCCATCGCGCCGCGATGTCGGCAAAATTCCAGACGGTGCCGTTGGCGAAGCTGAAGCTCTCGATCGCGCTGCCGTCGGTCGCCGATCCGTAGTTGATGGTGATGCGGTCGTCGCTGTTGCGGAAGGTGATCGCGAGCGTCGATGAATTGCCGATCAGCGCTACGGTGACGTCGGCCGGGTCGATTCCGGCGCCGAACTCGATCCGGTCGATGCCCGACGAATCGGTGATCGTGTCCTGACCATCGCCGGCTGCGAAACGATAGACGTCGTTGCCGGCCCCGCCGGCCAGATTGTCGCTGCCCTTGCCGCCGATCAGGATGTCAGTGCCGGCATCGCCGTTGATGGCGTCGTTGCCGCCATTGCCGTAGAGCGTGTCGTTGTTGTTGCCTCCGGAGATCGTGTCGTTGCCGGCACCGCCCCGGATCAGGTCGTTGCCGTCGAGGCCGGACAGGACGTCGTTGCCGACGACCGAACTCGCGACCGCCTCCGTGCGCGTGAGCTTCACATTGTCGAGCGAAGCGCCGGTTGAGTCCGCGTACCCGGTGCTGCGGAAGCCGAGTTGGTTGGTTCCAGCAATTGTCGTCACCAGGATGCTGGAATGCGTCATGGCGGTGTAGCTATTGCTGAAGCTTGCGACGACGACGCCGTTCCACAGCACCTCGAACGAGCCGTTCGCATCATATGTGCGGTTGGCATGGTCGAACTGGATGAGAAGGTTTTCGCCCTCGGCGAGGCCCGTGACGTCCTGCACGATGTGCAGGTTGCTGTTGCCGCCTCCGGTGCCGGTTCCGTCGAGATCGAGCCAATAATTGCCGTCGGTCGCGGCGATATTGTTGTAGCCGGAATTGATCTGTTCGAAGCCCTGCGTCGTGACCGGCTGGGTGCTGTTGACCCTGGTCCAGCCCGGCATGGTGGTCGCCGAGTAACCCCAGCTCTGCGGGCTGGCATCGGCGGCAAGTTGCTCGAAGCTTCCATTGACGAGAAGGTTGTCGCCGACCTGCCGCCATTGAACGGCCGTCTCGCTGTTGATTTCGTCCGGGCCGGCGGTGCCGGTCAGCGTGTCGCTGCCGGCGGTGCCGAGCATTTGCGCGCCGGCAGCGGAGCTGGTGATCGTGGGCTTGTCCGAATAGGCCAGGCGGGCCTCGAGGTCGGCCGCGGTCCAGACCGTGCCATCGGCAAACCGGACTTCCGAGATCACGGCATCGTGGCCGTTGCGCGAGATCCAGATCCGATCCTCGGTCCCGGCGAAAGACAGATAGAAGGTGCCCCAAAGATCGGATGAATCGCTCAGGACGCTCACCTGAGCCGGATTGATCGTCGCATCGAACTCGATGACATTAACATCGTAGGGAGAGTCGTAGATTCGATCTTCGCCGAAGCCGGCCGAGAAGCGGTAGGTGTCGTTGCCGCTATCACCATACAGCTGATCGCTGCCCGCCCCTCCAGTCAGGATATCGTTACCGTAGGAGCCGGAAAGGCTGTCGTTACCACCGCGCCCTTCGATGACGTCATTGCCGTCCGCGCCGTACATCGAGTCGTTGGTCGCGCCGCCGATCATCGGCGCGCCTTGATCGCCGGGCAGATATGGGTGTTCGATCAGGCTCCAGCGCTCCCTGATGTCGTCGGAATTCCATACCGTGCCGTCGGCAAAGCGAATGTCGTAGTCGCTGTCGTCGAAGCCGCCATTCAGCGTGATGCGGTCTTCGGTCCCCGCTACGCGCAAGATCACGACCTGCTGGGGAAAATCGCCGCCGGTACGCTCGTGCTCGATGATGATGTCGCCGGACGAAATCGTCGCGTCGAAGACGATGTGGTTGACCTCTCCCCTCTCGTAGATCAAATCCTGGCCGAAGCCGGCCGAAAAGCGGTAGGTGTCCGCCCCAAAGTCGCCCGCCAGCACGTCGTCGCCGGTTCCTCCATCCAATATGTCATCGGCCTGGGAGCCATTGAGGAGATCGTGGCCGGCATAGCCCACGATCAGGGAACCCACACCGTAATTGGCCGACAGCCGATCCCAGCCGCTGGTTCCCAGGATCTCCGAACCCTGGTCGCCATAGAGCTCGACGCCCAGCCATGACTGAGCGCGTGACAGGATGTCGTCGTAGGTCCAGATGGTGCCGTCGTCGAAATGTATCTCGTCGAGTTCACCGATCGAGCCCATGAAGAGCTGGTCTGTGCTGCCGTCGATGGTGAGCAGCACACCCCAGGATATATCGGGTCCCTGAAGGGTCAGGTGAACGTCCGCCGCGGCAATCGTCGCGTCGAACTCGACGATGTCGCTGCCGCCGCCTTCCCAATACGACGCGAAAACGCGATCCGAGCCGAAACCGGCCGAGAAGCGATAGGTGTCATCGCCCAGGTTTCCGGTCATCAGGTCGTTGCCGGCCCCGCCGATCAGGATGTCATTCCCGGCTCCGGCATAAATTGAGTCGTTGCCGGCCGCACCGACGATGATTTCGTTTCCATCACCGCCCTCGATGTTGTCGTCGAAGGCGCTCCCGTTGAGCGTCT
Organism: Bradyrhizobium sp. AZCC 1719; assembly: GCF_036924525.1. NCBI lineage: Bacteria > Pseudomonadati > Pseudomonadota > Alphaproteobacteria > Hyphomicrobiales > Nitrobacteraceae > Bradyrhizobium > Bradyrhizobium sp. AZCC 1719. The sequence goes on along the minus strand of NZ_JAZHRU010000001.1, from coordinate 4,593,484 downwards.
GATCGGTCCCGTCACCCTCGATCGCGCTGCCCGGCAGTTCGACGGCGTTGGCAACCAGCTGGTCGCGCATCCAGATCGTCCCGTCGTCGAAACGGACTTCATCGATGCCGGACGCTTCGTCGTCATAGGCGCCGTAGATGATGATGGAGTCGCCGTTTACGACCGACTTCAGGATCAGATCATGGCTGTCGTGCGAGAAATAGACGGCGATGTCGGCGGCCGCGATTGTCGAATCGAAAACGATCGCATTCGCCGAGCCTTCTTCTCGGATATCATTGATCTCGTCTTTGCCGAAACCAGCGGAGAAGCGATAGGTATCCGAGCCATCGCCGCCCGAGAGGTAATCAGCGCCTGCACCGCCGTCCAGAATGTCGTCGCCGTCCCCGGCCGATAGGCCGTCGTCTCCCGCGCCGCCGACAAGGGTATCTTCGCCGCCGCCCCCATTGAGATTGTCGGCGGTCGCCGTGCCGATCAGCGTATCGTCAGCAACAGCGCCTACCATGGTGATTCCAGGCGTCGGCACCGCGGCGTTGACGATGTCGGCCATCGTCCAGATCGTTCCGTCCGCAAAGCGGATTCCGGCGATGTCCTGGTAATGCTCCTCGCCGAGTGCGTAGGAGATTTCGATGACGTCTTCGGTGCCCCTCACCCGAATGAGCAGGGTGCTTGTGAGGTCGCCCTCCCAACCATAGGGGCGCTGCAGCTCGATATCGGCCGGAGTCAGGCTGGAATCGAACTCGATCCAGTCGAGCCCGATTTCACCGGGGTAGATGACGTCATGGCCGAAGCCCGCCGAGAAACGATAGACATCGGCACCTTCGTCGCCCGACAAATGGTCGTTGCCGGTTCCGCCGATCAGGATGTCGTCTTCACTGCCGCCATAGAGAGTGTCGTTGCCGGCGCCACCGCTCAGGGTGTCGTCGTTGCCACGGCCATCGAGCCGGTCGTCTTTTGCTGTGCCGGTGAGGGTGTCCGCGACTGTTGCATTCGACGCGTACACATAGCGGTCATTGTCCCCATAGCCGACCGCTCGCTCGAACATCTGCTGCCGATTGAGCACGGTGCCGTCGGCAAAGCGGATTTGCTCGATCGCATCGAGATCGCTGATCGAGATCCGGTCGTCGCTGCCGGCGAAGCGCAGCCGCGCCTCCCCGAAGTCGAAGTTGCCGTTGCCGTAGTCCCAGACAGACGCCTCCAGCACGAAATCGTCGATCGAGAACGAGGAATCGAACTCGATGATGTTGTTGGTACCGTTCCAAGTGTAGTCTTGGATGACATCCTGGCCGAAACCGGCCGAGAAGCGATAGGTGTCCGCGCCTGCGTTGCCCGTCAGTGTGTCGTTGCCTGTGCCGCCGATCAGGATGTCGGCATAGGCGCTGCCGTTGAGATTGTCGTAGCCGCCGCGCCCGTCCAGCGTGACGCCGACCGAATAGGCGGACGCATCGAGGAATTCGGCTGCATCTTCGCCGACAATACCATTGCCCGTCGCCACGCCAATTGCGGTCAGTCCGTTCAGGTCGTTGGCAGCGATCAGCGCCTGCATTTCGGCGTAGCTGAGCGTACTGCCATCCGCGAAACGCAGTTGCTCGATCCGGGTCCAGTCGGCGGTGATGCCTCGCTGGATCGTGATCCTGTCGTCAGTGCCCAGGATCGCGATGATGAAGTCTTCGCCGTTGTTGCTTTTCGTCACCTGCAGATCGGAGGCCGCGATGCCGGCGCCGAACTGGATCGTGTCAGTGCCGTAGTTCCAATCGCTGATGATGTCCTGACCGTCACCGCGATTGAACACATAGGTGTCGTCGCCGCCACCGCCGCGAAGCCAGTCGTTGCCCGTCCCGCCGATCAGGGTATCGTTGCCATTGCGGGCATCCAGTATCGTATCGTTGCCGGCCCCGCCCGACAGCGTGTTGGCAAACTCGTCGCCGGCGAGCGTGTCGTCGCCGGTGGTCGGCGCCAGCGATCGTTCAAGCATTTGCGCGTAGCTGAGCGTGCTGCCGTCGGCAAACAGTAGTTGCTCGATCCGGGTCCAGTCGGCGTTGAGGGCCCGCTGGATCGTGATCCTGTCGTCGGTCCCCGCGATCGCGATGATGAGATCTTCGCCGTTGTTGCCTTGCGTCACCACCAGATCGGCGGCCGTGATGCCTGCGCCGAACTGGATCGTGTCGGTGCCGTAGTTCCAATCGCTGATGATGTCCCGGCCATCACCGCGATTGAACACATAGGTGTCGTCGCCGCCACCGCCGCGAAGCCAGTCGTTGCCCGTCCCGCCGATCAGGGTATCGTTGCCATTGCGGGCATCCAGTATCGTATCGTTGCCGGCCCCGCCCGACAGCGTGTTGGCAAACTCGTCGCCGGCGAGCGTGTCGTCGCCGGTGGTCGGCGCCAGCGATCGTTCAAGCATTTGCGCGTAGCTGAGCGTGCTGCCGTCGGCGAACAGTAGTTGCTCGATCCGGGTCCAGTCGGCGTTGAGGGCCCGCTGGATCGTGATCCTGTCGTCGGTCCCCGCGATCGCGATGATGAGATCTTCGCCGTTGTTGCCTTGCGTCACCACCAGATCGGCGGCCGTGATGCCGGTACCGAACTGGATCGTGTCGGTGCCGTAGTTCCAATCGCTGATGATGTCCTGGCCATCACCCCGGTTGAACACATAGGTGTCGTTACCACCGCCGCCGCGCAGCCAGTCGTTGCCGGTCCCGCCGATCAGGGTATCGTTGCCATTGCGGGCGTCGACGATCGTATCGTTGCCGGCTCCACCCGACAGCGTGTTGGCAACGTCGTCCCCATGGAATGTGTCGTCGCCCCAGCCGCCCTGAACAAGGCCAGCACCATTGGCGCTCAGGGTCTGGTTGACGACAACCGTAAAGGGTGCGCCGCCGAGATTGACGCCGGTCAGGCTGGCGGGCGAGACGCCGGCCAGACGCAGCAGCAGCCGCGCATCGGCAAAGCGCTGCGTTCCCTGCTCGGCAAAGTAGATCAGCGTGTCGGAGCCGTCGGCGCGTGCCAGCAGCGTTCCGGGCAGCCCGTTGGCAATCGCGATGCTTAACGTATCGCCGGAATCGCCGGTCTTGAAATTGGTGATGACGTCGACGCCCTCGCCCCAGCGCGAGAGCGGCACGAAGACATTATAGGTGTTCCGTTCGGCCGCGCCGGCGAGCTCACGCGTGAACAGGCCGGAGCCGATATGCTCGATCGTCCCGACCGTCGCCGGATCGGCACCCGCAGCCTCGCGGGTGGCGACCGAAACGATCTCGACCCGCTGGTCGTTGCTGGCTCCGCCCGTCGCGCCGCCGAAGCCGTACCAGACGGTGGTATCGCCGCCGAACAGGGTGCCGACGACATCGTAGGACTTGGTGCCAATCTGCGTCCCGTCGACGCTGTAGGTGAGGGTCTTGGTCGCCGCGTCCCAGGCGATGACGACGTCGTGCCAGGCGGCATCCTCCAGCTGGGCGAAGTCGTGGCGCGTGTCGAAATTCTCATCGCCGGTTTGGCCGTTGACGACGAACCGGCTGAAATCCGGGGTCTGCCCCCAGGTGTCGAACATGATCCCGAACGAGCCTGAGACCAGCGCGCCCATCCCGTTGGCGCCGGAGCCCGTGACTGCACCGGCACTGTTGTTCTGAAGCGCGAAGGAGAGTCCGTCGGCGCCGCTCTCGTTGGCGCCAAAGAACATCTTCGTCGTCCAGACGACGCTCTTCGAAAGATCGATGGTGCCCCAGACCGCGCCGGCCCTGTTGCCGGCGTCTGGTGTCAGCTGATAGGTGCCGTTACCCAACGCGGCGGCCGAGCCGACCACCGCGAGGCCGCCGACCGGCTGCGCGACGCTTTCATAGCGCGCAAGGCCGATCGTCGAGGATGCCGACGTCCCGCCGCCGCCGGATCCCGGATTGGCATCCGCGAAGATCGGATCGGCGAAGGGATCGGTCGAGGGGCTGGTGGGATGCAGCACGCGCTCGGCCGCGTCCGGCGCCAGCGCGCGCGCCAGCAGAGCTGCCACGTTCCATTGCGTGCCGTCGTTGAAGCGCACCACATCGATCTGCGGCGCACTCGCCGTTGCCTGGCCAACAATCGTCAGCCGGTCGTCGCTGCCGACCAGGCGCAGCACGATATCGTCACCGTCGCGGATGACGACGACATCGGCTGGTGCAATGCCGCTCGCGATGCGCAACGTGTCGTTGGACCCTGTCCAGTTCGCGCCTTCGCGGATGGTGTCGTGGCCATAGCCGCGCCCGAAATGATAGGTCGTGTCGCCGATGCCGCCGGCGAGCACATCGTCGCCCGCGCCGCCGTCGAGGGTGGCGGTGATATCGATCTGCGAACCGAAATCGATCGTATCGGCGCCGGTCCCGGTCGAGGCGGCCGCGTGCGAATAGATATCGGCGAGCTGCCAGACCGTGCCATCGGCGAATTCGAACTGCTCGACGCCGTAGTCGGTTGAGGCGGTGCCCCCGCGGAACAAATCCTTCAGCGTGAGACGGTCGTCGCTTCCGGCAATGCCGATCACGAGGTCGTTCGGACCGACCGACAGGATGCGGATGTCGCTCGGAAGGATGCCGGCTGCAAAATGCACCTTGTCGACCTTGGACGCATCCGTGATCTCGACGTCGGAGATCGTGTCCTGCCCGTCGCCGCGCCCGAAATAATAGATGTCGGCGCCACTGCCGCCTTCCAGCAGATCGTCGCCCTTGCCTCCGGTAATGACATCGGCCCCTCGGCCGCCCTCTATGCGGTCGTTGCCGAGGCCACCGAAGATTTCCGAGCCGATGCCGGGGGTAGCGATATCGGCGGGGACGATGACGTGGTCATCGCGATCGGTCGACCCGGTCGAGGCGGCAACCGCCCGATAGTTCAGGCTGCGGCCATCCGCAAAGACGAGCTTCGCCAGGACGGAATCAGTGTCGCCGGGCGGATCGACCAGCGTGATGCGGTCGTCGGTGCCGCGGATCGACAGCACGATGTTGCCGTCGGCATCACGGCTCGCGACGATGTCTTCCAGCGCAATGCCCGCGCCGAACACCAGCGTCCCCTTGCCGTCAGCCGAGCCGTTGCTCTCGATGCGATCCTGCCCGTCACCGCGTCCGAACCGGTAGATGTCGTCGCCGCCACCGCCGACCATGACGTCATCGCCGCCGCCGCCCGCGAAGGTCTCGTTGCGCGCGGAGCCGACGATGCGGTCATCCTGCCAGGTTCCGACCGCCGCCGCCATGTCGCGGAGTTGGTCGAGGGTGAACGTCGTGCCGTCGCTGAAACGCACGGTATCGACGCCGCTCCAGCCCGCGGTATAGCGCAGCACGATCTGGTCGGTGGAATCGGCGAAGGACAGCACGAGTTCGTTGCGCGCCGGATCGATCTGCGAGACGCGCAGTTCGTCGGGCCGGTAGCCGGTGATGCCGAGCGTGTCATTGCCGGAGTTGTCGTCAATGACGTCGCGGCCGTCGCCGCGCGTGAAGCTGTAGCTGTCGTTGCCCGCTCCACCGCTCAGCGCGTCGTCGCCGGTGCCGCCCGAAAGCGCATCCGCACGGCTGCTGCCGACGATGATGTCGTTTCCAGCGCTCGCCTGGCTGGCGATCGCCGCCTGCACCAACGCCGCCGCATCCCAGACAACGCCATTGGCGAATTCGATGTTGGGCAGGCTGCCGCTGCCAAGCGCACCCTTGATAACGAGCTGGCTCCCCGACGAGAAGGAGATGATCAGGTCGGTGGAATCGACCGCGGCGAGCCTGACGACCGCATCGTTCGAAGCATAGGCCTCGAGCACCACCGTGGCGCTGGTAACGCCGTTGGGCATCTCGACGCTGTCGATGCCTTCCAGCGCGCCGATGGCGACGCGCGAATTTTGGGCGAGGATGAGACGGTCATGCCCGGCGCCGGGATGCAGCGGGCTGTCTGTCGGCAATTCGCGCAGGTCGACCCGGTCCTGGCCGGCGTTCGACAATCCGTCGCGGATGATGCCGCGCACCTCTTCGATCGACAGCGTCGTCCCGTCGGCGAAGATGAAGCTCTCGACCGGCCTCGCGCTATAGCCGGAAAGGATGGCGAGCCGGTCGGTGCCGTTGCCGATCGTGATCAGCAGGTCGCCGTCAATGTTGCGGAACTGGACCAGTTCGGGCGTGATGCCCTCGCCGAACACGACCTTGTCGATTCCGCCTGTATCGTAAACGCTGTCGCTGCCGTCGCCGATGCCGAATTTGTAGGTGTCGTTGCCAAGCCCGCCTTCGAGCGCGTCCAGTCCGGCGCCGCCTGCGAGCGTATCGTTGCGGTTGTCGAACCCGATCAGGTGATCGTCGCCCGCAGTGCCGGTCAGCATGCGGTCGATGATGGCTTCGATCGACAGAATCCGCCCGTCGGCGAATTCGAACTGCTCCACCCGGGTGCCCGAGAGGCCGTTGACGATGGTCAGGACATCGAGGCCGCTGCCGAGATCGATGATCAGGTCGTTGCCGTTGCGGCGGACGATAATGTCCTCGAGATGCACGGAGGCGCCGAAAACCACGCGATCGATGACGCCGACCGCGTCCGGCTGCTCGATTATGCGATCGAAGCCGTAGCCGGCCGAGAACGCATAGGTGTCAGCCCGGTTGCCGCCGGTGAGCGAGTCGTCACCCTGGCGCCCGTCCAGCACGTTTTCCTGATCGAGCAGGCCGGTGATGGTGTTGTCGCCGCGGTTTCCGCCGGCAATCTGCAGCAGCTGCTCGACATCGGAGATCTTGATGGTGGAGCCGTCGAAGAAGCGGAACAGCTCGACGCCGTCCTCCGCATCGCGGAACTGGTTGCGGATGCGCAGCGTATCGGTGCGCCCCGTGATCGAGATCAGAAGGTCGTTGCCGTCCTTGGTGAAGACGACGTCGGCGCGGGTGATGCCGCCGCCGAACTGGACCACGTCGTCGACGGGCACCTGCACGCCGCGCCGGTCCGACCAGCTCGCACGCACGCGGCGGTCGATAATGACGTCCTCGCCGTAGCCGGCGTCGAACTTGTAGGTGTCGCCGCCATCGCCTCCGGTCAGCGTATCGTTGCCGGCGCGCCCGTCGAGGGTTTCAGCGAAATTCGAGCCGGTGATCGCGTCATCGCCGTTGGTCCCGACAAGGTCGATGTCCTCAGGGTTGACGTCGAGGAACGACACGGTGCGGTCGGTGAAGACGAGGTTCTCGACCGCGTAGGTCTGTCCGTCGTCGCGCACATACTGGTTCTCCAGCACGAAGCGCTGGCCGGTGGCGCGGACCGTGATGATCAGATCGAGCGCGGTGCGGGTGAAATCGACGTCGGTCGACGCGAGGCCGGCCAGGATAAGCTGGTCGTTGCCCGAGCTGTCGAGGATGGTGTCGTTGCCCTCCCCGATCGCGACACGGTAGACGTCGTTGCCGCCGAAGCCGATCAGGCGGTCGGCGCCGGCTCCGCCATCGATGGAATCCGACAGCTCTTCGTAGCCGTAGATGGTGTCGTTGCCGAGGGTCTTGGCGATGTCGATATAGTGCTGGGCCAGCTTGAAGCCGGTCCAGGTCGTACCGTCGCCGAAGACGATGTCCTCGATGATGTTGATGAAACCCAGGATCGGAACCGTGTCGAGGAAGTTCTGCAGCACGACTTCGTCGCTGGTGCCCTTGACACGCATGCGCAGCGTATCGCTCGCACCGTCGCGCAGGAAATCGAGGTCGGTCCAGCGGATCTCGTCGACGAATTTGAGCTTGTCGTGCTGCGGCGGATCGAACAGCCCGGGAATCGCGTTGTCGAGGATGACGTCGCGGCCGTAGTTTCGACCGTAGATATAGGTGTCGTCGCCTTCCTTGCCGGAGAGGAAGTCGTCTCCTGCGCCGCCATCAAGGGTGTTGGCGTTGATCATGCCGTAGATCGCGTCGTCGTTCGCGGTCTTGGCGTTCTGAAGCACCTTCTCGACGATCTGCGTGAAATCGAGGCTGGAGCCGTCATCGAAGGTGAAGCGCTCGATCAGGTTCGGCGCGACATAGTCGAGACCGTCGCTGCTGCCGAGCGCCTCGGAGAACAGGCCGATGCCCGTCTTGATGCCGGCGAACTGCCCGATAATCTCGAGCGTGTCGCCGGTCGCGACACCGTTATCGTCGAGGAAGACGATCTTGAGATTGCCGCTTTCGCCGTCGCGGATCAGCTTCAGATTCTCGGCGTTGATGCCGGCCTTGAAGCTGAGGACGTCGATGCCGGCCTTGACCGGCCCGAAGGAGAAGTTGCCGAGGTCGTCGATGACGTCCTGTCCGTCGCCGGCCTGGAAGACATAGATGTCTCCGCCGGCGCCACCGCTCATGTAGTCGTTGCCCTTGCCGCCCCAGAGGATGTCGGCCGAGCCCGAGCCGGTCAGGTTGTCGTTGAACTGTCCTGCGGCGCGCTCCCTGTCGAGCACTTCGACGGACATGCGGAAGCGGTCCCAGGCCACGCCGTCAGCAAAGACGATGGCGCTGACGCCCGAATCGACCCGGTTGCCGTTGGTCAGCAACTCGTTGCGCTCGCCGAGGAACTGGTCGGTCAGGCGGATGGTGTTGGTGCGGCCTCGGATCTGGAGGATCAGATCCTCGCCGTCGCGGATCGCCTTGACGTCGGTCGACAGCACGTCCGTGAAACGCAGCTGGTCGGCGTCGCCATGGTCCTTCTCGTCGATGAAATCATCGCCGGAATTACGGCCGACGAAGTAGAAGTCCGCGCCAAGCCCTCCGCGCAGCGTCTGGCTGCCCTCCGTCATGTAGAAATAGTCGGTGGAGTCGGTACCGTTGACGATCGTGTCACCGGCCGCGTGCGTGATGATGCGCTCGTCGCTGATCGACAGCGCATGCGCGACGCCGCGGATGTCGAGATCGACGCCGACGGTCTCGAAGGCCGGCAGCATCATCTGCATGATAAATGCCTGGTCGACGGCGAGCGTGCTGCCGGTGAGGTTGCCTTCACCCGAGGGACGATAATCCGGATAGACCTGAGCGAGGATCCCGTTCCACTCGGCGAGGTAATCGAACACGGCGTCGTCGGCGTTGCTGGCCGGCGCGCCGGCGAAGATCGCCTCGAACATCGGGGCGAGCTCGCGGTTCGTGGTCGGTTTGTAGCTGTCGGAGGCGATGTCGTACTTGACGCTCCGGAAGAAGTCCTTCAGCCCCCCCTGCATTGCGATACGGACCGCATAGCGGCGCGAGGTCGCGATATACTGCTCCATGACGGGCTGCAGCATGTCGATCATGGTCGCGATGCCGGAGACGTATTGCGCCGGGTCGGTCGAGAGGTTGGCGCTGCCGCCGGGACCGACGGCGTAGGCGATGTGGCCGGTCGCATTGTCGAGCTGCGCCGTCAGCATCTCCGGGCGGAAATCGATGCCGCCCAGCGAGGTCGCGAAATGGAACTGGGCCGGCGTCAGCATTTCGACGCGATAGGTAGAATCGTCGGTCGAGTTCACCTCGTCGAGCGAATCGAAGTCGATCGCATAATTGCGCAGGTTGAATTCGCGGCTGTCGCCGGTCTTCCATTCCAGCTCGATGGCGCGATCGAGATTGCGCGCCCAGACATAGAAGGTGCCGTCCTGGTCGGTAACCTTGACGGTGTAGTCGATGGCGATGCCGTCGGTGAAGCGAACGCCGATCTCCTCGACCGGAAGATTGGCATAGGGATTGAAACCGATCTGTTCGGTCCGCCATTCGGTGCCGGTCGGATGGGCGAGCGCGAGGATGTCGGCCTTGGTCGCGTAGCTGGTGGCGGAATCGGACGCCAGCTTCCAGCTGCCGTCGGCCTGCTTGATGCCGTAGTCGATGATGACAGCGCGCCCGTTCACGACGCCCATCAGATAGGGCGCCGGTTCGCGGTCGGTCGGCGCTTGCTCGCGGCTCGACGGCGACCATGTCTGTTCGAGGCGCCAGCCGGCGCCCGAGGCTGCCGCCTGCGCCAGCACGTCCTGCATCGTCGCGCGCGCAATCGCATTGCCTTGCGCGTCGAGCACCGGCGCGCCGGAGGCCAGCGTCCAGTAACCGCCCTGGGCGTCCTCGACATAGACGCCGCGGTCGAGCAGCACGGCCTTGCCATTGACATCCGTGCCGACCAGCACCGGCGTCAACTCGCGCGTCTGCTCCAGCGCCGCGCCCCAGGCGCCGAGCACGTCGCCGACCTGCGCCACCAGCGTGCGCAGTTTTGGCGTGGTCATGGCCGCGGCGGTGGACGTCACCAGTTCGCCAAGCGCGATGTCGTTCGCCATGGCGATGGCGAGGTTGGTTATCCGCCCGAAGCCCTTGACGTCCAGCGTCGAACTGGACTGCCAGTCGGCCCGGCCGGACTCGCCGGCGTATTTCGTGTCGGTATCGTTCGAGGCCAGAATGGCATCGTACATGCGCCTGACGGCGCCGCTTTCGAAGGTGACGTCGCCGAAGCCGGTGAGCCGGGCGCCTTGCGGGGTGCGAATGTCGATCGCGGTCGCGCCGAGATCGAGTGTGACGATGCCGAGCTGGTCGAGCGTCTTCAGCTCGCCGGCATCGGTCACGCCATCGCGGTCGTAGTCCTGCCAAACCCTAAGTTCGGACCACAGGATATCGGCGCGCGTAATCTTGCCGTCGCCATTGGAATCGAGCGCCGAGAGCTGGGCAAAGCCGGACTGGCCGACCCCGCCGAACATTTCCGAGATGTTGTCGATCCCGCCATTGCCGTTGACGTCGCGGACCAGGAAGCCGTCATCGCCCTTCAGCCAGCCGGTGCGCTCGGCAAACAGATCGCCGTCGATGTCGAAATAGACCTGGCTGATCCCGAGCTCGGTCGTCTCGATGCCATCGCCATCGAGATCGATCACCAGCGGATCGGTGCCGTCGGCCCACTTCATGCCCTTGGCAAATCGCGTCGCAGCCGCAGCCAGCGTCACCGCCTGATCGATGAGCACGTTGCCGCCATACTCCGCGGCGATCGCAATGCCGTATACCCCGAGGAGCGGTTCGAGCATCGTCATGAGATTGGCAATCGGATTGACCGCCTTGAACACCATGCCGAAGTCGCCTTGGCCGGTGAGCTCCGCCTGGTGGAATCCGATATAGCTGCCGACGAGGTCGAAGTTCTCTACCTTCATCCAGCCCTTCAGGATGCCTTGCGCGTCCAGGGCCTGCTGCGCCTTGTAGGCGTCGCTCGCGGTGCCGCCGAACACCGCCGTGAAGAGCTGATCGAACTGGTTGGTGACGAACATGTCCAGCCCGCCATTGGCGTTGGGCCGGAACACATAGGTCATCCACGGGAACAAATGGTCGAAATAGACCGAACGCGCCGGGTCGTATTTGCCGTTCTCGTCCAGCGAACTGTAGAAATTGGCCATGCCAACGGCAGCACCAACGCCACCGAACGCCAGGAGACCGGCAATGCCGCCCTCGGCATTGCCGCCGGTGAGACTCAGTCCATAGAACTTGAGGACGTCATGGTGCTGGGCATCCTTGATGACGACGTTGGGCGAATACCAGAAATTGTCGCTGTTTGCTGCCGTGTCTTCGACTTGGGTCGGAACTGTCTTGGGCGTACCGTCAGGATTGAGGATGGGATTCCCCTGGGCATCGAGAAGAGGCTTTTCGTAGGAGCCACTGATGGTGTCGCCATAGACGATGCCGCCGTTCGAGTAGTTGAAGATCCAGTCGCGACCGAGGCCACCAGCAGTGATCGCTCGTTCGCCGCCGCCCACGACGACCCAGTCGCTTCCCTCGCCACCATCAAGGACCAACTGCAGATCTTGTGTTGCGATCGGCTTTTCTACCTTGCCGCGCAACTCCTCAGGGATGTGAGGTTGACTAACTCCCTCTCGATCTTCCTTGTTGATGTATTGTCCAGCGCGAACAAAAACCGGGTTTCTGCCGACCAGTATATCGTTTCCGCTACCGCCCCGCGCGGTACCGGAAGAATCGATCATGTAGATCTCATCATTCCCTGCACGGCCATCGATATAGGCATTATTCTTGCCGTAATACCGATCCTTTCCGTCTCCGCCCTCGAGACGTCCTGGAAGTGAAATATCGAAAGTGTCAGCCAGATATTTGTTTTGCAGAACCCCGTCGAAATTCGGGATCGCAAAATCTTTGGCAAACGCGACCGTGATCACCTTTTGCATCAACGCGATGGCTTGTGCAGCGCTCGCGAGCCCGCGTTCGATGGTATCGCCTATCTTGGGAATGATGTCGGCGAGATCCGCGCTGATCTTGCCGATCAACTCCGCGCCATTCGTTATCGCATCGTAAAGGCCATACGCCGCCCAACCTGCAGCAACGAGCGCTGCAGCGATTGGCGCCGCCGTCGCGCTCACGGCGCCGACGACCGCGGCGGTGGCCGCTATGGAGCCGGTGACGATGATCGCACTGATTACAGCTGCAGCGCCATATTGAGCAATCGTGTTTCCGAGATCGCTCCAATCGCCCGTCTTAAACCCCTTCTTGATGGGCTCGTACGCCATGTTGAGGAATTCGACGATGTCCCCGATGACGTTTCCGCCAAGCCCAAGGAGCATCGCGTGGACGGACTTACCCATCGCACCGATGGTCGATTCGCCCAGTGCGCTCAGGCGATCAGCGAAACCATCCGCGTAACGTCCAATTTTGTCGAACAAGGCATTCAGCGAATCATACAGTGCTCCAAAGTCGACAGAGCCTTGCTCATTCCTGATGAACGCTGCTGCGTACTCCGTCAACGCCAGCTTTACGTTGACGGGTGTCGTAGACCGCTTCTGCAAGCTGAAAATAAGCGAGACGGCTGCTGCCGTTACATTTCCGGCGGGACCAGCAGCTAGGCCCTTCTGGGCGTTGGCAAGTTCTTTGGGCGTCAAGATTTCGCCCGCGCCATTTAGCAAATCGGTGGTGACCTTACGGCGCAATTGGCTATTTCTGTCCGTGCCGTCGATTGGGGTCTTAATAAATGCTTCCTTGTACGCATCTATTTGGGCAGCTAGTTCTGGATCCAGATTCGCATAGTCCCTATCGACATTGCCTCTGTAAGCAGTCCACTCCGCTGCGAACGTTTGCTGCGATGTCCCAATGAGGGCAATGTTGCCGTCCGCATTGATTTTCTGCAAAAACCTATGCAGGTCATAGTAGGCTCGAGTCTTCGCTGTGGAGTCCCAGCCGCCCGCGGCTGCCTTAGTGGCTAAATCATCCAACGCAGCGATAGCGAACGCGTTGTACCCTGGGTGGTTGCCGCCTCCGCCTGGTGCCTGACTGTCATGGACGTTGAAGCCGAACCCCGCCTCCTTAAAAGCAGCTTGTACGGTGGCCGAAGCGTTCAGCACCGCGTCGCGTGTCACCGTGCTGATGAGCAGCGCAATCTTGTTCCCTCTGGCATTCAAATCGACGCCAATTGATTGCAGAAAGCCGGCCGCCCTTTCCGCCGCAGGGGTTTTGCCGGTAAATACTTCCAGCGGGATGATGTGCTGGATTTCGAAACCGAAGAGCCGGCCGCGGAAGTACTCGGTCATTGCACCTTCTCCACAATCCGGCGCACTCTTTAAGCTCGAAATCGATCTTGAATTTCGCTTCACGCAACGCGGCGGCCAATGCCTCGCTCATAAAAAGTCCGTCGCGGACAATCTCCTCGATCCATAGGTCCGGGCCGGCCAAAGCCGCCGCGGAAAGAGCGACATCGCCGTCCTCGGCCCAAGGGTTTACTTTCCAGATCTCTACGCCCGTAGCGCTATTCGAGGCGACCAGCTCAACATTTTTGCTTTCGTTCGGTAGAATGGTTCGTTTTCTGGCGCCAAAATTCAGGTAATAAAATTTTCCTTCGACTGGCGTCTTCAAATCTTCCTGAAAAATTGGAAACGGAACCAAGCCGCCATTTCCAAGATCGAAGCGCGCTAACACTTCGGCCAATCGTTCTTTTACCGCATAGAATCTTCCGACAACAAATAGGTCTCCGACACGCCTAAAACACTTCTTGTCGAAGACCGCCGTCGCCTCTGGAAAGTCCGTCCGCTCGAGCGCATAGCCGTGCGTATGCTTCTCCATTGCCTCAAGGACTTTGGCGCTGGCTCGGATCACCTCGTGTTGCGCCGGCTCCCAGTCTTCTCCGTAGTATTTGTCGCGAAGCCCTTGTTTGTTGCCGATGAGGTAGTTGCTCATCACACTGCTGAACCACACTTTGCCGCTCATGCAGCCCTCCTCGCGCAGATCATCCGATCGCACCACGTCACGCGACTGGTTTCGCGTCGAAGCTTCAACAGCGGGTCTATGAGGAATCCCGGCTGAACCTCGACAAAGTTGTCGCGGAATACCATGAAATCTTCTCCTCGATGACGATCCCGCGCAACTGTACGATCAATCGCCATAGTGTACCCATAGATTTCCGCGTTGGGATTGATCTCGAACGATTGAAAACCAAAAGCTGAATTCAACGATCGGCGGTCAGGCGTCTTTCGCTTTGCCCTCCGCCTCGCCCACCGGCCGCACCTTCATCTTCTCGAGCACCGCCGGGTCGACGAGCTGGCTGACGATCGGATGAATCCGCACCGGCTTGTCTTTCACGACCTGCTTGAAGTTCGCGAGCACGGCGGTGGCGACCTTTTGCGAGGGCGCGATGACGTCGAGCAGCCAAGTGGTCTCGCCGCTGTTCCAGTCCTCGGCCTTGAGGCGGACCGGAAACACGCGCGCCTGGATCTGCTCGCGTATCTTGGCGTCGACCTCGTCGGACACGCTGGCCCAGATCGCGATGCCAGCGGTCTCCTCGACCTTGCCCTCGCCGCCCGCCTTCGCGATGGCGATGCGGTCGCGGGTCATCGGCTCGACCACCAGATGCATGACATCGGCCAGGGTCTGGTTGCGATAACGCGGCAGGTTCAGCATCGCGAGGACCACCTCGCCGACGCCGGCCTGGATCCTGGTCTTGAACGCGCTGATCTGCGCCAGCAATTGCGGATCGAGCGCGCGATCCGTCGGGCTCGCCTGCTCGGCCGCAGCCCCGCCGTTGATCCCGTTCAGCGCCGGCTTGCCGGCTGCCGCCTTCTCGTTCGCATTCTTCGCCACAGGCCTGTCCTCCCGCAAGTTTCAATCCGCCCAACGGGGCGTGTCGTGATCATCGGGCATGTGAGGCTGCCGCAGCGGCCTGCGGCCCGTCCGGGCCGCCGATGTGCCGGCACGAGAAAACCGTTCACCTGCATGGTTCCACGCGCCTCGCCCTCCCCATTCGACCTGACCGGCCGAAACGGGAAAACAGGCGTATCGTTCCTGTCGCAGGTGTCGGAAACAGCCCCACTGCCCCTCCTTCGGCGTTCATTGAACATTAACCCGCCACAACCTCAAGACGAAAAGGCGACGCACGCCAAAAATGTTGCGCGATTTGTCCGTCCGATACGCTTTGTGTCTGTTTACAACTGCCGGCCCGGGGAGCTCAGGGCCTTCTTGGGACGGAAACTCAGGCGTTCCTTCCCTTCCGTAAGCGAGGCTCCGAGCGGGCGCGGCATCGGCCGCAAAACGAATCTATGCCGTCATGCAACTGTCATTCAACGAGGCTTGACATCGCGTCTGCGGTGTCCTTGTCGGACACTCCGCTTTCGCGCATCGGATCATGGCCTCCATGATCCCCCGCGCTCATCGTCACGACCGCAACTCGGCCCCAGCCGCACCTTCATCTTCTCCAGCACGGCGGGATCGACGAGCTGGCTGACGATCGGACGGATGCCAACGGGCTTGTCCTTCACGACCTGTTTGAAGTTCGCGTCGTCACCGTTCCCGGCCCGCCTCGTCGAGGGCCTGCATGATCGGAGACAGCAGATATTGGATGATCCGCCGCTCGCCGGTCTTGATCTCGGCTTGCACAGAGAGACCGGGGCCCAGCGCCTGCTGGCGATCGCGGACGCGGATGCTCGTCTCCAGAAGGCGGATGCGCGCCGCGTAGACGAGGCCGGGCTGGACCGGCCGGTTCTTCTCGTCGCGCTGCGGCCCATTCGATTGCGATTGCGAGAGATCGATCGCATCGCGGCTGATGCCCTCGACGATCCCCGGCACGAGCCCATGGTCGGTGAAAGGGAACGCCTCCAGCTTGACCCGCACGGGCTGACCTTCCCGGATAAAGCCGATGTCCTTGTTGAGGACATGGGCCTCGACCTCGATCTCGGCGCCGTCGGGAACGACGATCATCAGGGGCTGGGCCGGCTGCACGACACCGCCGATCGTCGCGACCACGAGCTGCTGCACCGTTCCGGCGACCGGCGCGCGCAATTGCAAAAACTCGCGCCGCCGTGTGGTCTTGCGCAAATCTTCGGCCGCAAGCTGGGCCTTGTCGCGGGCCTGGACCATCTCGGTCACGGCGGTCTTGCCGAACGTCTCGCGCAGCTTGCGGATTTCGGCCTCGAGCGCCGTCATCGCGGCGCGTGCCCGCGCGGCATTGGCAAGCTGCACGTCGACATTCTGGATATGCTCGATGCGCTGCTGCTCGTATTCGAGCAGCCTCAGGCGCGCGAAATTGCCCTGTTCGGTAAGCAGCCGGCGGGCTTCGAGCGACTGATCGACGAGCGGGAGCGTGAGACGGAGTTTATTGATCTCGACCTCGGCCGACGTGAGCTCGGCCGCGCGCTGCGCGATCTGCTGCTGGAGGCTCGCGACCTGCGCCTCGTATTCCGCGATACTGGCACGGACGAATTGCTCTTCCACCGCGAGCGTCGCGACGGGCGTATCGTCCGGCGCGACAAAGCCGGTCGGCCGGCCGTCGAGATAGGCGAGGAGAGCCGCGTTGCGGGCCTGGATGACCTTCGACGCCTGCAGGTTCTGGCGCGCCTGCGCCTCATCGGCTGTCGCGAGCGTCGGGTCGAGTTCGACGAGAAGCTGGCCTTCTTCGACATGCTGGCCGTTGGTGACATGGATGGCGCGCACCGAGCCGATCTCCATCGGCTGGATGGTCTTGACCTTGCTCGACGGGATGATCTTGCCGCTCGCCACCGCCACGACGTCGACCGTGCCGATGACGGACCAGACCAGAGCGGCGGTGAAGAAGCCGCAGGTCATCAGCAGCAGCATGCGCAGGCCGGGGCTCGGCGGCTTCTCCATGATCTCGAGAGCGGCCGGCAGGAACTCGTGATCGGAAAGTGGCCGTCTGTTGCGATCGGCCTCGTTCTGCATGCTCCAGCTCGTCCGCAGCACGGCCCAGTGCTTGGCAAGCGTCGGAAAGCGATCGGCCACCCAGGCGGTCACGTGCTACGCCCCATTTGCTTGGTATAGAGCTGGGCGTAGCGGCCGCCCGATCGAAGCAGCGTCTGGTGATCCCCGGTTTCGGTGATTTCGCCGGCCTCGACGGTGACGATCCTGTCGCACTGGCGCACGGCGGAGAGACGGTGCGCGATGATGATAACAGTGCGGCCGCGAGCAATGCCGGCGAGGTTATGCTGGATGACTTCCTCGCTCTCGGCGTCGAGGGCGCTGGTCGCCTCGTCGAGGATCAGGATGCGCGGATTGCCGATCAGCGCGCGAGCGATGGCAATGCGCTGGCGTTGCCCGCCCGAGAGATTGCCGCCCCGCTCGTCGATCACCGTGTCGTAGCCGTGCGAGAGCCCGAGGATGAAGTCGTGCGCGCCGGCGAGCTGGGCGGCTGCGATGACCCGCTCCATCGGCATGGTTGTGTCGGCCAGCGCGATGTTTTCGCGCACCGAACGGTTGAACAGGATGTTCTCCTGGAGCACGATGCCGATTTGCCGGCGCAGCCACGCCGGGTCGACCAACGCGAGATCGACACCGTCGACCAGCACCCTGCCCTGCTCCGGAACGTAGAGACGCTGCACCAGCTTCGTCAGCGTCGACTTGCCCGAGCCGGAGGGCCCGACGATACCGATCATCTCGCCCGGCTGGACGGCAAGCGTGATTCCGCGCAGAGCCTCCGGCGCGTCGGGACGATAGCGGAAACGAACCCGATCGAAGTTCACCGCTCCCTTGATCGGAGGAAGGCTTGCGCGGTTTGGATTGTGATCGGGCTCGGCCGGCGCGTTCAGCACGTCTCCGAGCCGGTCGACCGAGATGCGGACCTGCTGAAAGTCCTGCCAGAGCTGGGAGAGGCGCAGGATCGGTTGTGCGACACGCCCAGAGAGCATGTTGAAAGCGACGAGCGACCCTACCGAGAGGTCGCCGGCAATCACTGCCTTTGCTCCGAAAAACAGGATCGCAACCGTGGTCAGCTTGGACACCAGCTGGATGAGATGGCTGCCCCAGTTCGCAAGCGTCGCGACCTGAAATCCGGTGCTGGTGTAGCCCGCGAACTGCTTTTCCCATTTCGCCCGCATCTGCGGCTCGACCGCCATCGCCTTCAGTGTGCCGATGCCCGTGACGCTTTCGACGAGGAAGGACTGGTTCTCCGCGCCGCGGCGGAATTTCTCGTCGAGACGGGCGCGCAGCGTCGGCGTTATGAGGATGGAGATGGCGAGATAGAGCGGGATCGACAGTGTGACGATCAGGGTCAGCAACGGGCTATAGGCGTACATGACCGCGAAGAAGACGATCGTGAAGAAGAGATCGATCACGACGGTGACGGCGTTCGAGGTAAGGAACTCGCGGATGCGATCGAGCTCGCGCACTCGGGCGACGCTGTCACCGACGCGGCGTGCCTCGAAATATGACAGCGGCAGGTTGAGAAGGTGCCGGAACAGCTGCGCCGAAAGCTCGCTGTCGACGCGATTGGTGGTGTGAGCGAACAGCCAGTTGCGCAGCGCTGACAATCCGGTTTCGAAGATCAGCACCGCCGAGAGCCCTACGGCCAGCACGTCGAGCGTCGTCAGCGACTGATGGACGAGCACCTTGTCGATGACGAGCTGGAAGAAAATGGGCGAAATCAGCCCCATCAGTTGCAGGAAGAAGGACCCGATCAGGACGTCGCGCAGCGGCCCGCGATATTTCACGAGGGCAGGAATGAACCAGCTGATGTCGAAGGGGCGCGTAGCGCCGGCCATCAGCTCACGCGTCGTCATGAGGAGCAAACGCCCGGCATATTTGCCATCGAAATCTTCCGCCGACCACACTTCGGGGCGTTCGCCATCGCCGCGCTGGATCAGGAAGCGCGTCCCGTCCGGCTGCTGGTCGACCTTGAGCAGGATGGCAGCCTCACCGTCTTTCAATTCGGCGAGCGCCGGCAACGGCACCTTGTGGAGTTCCGCAAGGGCGACAGGCTTGATCCTGGCGACGATGTTCAGACGCTTGGCGATCCTGGCAAGATCTTCCAGGCGGTAGCCTTCACCTGGCGCGCCGTGGTCATGGGCGATCTGCGCCGGATCGGCCGGGACACCGAGGAATTTGGCGACCAGGATGAAGGAGAGGAGCGACACCGGGAACGCGGGACGATTGCCGCCCGTTGGCTCCGCAGGCACGTAACGAGTATCGGCAACTATATTCATGATCCAGACGTCACACCCAGCCAGCACATTCCGGGTTCCGGCGGACAGTCGTGCAGGATTTTGTCAGCCTCCCGTCGTTCAATGATTCGCGCAGAAAGGGAAAGCAACGCATAGGATCTCGGCGCCGTCATCACTGCGCGCCCTTTCGAGCCACGGCGAAAGGACTGACGCCATAGGCTTCGCGGAAGTAGCGGCTGAAGCGGCCGGCATTGGTGAAGCCCCATTTGAGGGCGATGTCCTCGATCGGAAGAGCTGAATTTCTGACAAGATCTCTGTGGGCTCTCTCGAGCCGGACTTGGCGCTGGTAGGCAGCAATGGACATGCCGGCGAACTGCCGGAATCCGGCCTGCAGCGAGCGCAGGCTGACGCCTGAAATCGCGGCAAGTTCGGCCCCGCTCGCGGATGCGTTCGGGTGCTCCGCGATAAAATCGAGCACGAGTTTTACGTGACGCGGTGCGATAGAAGCCGAAGGTTTGTGTAGGGCCTTTGAATAGCTGTGGGGCCAGGCCTCCAAGATCATGTCGAGGAACATCTCATGGAGACGGTGGACTGTGAGCGTTCCGACGTCGAGCGCTGGCCGGAATTCGACTCCCGTCGCAAACTCGACAAGCGCCTGAAGGCCCTGCAATCCGGGGATTCCGGCATTGACCACGGGTTCGAAGAGTGGCTTCTCGACAATCGGTCGCCCGAGCAAAATCGACAGTCTCTCAGCGAGAAGCGGACGAGAGATCACCACGCCGCGCTTGGCAAAGTTGCCTGAAAAAGTCATCGACCGGTAGGCGAAGCCCTCGGCCGCGATCGCCTTGGTGGTCGTGCCGAGATGCCGCTCTCTTCCCAGGTCGACAAGCATGTGGCCATGGACGGGAAAGTAGAAAAACACACCGTCGTAGAGGTGCTGCGGGACGAGGCTGAAGTCGCCCGTGTAACGCGTGCGGCTGAAGTCGATTCCGGCATAGGCGCCGTAGGTCCCTGACACGGCACTGAGCGGCGCCACATCAATGGGCAGGATTTTGACAGGGGAGAAGCGACGCGAGAGCAGGTCGGCAAGCGCGCCGGGGTCACCCAACTCGAAATTGACGACAACCTGCGAGGTCGGCGAGCCGACCGCGCCGTAAAATAGCTGTCTCTTCTTTTTATCCCCCAGCATTAATCACAAAAAAGCAAGCATTAATCACAACAAAGCGTGGCACGCACAGGTTGCATATCGATCGGATGGCCTAGCGTCTGTCGGGCGTATTATTCAAAAGGTCACTCTGGTTGTATTGGTGGCTGGCTACGATCCGATGACGCGCAAGCTGAACGCGCACTGCTGAAGAGCGCGACCCTGCGGACGCGTCGACGCGCTCGTCGCAACCATCGTCGACAAATGCCGCACCGGACAGATTCGGAAACAAGCAACCTCACAACTACACGAACTTCCGCCCGTTGCGGTTGCACCTTATCGTTGTCCTGTGGGGCACGCAATTTCCCAGTCGATGGCCATGCTCGATTTGGTCAACCTGAGGTGAAGATTTAATCTCTAATCTCTCAGGCAAGAACAGCGTTCGTTCACTACGCCTTCCACCGGCGACGATATGTTCGTGTCGATCACTCGCGTTCACGCTGTGCAGGCCGCTCAGCATGCGGCAACTTGCCACGGTAGGATTATGGTGGTTTGGTACCAGTGGTTGCAGGCAGCGTGAGGCAATGAGGGAAATTTGCCTGCACCATGCGTGAGATGCGCTCCTCACAAGCCTCGGCCATAGCTTGAACACCAGGAGACGGGCGCATTGGATACTGATCTAGGCGGGAACGCTGCAGGCCAAGCCAATGCACTCTATGTGACGGTGGTCTGTTCCGCAGCAGCCGCCAAGCACGTTGATGTGCGGGAATCGCCGCGACAGATCGGCATATTGAACGCCGAGCTCCACAGGATTGCCTGCGTCCAGCTCGGTCGCGTTGTCGAGCTCCGCATGGGTGCGCCGCGACGAATTGGCCCGCAGGCCGCGCAAACGCTTCATCCATGGTGCGTCGGGATCCAGCGCGCCTTCAAAATGCGTGGGGTGGGCGCAGTTGATCATGTAGTAGGCCGATGCCCGACCGGTCGCCGCGTCTAGCGCTTCAACTACGTCGGCCAGACTGTCGCCGGTTGGCAGCCGGCCATCTGTCTCGACCGTGAAGGAAATGACACACGGTATTTGCGCCGCTTGCGCGGCGCGCGTGACACCGAGCGCCTCGTTGAAGTTGTTCATCGTGAATGCTGAAACCATATCAGCGCCGGCGTCACGCAGAACGCTAACTTGCCAACTATGATAAGCTTCGGCCTCGTTGACGCTCATCACCTTGCCCGGATCATAGCCATCGCCGCGCGGACCGATACAGCCACTGATGACAATGGGCGTCCGCTCGTTCTCGTAGGCTTCGCGCACTTCGCGCATGAGATGGATGGCGGCATGGTTGAGACGTGCCAAGGCATCCCGGCCGTAGCCGATCTTTGCTCCCCACTCGGGATTGGCGCGCCAAGTCGGGCTTTCCAGGACAAAGCCTACCCCGTGATTGACTGCTAGAGGGACATACCGATCGAAATAGGCGCGCAGCGCCGCTCGCCCACGCTCGCTCTCAAGCAACGTGAAGGCTTGGAACATTGGTAGATCCCAGCCTTCGTGGAAAATCAGCGTCGTCTCTAACCCTCCATCGGTCAGGAACCGGCGGCCATCGAGCTGGGGCAGCCGGTGACGATACTTCGCGCTTGCGAATGTCGACATGCTCGCCTCTCCTCTTTCACCATGCCTTATGGCAATGATTGGCAGCGAAGATGCGATCAGCGCGCCTCGATTCCTAGAAGACTCGCGGTGCAGCAGGGAACCCGCGAAAGAAGTAATCGTTTGGGTAGGTGAATGCCGGCGGACCCGAACGTAGATCGCAGCTGCAAGTGTCAACTGGACTCATGGTGCAGTTCGACCGGATAGGTACCTGGAGCGATGCCATGCAGGAGCTTCAGCACCGCAAGCGCAGTGACACCCGAGACTACATCCTCGATGTTGCCGAGGCTGCGATCCTCGAAAAGGGCCTCGCCGGCACATCGATCGACGAGCTCATCGCAGCCGTGGGCATCACCAAGAACGGCTTCTTCTATCACTTCAAAGACAAGAGCGAACTCGCGAAGGCCCTGCTTGTCCGCTATGTCGAACGCGAGGACACGCTATTCGATGATCTCTTTCGCCGTGCCGATCAACTCGATGAGGACCCGCTGCACGGCTTCCTGATCGGCCTCAAGATGCTCTCGGAGGCGATGGCGGATTTGCCGAGCGGCCATCCGGGCTGTCTCGTCGCCGCCTATTGCTATCAGGATCGGCTGTTCGACCGGGAGGTGCGCGATCTCTACACGTCGGCCATGCTAGGATGGCGGCGGCGGTTTCGCGAGCGCCTTGATCTGATCGCAGCGCGCTACCCCCCACGCATTGTTGTCGATCTCGACCATCTGGCAGACATGCTTTCCGCCATTGCCGAGGGCGGGATCATCGTTTCCAAGGTGCTCCGGCAGAAGAAGGCGCTATCTGAACAATTGATGCTGTACCGCGAATTCATCCGTGCGGTCTTTCTCGGGGCGAGAAGGGCTGAACACGGTACGTCACGTCAATCCCGGAATCGATCGGCACCGCCGCCATCGAAGAGTGACGGGACCACCTTGCCACATCGGGAAGACAGCCGCGCATGAGACAGGAGTGCAAGATCGCAGACCGTCGTAGATTTGCCAATTGGAGCGCGTGGCGGGCTGCGGCATCATAGCGGCGCGGCGCACGAATAGTGCCCATCTTCATCGTGGCGCGCCATTCTACGATTTTGCACGATATTGTTTCCGGGCGTCGGCAAATGCCGCATCAAGCCGCCGACAACCGTACGTCAATCTTGCTGTCCGGCGCCTGGACCAGAAGCATCGTTAATCCGCGAGCCCCAAGACAAACGCCAAAGCAACTCCGAGCCATGTCTTGGTTGCCGAGATGCCCGATCCTCTGCCCGATCCGTTCACGTCTCACGGTGACCGGCTTGTCGGCCATCACCAGCGATTTGAGCCGCAATCCGTTTTCGGGGTTAGGTTCGATGGTGACGCGGAAATCCGGAGCATCGGCCAGATCTGAAGTTAACTGGCAGATTACCACTGAAGCATGGCTCTCCGGAAAGGCATCAGTCTGCACGATAACGGCGGGACGGGGCGTGCCATAGTCACCGGCCGCCGCAACGATCACCAGATCACCGCGTCGCATCTGCATCAAACTCGGAGACCGATTCGATCCACTTCAACACGTCGCGCTCGCGATCCAGGTCGAGGCCGGCGACCTGCTTCGCCACCCGTCGTCGCACCGCCCGCGAACGCGGGTCGGCAACGACGAGACGCAGCTCGCGCAGCCCCCGTGCGCGCCGCCGCTGCCGCATCAACTTCATCCTCTCGGAAGCCGCAGCCCAATCATATGCTCGATGACGGCAGCATCGCTGCTACGCGGGACCGTTGGACGACGAGCATTCGCTGGTCACGGACCGAACGAACTGGGGCCGCCGAAGCCGCTGTGCTCAGCAGGTGGTCGTAATGGTTTTGGCGCGCCTTGGATATTCGCGGTCGGAATTGCGCGTCGGTGGCGAGAATATCAGAGTGCGGAAGCGGAAACGTAGTTATCACTTTCATCTACACTGGGGGCGCCATTTCTAGGCCAGAGCACGCCACGACGCCCTGGAGCAAACCCCCTCTTGGCGCTAAGGACTGGTGTGCCGACCTGGATTGCCAACGTGAACAAATGCGGGATCAACGCTAAGCGCCGAAACGATGGCGCTGCCCATATGTCCACGACCGCCGGCGACCACGATTTTGTAAGGCGCCGTCATTTTTCACTCATACCGGGAAAGCCAGGTAAAGCGGCAGTTCGCGTTGCGACCTTTGCGACGCAGCGGGACAGGACCATATGCTTCTACTCCTGGCGCGAGAGCCGCGGATTGTCATTGCAATCGCCATTATCGGCGCCACAGGAGATAGCGGACGGTCTTCATTCCATCGTCGATGGTTGCCCTTCCGACTTCTCGAAAACCTTGCGCTGAATGAAATCTATCTGACTCGGGATTCGGCGGTTGCACGTTGACCTCGCAGACAATGCAGTTGTGGCCACGCTCCTCAGCTCGCGTGAACAGGTCGGCGTACAGTATCCGAGCCAGACCCTGGCCTCGGCGCTCCTTGGCGACGACGACACGGTCGACGTACAGAAACCGGTCGTAGCGGCTCCGAAACCATTTGAAGTGGATGCCGTCGTATCGTCTGTCTGCTCGAACGCCAGAAGGAACGCCTGACCGGGCTCAATGAACGTCGCGACGCTCGCGGAGCCAATCATTCGTTCGAACCGCTCCGCCGATAGTAATGATGTCTCGCGGGCGCTTGCATTGTTCAGACAAAGCAATGCGTTACGCGGCGAACGGGGACCATGAAGGTCGAGAACCTCTGGAAGCAATTTGCCTCCCCTGTTGATCGGTTCCGGAAGATAGCATCACGGGATGGGGCGGCCAGTCGCAAGGACTGCCAACTGACTTCACCCCATGCTGCACCACACCCGCTCAGACGGGCGCCGTAAGAAGCCAAGCGGCATACCGCGATCAGGAACAAATCCAGATGATCGCAACCGCAATCGGAATACCCAAACCAAGTGCGCCGAAAATCGCCGGGACGAAATCGGACAGCAGGCGTATGCCAGATGATGACATGACGTTGCTCCTTGGAGCCCCGCGAGCCTCTGCTCGCCCCCAAGATGAACGGTCAATTGCGCCTTCGGATTACGGTCCTTGGCGACTCTCTATGAAGCGGCAATGCTGGGGCGTTATGGTTAACAAGTGGTTAATCGAGACAAGGATAAGTTTGCAGACCGCGCCTTGAAGGCGCGCCGCTTGATCGTGAATCGTGTGCCGGCGCTGCCCACGTCGCTTTGACCAAATTCCGAAAGAGCGCCTCGCCGGCATCGTCGGCTGCTCCCCGGTACCGCCCGCCTTCAAGGAGTGGCGCCCATTCGACGCCACTCCCTTCAGCGGCGCATGCGCCGATCAGAACGAGCAGCCATAGGCCGTGAGCGATGCCTTCGTTGCGTCCAGGGTCTGCTTGCAGGTCGCTTCCATGGTCGCCTTGGTCGACGGATTCTTGGCCATGTCGACCCACGCCTTGCGCGTCTGGTCGATCTGCGTCTTGTACATCGCGCGCTGTGCCTCGGGGACCTTGGAGACGACGCAGGCGTCGTATTTGGTCAGGAAGTCGTCGCAGGAAGCGATGCCCGTGCTCTGCGCGTGAGCCGTAGTGACGCCCGCGAGCAACGCGACGCCCACCGCGAGTGATAGCACCTGTCGACGGTTCGCGCTCGAACCTGCCTCGGCCTTGGATGTTACTTGACGCATGATTTTTATTCCTCTGTAACAACTGAACAATTGGATCGCCGGCAAGGCCCGCTGTCGCCCAGATCTCCCCGATCGACTCGCAAAGCATCGTGCGCCGACAACCGGTCGGCGTTGCGCACGTTGAGCAATTCAAGCGCTGAGTAGTTCGAGGCGAGACCGGGCACCACGGTGCCGGCCACGAATAAATGTTCCGTCAATTTGGCGAGATTATGGGTGACAACACGGTGACGTTGTGATGGCCGCTTGCCGGCGATGGACGGGCGCCATCATGTTGCCGTGCGATGCCGTTGCGCCGAAGGCGAGCTCACGCGGCCGAGGTATCGATCGAGCGGCGTATCACCTTCCGTACCTCGGCATTGGATAGGAACAGATCGTGGTTGATGATGCCCCAGCCTGAATCGGACGCATCGATGACGCGCACGCCGAGCTGCTCGATGGTGGCCTTCTCGGCGGCGCCGACCCGCGTCATCCCGCCGGCCAATCGTCCCGACAACGCAAGCGCGCGATCATTCGTTGAAGCGACGACGGTTATCTTGCGGGTGAGCGGTCCGATATTCTGGGTCGCCGAAGAGAACACATCCATATCGATGTCCGGTGAGGCGAACACCACGGCCCCGATCTTGCCGGCAACGCTGTCGCCATATCGCGCATAGAGCTGACGCAGCCCTTCGAGGGTCAGCATGGTGCCCATGCTGTGCCCGACGATGTGAACGCGGCCGACGCTCGGGGCAGTGGCGAGGGAATGCAGCACGCGCTCGAAGGCATCGCGGGAGTACATCGCACTATCGCGGTCGTAGGCGTAATCGAACAGTCCCGCCTTGGACGGCCAGGAGAACACCATCGTCTGGCCGCGGAATCTGATGCCGTCGGCGAGGTGCGCGGCATCGAGCGCCGCCGTCTCGAACGTCTGCTTGAAACCGTGCACGTAGATCAGCACGTCCGAGCCGCCGCTGGTTTGCCCGAGAAGATCACCGACCTCTCCCGATACCGGCTCGACCGTATCGAGACGCCAATCGCCAAGTCCGGCTGCGGCGAGCGAGAAACGATTCTCGTCGGGCGGCACCAGCTTCGCCCGTGCCACGATCATCTTCGAAGCCCGCTCCGGCCCGAACCACGGTTTCGCGCGCCCGCCACTCACCGGCTTGCGCGTGGTTGCGACGAGCAATGTCGGCTCCACCGAGAGCGACGAGGCGTCGTAACGCGCGCCCGTCGCGCCAAGGCTGGCGCATCCGCCGAGCGCAAGCGCGCTGGCCGAAGACACAATTCCGCGCAGGAATGCGCGGCGCGACCTAAAAGTCTCGTTTTGCTGCAAATGTCGGATGATCACGTAGGACCTTTGGGAACATTGCCCCGTAGCACCGCCCCCGCACGTCTCCTGAATTAGGATGGCGAGAAAAGGGCGGGCCGATCGCTGACACGGATGGTTCCGGTTCCGTCGCGATTCTGTGATCGCGGGTCGGCGCGACGAAACCATTCTGCTCCGCCGCGAAGCGCTCCGGAAACAAAGAGCCGCTAGGGTCCCAAGATCAAACAAGGGGTTAGATCATGTTGGTATCGGTCCTCAACCTCATCTATCGCGAATTTCTCAAGCGTGCCCTTCCCGGCATGGCAATACAGGGAGGAAGGCCATGACCGAGGTCGTGACGGCATTCCTCGTCTTCGTCAGCATCGGCATATTCCTGGCCCACGCATTTGACGCCTATCGCCTACGCTAGACCTGCACCTGAGCCCCACTGATGCGATTGCTCGCGAGATCAGGCGGGGTTTTCAGGGACGCAAAGCGCGCTCTCCCCAACGGGCCCCATCCTTTGGGACGATGATCACGTCGCGGTCGGGGAATTTTTTTAAACAGTTCCGCCGGCTGGCCGAAATTCGCGGCGAGGATGCGCGCAGGGTCCGCTGCCGACATTCTCGATCGAATGGCCACTGTAGCCGACGTCGCGTCGCCCTTCTGCAATCGCTCGGTCTGGTAGCGCCGCCTCGCCATCGACGACGCCAATGCAGCGTCCGCAGCGCGCCGACAACGGGCGAAGGGCCCGGCTGCCCCCACCAAACCGTCGCAGGCTCAATTGAATGGCTATTAAATCAACGGGTTAGACAGACGCTCGGGGATGATGCTAGAGAACGCAGGCGCCCAGCGGGATTTTCGATTCCGAGGGTCGGGAGTTGTGGTTCTCCCAGCGGCGCTGGTTCAGCTTACGGCTATTCGGACATTTCATATGAGAAAGATCATCCTGACGCTGGCGATCCTGTATCCGGCGGCGGCGCTGGCTCAGGGAACGAGTACCCCGGCCGGCCCGGCCAATCCTCCCACCATTGGCGGCAAACCGCTGGTTGTGGTCGGGGCGAAGAATCCGACGGCGGGCAAGAAAGAAAAGCCGTTGTCGGTCGCCCAAAAGTTGCAGGCCTGCCAGGATATCGACGACGCGACCAAGGAACGCCTGAATTGCTACGACGCCATTTATGCGCCACAGCCCAAACCAAAGGCGCCGGCGGCGAAGGGCGTCAATGACTGCCGCTTCGTCAAGGAGGAAGACGAACGGTTGACCTGCTATAATGGTTTTGCGGACAAGATTCCGAAGCTACCGCGCTAAATCAGGCGGGCGCTTACCAAGTGTTCCAGCTCGGGCCACCGAAGAAGCCAAATTGTGACTGCTGCGCGACCCGCATTTGCGGCGGCTGCGCGAACTGCATCGACGGCGGACGGCTTCTTGCCACCTTGCGCTTGCGCTGGACCGGCGGCTCCGGCTTCTTCGCCTCCGCCGGGACGTACTGGGCAAACGTCTCCCGCGCACGGGCCTGAGCGGCGGTGTCGGCCGAGGCAGGGGCTGCGGCGGGGGTCACGGCAGGCGCAACGGCCTGGGCGGTCACGGACGGCGGCGGAACAATGGTCGGAAGGCTAGTGTCAAAGACCACCCGCTCCGGCAGCTTCTGGTCGGAACGAATGCGCACTATGGTCTTGTCGGCCGAAGAAACGGTCTTGTCGACCGAAGAAACGGCCTGGCTGGCCACGACCGCCTGTTCTGGGACAAGCGCATCGATCGCCAACAACAGCGCGAGCAGCACTCCGCCGACAAACAGGAAATAACGCGTCACGGGCATTGGTCCTACTCCCCCGCGCGAACGCCGCGCGGTTCAACCCGCCCAACGGGCGATATACCGTTTAGTTCCTGCTCAACTTGCAAGGTTCAAAGGCGCAGGTCACATTTTGGAGATGAAAGGTGAGTTCGGCCGCACAGGGCTAAACGCGGCTGGCCGTCACCAGTGAACATTTCGCCTTATTCGCGTGGACGTTGACGAACCCGACCAGCATGCCTGCGTATCGCTTCCGGCTCTTCATATTCACGGTATCGGGAATGATCCGCCTGCGGGCGGTCAGATGGCTGCCGTCCCGGCGGATGAAATTGCAGGCGATCTCGATATCCCTCACCGCGTAGTCATTGGTGTTGCGAAGCGTGAAGGTCACCAGCGCTTTCGAGCCGAGCCCGCCCCTTCGCCATGACTGCGAGATGATTTTCAGACCGTCGAGCGGCGACGTGGCAGGAGCAACCGACTCTGGCTGCGCGATGTCGAGAGGCGCCGCGGCACCAACCGCCTGGTTGGGATCGGTAGAAACTGCTGACGGCCCGGGGCTCGGCAGAGCCGCCCGAGTCGCAGCCGGATCATCCGTGCGGGAAATGCCTTGCGTGACGCCGGCAACTTCAGACGGCGTCGCTGCCAGACGGCTTTCGGCATCGCTCGCTTGCGGGAGCATCAACCATATGGCGCATCCAACGATAGCGATCGCCGGCAGCACGGCAAGCCGCGCTTCGATTTTTCCGAACGACCACCCGGCGATTCTCATATCCTCGCCCTCACCCGGCAGCGTCGGCGATTGCCGTGCCGCGCATGAAAAAAGCCATACGGGCTTTTTCCCGTACGGCTTCTCTCACGACCGCCGCTGTACGGATCCCGCCGCCGTCAACAATCATCCAGAGCAGGAATGGTTTCATGCCACCTCGACAATATTGCGGCGGCGGTGCAAGGCTTGCAGGGTAAGGCTTGCAGGATAGAGTTGTGGATTGGCTGGCGGCTTCATTGCCGCGCGACGCAACCGACCTTCAGCGCCGCAACAACAATAATGGGAGACCGATCGAGATGCCGACCGTTACCTGGGACCATGTGCATTTGCGCAGCCCCGATCCCGAAGCGACTGCCGCCTGGCTCGAAGACATTCTGGGCGGCGAGATCGTCCGTGCCCCGGGGCGGCTCGACGTCAAACTCGGCGGCGCCAACGTGTTCATCGCACCCGTTGCCGTCAGCGACGGCGTCAACCCGCCACCGGTGACGCCCTATCAGGGGCTCGATCATTTTGGCCTGACGGTGAAAGACATCGACGCGGTCGCTGCCGAGATCAAGGCCAAGGGCGTCGAGTTCACGAAGGAGCCGACCACCATACGTCCTGGCGTTCGCATCTGCTTCATCCGTGGGCCGCAGGGCATTTCGATCGAACTGCTCGAACGCGACAAGAAATATACATGAGCGCCATTTGATTTGATCCTCATGGCGAGGAGCGCGGCACGCGCGTCTCCGGACGATGCTGCGCATCGCCAGGCGAACCATGAGGCCACAGACGGGCCTACATCCTTCGAGACGCCGCTGGCGCGCCTCACAAGGATGAGGGACTGATAGTCGCTCACGTCATCGATCCTGGCATGAAGCAGCGAATGCTCAATCCCTGATAGCCGCGGATCGGCCAGACCATGGTTCGCCCTACCCGGTTCGGCTCGGTGATGACGGCATCTTCAGGCACGTCGTGCCACTCGCCGTCGATGCGAACGCGGTAGTGCCCGCCTTTTGATTCCCAATCCACGTCGCTGACGGCGCTGCCGTCGGCGTCGGAACAGCACGGTCCCTTTCCGCTCCTTAGGCTGTCGAACCACTGCTTCAGCGGTGAGTTGGCATAACGGCCGTCAAGATCGCGGGCTTCGCTGGGAGCCGAAGCCAACGGCAACATCAGCAACACGCTGCCGATGATCAGCGGCTCTTTCCAGCGGCCCACACGCTGGCGGCCCATGGATTCACAATTGCTATTCGCTGCGTATCGATGCGGCACGTGGCCGCCTGAATTCATCCAGTTGGTCACCTGTTTCTCTTGCTCCAGCACCCGCCGGCCGGTGCAAGGAAAACTATGCATTTCGCGGGCCAACTCGAGTCGGTCCTCCGCACGTCATTCTCGTGTCACCTCCGAGCAGCATGCTCCAGATTTGCACCCTGTACGGGAATTGGCAGGCAACCTGACGCGTTGACGGTGCAGGCCACGCTTTGGCATAACTCCTTGACCGGCTTTCCGTGGGCGCGGACGCCGGCATCTGGGACGCCATGAAGAACGGGCTCTATTCGATCCACGTCACCCTGCTGGATGGGCGCACCGGCAAGGGCAGCGGCGTTATTCTGTTTCGGGATGGCCAGATTCTCGGCGGCGACGCCTATCTGTTTTACACCGGCAGCTACACCGTGAAGGGCGACACCTTCAAAGGCGAGGTCCTGGTGCAGCGTCACACCACCCCGCGCGACAACGACAATCCGCTGTTCGGCGGCCCCAGCCCGGTCGGCATCGGCGTATCCGGAACCTTCACGGACACCCGCGGCAGCATGAATGGAACCGCGCTCGTCGGCAAAGCGAGCCAGATCTTCGGCGCCACCTTGCACAAATTGGCTGATATCGACTAGAGCCCGGTTCTGATTGAATCAGAACCGGGCTCTAGATTCTTGTTTTGACGCGTTTTCTTGACGCGAACCGGTATCCACCCCGGATCAAGTCCGGGGCAGGCTTTCGCTTGAAAACGCTTTGGCCGCCGGGCGCGCGCCTATTCCGCCGCCTGCTCCAGCGGCGCCGTGCGCGGCAGGATCATCTGGATGCGCGTGCCGCCGCCCGGCTCGGAATCGAGGTCGAGCCGGCCGCCAAGGCGGGTTGTCACGATGCTGTAGACGATGTGCAGGCCGAGCCCGGTGCCGCCCTGATCGCGCCGCGTGGTGAAGAACGGATCGAAGGCGCGGCGGCGGACATCGAGGCTCATGCCGATGCCGTTATCTGAAAAGATGATCTCGACATTGTCCTTGCCGGACTCCCGCACCTGGATATCGACCGTGCCCGGCTTGCCGTCCGGGAAGGCATGAGCCACCGAATTGAGGAACAGGTTGGTGAGCACCTGTCCGTACGGCCCGGGATAGCTGTTCATCATCAGGTTCGGCTGACATTCGACGTTGAGCGTCAGATTGTGCTTGCGCAGGCCCGGCCGCAACGACATTACCACCTGCTCGGTGAGATCGCCGAGATCGAAGGTGCGCTGGTCCGAATAGTTGCGGTCGGCGGCGACCTGCTTGAACGACTGGATCAGCTCGGCGGCGCGGTTGAGATTGGCGACGAGCTGCGACGACGCCGAGCGGCTTGTATCGAGAAAATCGTTCAGGCTGGAACGCCGCAACTCGCCGCGGGCGACCTCCGCTGCAAAGTTCGACGTCTTTCGCTCCAACGCCGACGCCACCGTCAGGCTGATGCCGACGGGATTGTTGACCTCGTGGGCTACGCCGGCCACCAGCCGTCCCAACGCGGCGAGCTTTTCCGCCTCGATCAGCGAATTCTGCGTCTCACGCAGGTTCCGTAGCGCTCCCTCCGCCGCATCCTTGGCCTTGCGCATCTCGGATTCGACACGCTTGCGCTCCCCGATGTCGAGCGCAACCGTCACGATGTTCTCGATCTCGCCGGCCGCATCCAGGATCGGCAGCTTGTTGACCAGCCATTGCCGCATATGGCCGGACGCGTCCTTGTATTCTTCCTCGTAGAAGCCCAGTTCCTTGCCGACCGCCAGCACCCGCTTGTCGGGCTCGTCGGTCTTTTCCGCGCCGTAGCGCGACATCAACTCGGCGGTGGTGCGGCCGATCGCATACCCCGGCTCGACCCCGAAAATGCCGGCCATATAGCGGTTCATCAGGACGTAGCGGAGCTGCTTGTCCTTGACGTTGATGACCGCGGGCACGGTGTCGATCACCATTTGCAGCAGGCGGCGGCCTTCGGCGATCGCATCCTCGGCCCGCTTCTGGTCGGTGATGTCGCGCACCGTTCCTTCGTAGCGGATGATCTCCCCCGCTTCGTTGCGCACCGCGCTGGCGCTGTCGGAGAGCCAGAGCACCGCGCCGGTGCTGGTGCGAACCTGGTACTCGTATTCGCGGATCATGCCGTCGCGCTGCATCAGCCGCGCGTATTCCGCCCGCGCTTCGGGTTGAACGTAAACGGTATCCGCGATGTCGCCGATGCCGTTGATCAGATCCTGCGGCGTGGCATAGCCCATCATCCGCGCCAGCGCCGGGTTGGCGTTCAGCAGCGCGCCGCCGGGCGTCGTAACGTAAATTCCGTCGACCGAGGACTCGAACAGCTTGCGGTAACTTTCCTCCGCAAGCCGTTGTTCGGCGAGCGCACGCACCGCTGCCTCGCGTGCGGTGTCGGCGTCGACCAGCGTCTGCCGGAATATTTCAGCGGCGCGGGCGATATCGCCGATCTCGTTGTCCACGTCGGTCGCCGGGATCGAGGCGTTCTTCTCGCCGCCGGCCACCGCGCGGATCGAGGTTGCGATCGCGGCAAGCGGACGCACAGTGCGCCGAACCACCAGCAGCGACGCAAACAGTCCGATCAGGACGCCGGCCGTGCCGAGAACGATGCTCTGCCATTTCGCTTCCGTCAGGGTCCGCGCAAAATCGCGTGAGAGGACGCGCCCCCGCCGATCGCTGACGTCGCGCAACAATTCGGTGACGCGCTGGATCAGGCGGCCCTCCGCTCCGAGCACTTCCCTGTCGATGTCAGATATCTGCCGTTCGCGGATCGATATGTTGACGATCGCCAGCGCATAATCGTCGACGATCGCACGCAGCTTTGAGTCCGTGATCGTCATCGAGCGCATGCTTTCCGCAGCCTGTTCAGCCGCCGAAGGGTTATGCGCCAGCAACGCCGAGGCGATCCGGCTCTGGGTCTGAGCCAGGGCCGTCGCAAGGCGGGGATCGGATGCCTCGGCGATCGCCGTATCGAATTGCTCGCGCAAGGGCGGCAACGCGACGATCATCTCGGCGCGGCGGTTGATCAGCGCGGAAATCCGCTCGATGCCGGTGCGGTAGGTCGCCAGGCGCTCGGTAACGCCGTCGATCATGTCCTGCTGCTCTGGCGCCAGCTCCAGCCGTGTCTTCTTCAGGATCTCGCCCAGCGCGTTGGCGGCTTCGCCAACCTGAAGCGACTGGTTGCCGCGATCGGTGACGAAATCCCGCGCCGCGAGCCGCAATTCGTTCATGCGGCGGTCGATATCCTCGGCCAGATCGCCGACGCTCTGCAGCCGCTGCAGCTCGGCAAAGGTCGAATCGATGTGGCGGATGGCGATGACGCTGGCGGTCGAGGTGATGATGATCACCGCCAGCACCAGCATGAAACTGCCGAATGTCAGTTGGCCGATCGAAAGCGAGAACGATCGCGGCGGCGAATTCGGCGGCGTTTCAGCGGTCATGTGGGTCGGGGCCGGGCTCCAATCGGGCGCCAATATACGATGTATTTCGGGCCGTAGGGAACATGCCGCCGAGTGGTTAATGACGGTATATGGGCCGGATCACCTGGATCAGCCCGCCCCCGGCTTCAGGGCCTTCGCCAGGTCCGAGGGCATCATGCCGAACATGTCGCGAAATGCGCTGGAGAAATGTGCCGAGCTCGCGAAGCCGGCCGCGTGGGCGGCCTCCGTCAGGGATGCACCCTCGCCGCTGGCGCGGACCGCGGCACCCATCCGGTTCCAGATGCGGTAGCGCCGCAGCGGCACCCCGGTCTCTGCCTTGAACAAATGCAGGAAGCGTGACGGCGACAGGCCTGCGCGGGCAGCAAGGCTCGTCAGCCGGTGTGCGCGGTGCGGCTCGTCCCGCATATGCCGCAGTGCTCCGGCAATGCGCGCGTTGGGTTCAGCCTGCCCGCCGATACCCAATAGCCCGCCGAGGGATGCGCGCCCCTCCGGTGCCGCGATGCGGTTTTCGGCCAACCCCGTCAGGATATCGATCACAGCGGGCTCTTCCCGCAGATCGAAGGCTGCGCGCGGCGTCACTGTCGTCATCCGCGTGATCACCGCCCTGAGATCGCGTCCGAACGGATCGACGTAGAGGAAGGCCATCCGGCCCCGCTCGATGCGCAAATGGTGCTGGCTGTTGGGCAGGATCAGCACGCTGCGCGCTGCGCGATACGGCGTCGTGCAATCGCTCGGACCGTCAGCGACTTCCAGCCGCCCGTCGAGGCCGACGGCAAGAACGGCGGTCGCGTTCCGGTGCGGCGTCAGCCCGAAGGCCGGACCCAGATACAGCACGCGGGCGCCCCATCCGATCAATTTCGCTGCCGCCGTCTCGCCCATAGCCAGTTCCTGAAAGCCCCAAAGGTTCGGCCGGTTCAATCATTGCGGATGACAACGACCCACGAGATGGACAACGATGGCAAATAGCCGTTCTGAAATCGAGCCCAAAGCTGCGATTGAGCGCAACCGAGAGGCCCTCGGCCGCTATGCGAGCGCGTGGCTCGCCGGCGATCGTGCAGCACTTGCCGCCTGTTATCATAGCGACTTTACGCTGCATTATTTCGGCCGTAATCCGCTCTCCGGCGATCACAGGGGCAAGGTCGCCGCGCTCGCCGTCCTGGCTGAGGTCACCAAGCGCACCAGTCGTAAGCTGCTCGCCATTGTCGACGTCATGGCCGGACCCGAACACGGCGCGCTGCTAGTCCGCGAGCGCTTTGAGCGCGACAGCAGAACGGCCGAGGTCGAGCGGTTGCTGGTGTACACCGTGCGCGACGGACTGCTTTCCGAATGCTGGGTCTACGACCAGGACCAGGCGCTGGTCGACGCCTTCCTGGCGTGAAGCCGATTCACGCCGCCGCGGCGGACCGCTTCCGCTCCGGGATCGTCATCGCGGCGACGCCGACGACGACACAGGCAAGGCCGATCCAGGCGGTCGAACTCGGCTGCTCGCCGAGAAAAACCACGCCCACCGCGACACCGATCGGCACCCGCAGATAGGCCTGCGCGGTGGTGCCGACCGAGCCCAAGGTTCGGATCAGGCGAAAATAGATCACGAGGGCGAGTGCCGTGGAAAACACCGCGAGCGCGACCAGCGCCAGTATCGAGCTGGTCGACGGCTGCAGCGTCCATGGCCGCTCCGCGACCAGACTCACCGGAATCAGCAGCGCCGCGCCGCACAGCAACGATCCGGCCGCGGGCACAATCGGATCGAGATCCTTAAAACCCCGGCCGAGGATCGCCGCGCCAGCGTAGCAGATGGCGGCAAGTACCATCACGATCTGGGCGGCCAGCTCCTCGCCGAAGCCGGAGAGCGCCTGCACGCCGACGATCAGGCAAATGCCGGCCATCCCGGCGATGACGCCGAGCAGCTTTCGTGACGTCACAGCCTCATGGCGCGTGACGGCCAGTGTCAGGAAAAACGTGAATATCGGCGCGGTGGAATTGAGGATGGTTGCCACCCCCGCGTCCAACGCCTGCGCTCCCCAGGCAACCATCGTCCACGGGATCACGCTGTTGAGGCAGGTCTGAAACAGGAAGCGTCGCCAGGTCGCGGCATCAACCGGTATTCTCACACCGCGCCAGCGCATGATGGCCAGCAGCAGCAATCCGGCAATCAGCGTGCGGCACGCGATCAATGTGATCGGCGGAATCGTCGCCACGCCGATCCTGATGAATGTGTACGAGGCACCCCACAGTGTCGCCAACGCCAGCAGCAGTGCCAGTTCGGTCGCCGTGCCCGCAAGTCGCGGATGTGCTTCTGCCATGCTTCGCCGGCCCGTTCTCAATTGCCTTCGAAGCAGAGTCTACCGCGCGGACATACATAGATACTTCGTTACCCGTCGAACTATGCTAGCCGACCGAGCCGACCTCGAATACCTCGCCGTCATAGCCGGCTTCGGGGGGAATGCGGAGCTGGCGGCCGCCATTGTTCCGGGTCATGACCGGCGTCACGGTGACGACCGATTTGCCTCTGGAGTCGTCGAGCGCAGCTTTCACGCTGGCCTGCTTGCCGAGCTTGATCAGGTTGCGGGTGGTCGGGAACGGCAGCTTGAAGCGCCCGCTCTCGCCGCCCTCCAGCGCCTCGCGCGGCGACACCCAGATCGAGTCGGTGGATTCCCTGCCGTCATGGGCGCCGACCTGCTCGGGTGGCGCGGCGGCAAGGAAGAACCAGGTGTCGAACCGCTTGGGCATGCCCTCCGGGGTGATCCAGTGGGCATAGGGCACGAGCTCGTCGAGCGCCAGCACCATGCCGTTGTCGGCCAGTACGTTGAGGAAGGTGATCTTGCTGTCACAGAGGTCGGCGCGATGTGCCGCCTCGATCTCGCTGGCGCGCTTGGCATCGATCAGCGCCGTCGCCCCCTTGGGCCGTGCCAGCAGGATGCCGCTCTCCTCAAACGTTTCGCGGATCGCAGCAATCCGAAAGCTCAGCGTCGCCTCATCGAGCCCCTCGCCGCCCGAATAGAGCTCGGGCCGCGCGATGATCTCCTTGTCGCCCTTGTCGACACTGCCGCCCGGAAATACCAGCGCGCCGGAATTGAAGTCGATCTCATAATGGCGAACCATCATGAAGACCTCGATTTCCCTGGCGTCTGCGCTGTCGCGCAGCAGCAGGATCGTGGATGCAGGACGCGGGGCGACGGCTTCGGCCATGTGACTAGCCCGCCGCACTGGATTGCGGTTGCAGATTGGCGCGGCGGTCGACGCGCGCGACCCGCGACAGCAGATAATCGACTTCGGCCTTTGCTGTTGCCGTAATCGTCGCGCCCGGCTTGCGCTGCGCGCTGGAGGAGATGATGCCGCGCTTCTGCAGCACGTATTTGCGCACCGACAGGCCCGCGCCTGGCTGCTGCTCGTAGCGGATCAGCGGCAGATGCGCATCGAACAGATCGTGCGCGGCGTCGCGCTTGCCGGCCTTCGACAGCTTCACAACGTCGATCAACAGTTCCGGGAAAGCGTAGCCGGTCATGGCGCCGTCGGCGCCGCGCTCCATCTCGAAATCGAGGAACAGCCCGCCATTGCCGACCAGGATTGAGAGCGGCCGCAGCGAGCCGTCCTTCTGGAAGTTTCGGAGCGTCGAGATCTTCTCCAGGCCCGGC
The DNA here is from genome assembly GCF_036924525.1 of Bradyrhizobium sp. AZCC 1719. Taxonomy (NCBI): domain Bacteria; kingdom Pseudomonadati; phylum Pseudomonadota; class Alphaproteobacteria; order Hyphomicrobiales; family Nitrobacteraceae; genus Bradyrhizobium; species Bradyrhizobium sp. AZCC 1719. Next base: position 4,555,613 of record NZ_JAZHRU010000001.1, on the reverse strand, counting down.
CAGTCCTCGTGCTTGAGCATCACGCAGGACGGGCTATCCATCACGATTTTGCGGATCACGGCGGGCGTGAAGATGACGTTGAGCGTCAGCGGATAGTCCTGCAGCACCCAGGGAATGTCGTCGCCGATCGCTTCCTGCGCCTGCTTGAAATAGCCCGTGATCTGTTCGTCGGTGCGCAGATGCGGCGGCGGAGCGATCATCACGCCAGCGGCGCCGGCATCCATCGACGCCTTCGCCAGCGAACGCATCGAGGCAAAACCCGGCGCCGAGACGCCGACGATGATCTGCATGTTTTTGGCGCGCTTGACGAAGCGGATCGCCACCTGCTCGGCCTCATCAGCATCGAGTTTCGGCGCCTCGCCCAAAATGCCGAGCACGGTGACGCCGTCGCAGCCGACTTCGGCGTAGAAGTCGGTCAGCCGGTCGATGGACTTCTCGTCAATGCGGCCGTCATCGTGGAACGGCGTCGGCGCAATCGCGAAGGTGCCTGCGGCCTGGGCGGTGAGTTTCATGATTACCTTCTTTGGCAGGGGCTAACGGAATGGAACATCTGCGGCATGGATACCACCAACTAACCTATGCCTCAAAGCGGCAGATTGAGCCTCGGAATGAGCCTGCCCGGGATGGAGCCCGATGGAACAAGGCCGTCGTCGACGGCTCCCATGCGGCGGTAAAAGTCGGCCGCGTCAGGATCAGCCTCGATGACCAGCGCCGTAGCGCCGGCCGCGCGGGCGGTGGCTTTGGCCCAATCGAGCAGCTTTCGGCCCGCACCAGTGCGCAGCAAGGCCGGTTCAACAAACAGTTTCTCAAGCTGGGCCGTGTCGCCGCTGGACTTCACCTCCGCGATGCCTGCGAGACGGCCGTTCAGCTCGGCGACCTGCACCTGGGACGCCAGAATGGTCGCCGGTGTCAGCGTGAGCTCCTTGCGGCAGGCTTGCATGAACGTGTCGTCATATCCCCACACGGCTTTGGAGCGCAGGCACAGCTCGGTGAGAGCAGGCCCTTCTTCCGGACGTGCAGGCCGCAACGCGAGCATGGCGGGCCTCTCCTCTACCGGGACGAACTAGAACCGGCGTGCGCCCATCTTGATCTGCTCCTCGGAGAAGAAGATCTCCTTGGCATGGGTCACGATGTCCTCGGCCTTCCAGCCCGTGAACGGCGGCTTCCAGCCTTCCATTTCCATCATCCGCATCTCGCGAACCCCGCGCGGGCCGGAGACGCCGAGCACCTTGCCGGTCTGGTCGCCCGACAAATCGCTGACCATGTACAACACGGCCGGCGCGATGCCGTCAGGCCCGAGCGCGGCGCCGGGGTTCTCCTTATAGCGCGGCAGGCCTGCGGTCATGCGGGTCAGCGCGCCCGGGGCCAGGGTCCAGACCCGGATGTTGTACTTGCGGCCTTCGATCGCCAGCACGTTTGACAGTCCCCAGATACCGCCCTTGGCGGCGCCATAGTTGGTCTGGCCGAAATTGCCGATCAGGCCCGAGGTCGAGGAGGTGTTGACGATGACGCCGCCGCCGTTCTCGCGCATCCATTTGAACACCGGCTGGGTGCAGCAGAACGTGCCTTTGAGATGCACCCTGATCACCTTGTCCCAATTGGCCTCCTTGGCCTTGGCAAACGTCTCGTCGAGCAGGATGCCGGCGTTGTTGACCAGGATGTCGGCGCGGCCGAAATTCTTGATGGCGTCGTCGAATACCGATTGCCCGCCGGCCATTGTCGAGATGTCGGCGCCATTGGCGACGGCGCGGCCGCCCTCTTCCTTGATGGAATTGACCACCTTCTGCGCCATGGAGACGTCGGCGCCGGAACCGTCGCGGGGACCGCCGAGGTCGTTGACCACGACCGCTGCGCCCTCGCGCGCGAACAGTTTGGCGTAGGCCTCACCGAGCCCGCCGCCTGCACCGGTGATGATGGCTACCTTGCCGTCGAGCAATCCCATGGTGTGTTCTCCCTGTTGATTTCGTCATTCCGGGGCAGCCCGCAGGGCTGAACCCGGAATCCGGAGATTGTGGCGCGAGATTCCGGGTTCGCGCTTCGCGCGCCCCGGAATGACAGAGTGCTCTAACCCAGCACCGTCTTGCCGCTCTTGATCACCGTGACGCCGCGCGACTTCACCTTGGCCTCGAACGAGATGACGTTGCCGTCCTTCCACATCTCCATCGTCACAGTCTCGCCGGGATAGACCGGCGAGGAAAACCGCGCGACGTGCTGCTTGAAGGCGGACGGATCGTAGTCGGCGTAGGTCTGCAGCACGCCGCGGCAGGTGATGCCGTAGGTGCACATGCCGTGCAGGATCGGCCGCGGAAAGCCGGCCTTCTTCGCAAACTCGGGATCTGAGTGCAGCGGGTTGCGGTCGCCGCACAGACGATAGACCAGCGCCTGGTCCGGCCGCGTCGTGATGTCGACGATCTTGTCGGGCGCCCGGCTCGGCACCTGGTGCGGTTCGGGCTGGCCTTCGGAAGGTCCGCCAAAGCCGCCGTCGCCGCGGGCGAAACGCGAGGCGACCAGCGTTGCGAGCTTGTCGCCGTTCTCATCCTTCAGCACGGTCTGGTGCCGGATGACGGCGCCCTTGTCCTTGCCCTTGTCGAAGACGTCGAGCACGGTCGAGTCGGCCGTGATCTTGGCCGCGCTCGGCAGCGGCTTGTGGAAGGTGATGTCGCGCTCGCCATCGACCACCATGACACGGTTGAGGTTCATTTCACCGGGGCTTGAGCCCCAGGCTGCCACCGAGGCGAAGGTCGGCACGACCTTGAGCGGACGCGGCGTCAGCGTGCCTTCATTGACGAAGGCGAGTTCGTTCTCATCCATCGGATCGGCGCCCATGCCGATGCCGTAGGCGTAGAGCATCACCTCGCGGTCGGTATAGGCGTATTTCTGGCCAAGATTTTTCAGGGCCATGAGCTGTTCGTAGTTGATCGGCATTTCGTTTCTTCTCCCCGAACCTCTTTTGCTGGCGCCCGTTACAGCGCCCTCTCCCCTTGCGGGAGAGGGCTACACCGGCAGCGCCTCAAACTCTTTTGGGTGAGGGGTTGGCTCCCCAGGTACATCTCTCTCGCGGATAGAACCCCTCATCCGGCGCTTCGCGCCACCTTCTCCCACAAGGGGAGAAGGGGAAAACGTCAAGCCGCCGTGAAGAACGGCAGTGGGGCGCCGTCAGTTGGCTTCCACACCAGCTTCACCTTCTGGCCGATCTTGATCTTCTCCAGATCGCAATCGACGATGTTGGTCTGCAGCGAGGGGCCTTCCTTCAGCGTCACATAAGCGATCGCGTAAGGACCGGTCGGCGACTTCCGCATCAGGCTGTAGGTGTAGACCGTCGCCTCACCCGAGCTTTCCTCCCACACCGTCTTGTCCGAAAAACAGAACGGGCAGATCGAGCGTGGGAAGTAGTGCGCTTCGCCGCAAGCGGTGCAGCGCTTGATCATGAACTTGCCGGCCTTGGCGGCTTCCCAGAACGGCGCGGTCTCGGGATTGGTCACGGGCGCCGGATATTTTTTCGTTTCAGCCATCACACGCGCTCCAGAATGCAGGTTGAGGCGGCGTGACGCACGCCGAGAAGACCGCCAGTGCCGTGAGCGATCGCGAGGTCGCAATTCTTGACCTGCACCTTCGGATGCGCTTCGCCGCGCAATTGGCGGACGGCTTCCAAAACTTTCGTCATGCCGCCGCGGTTGACCGGGTGATTGCTGCAGAGGCCGCCGCCATCGGTATTGAACGGCAGCTTGCCGACGCCCGAAATGAGATTGCCGTCGGCGACGAACTTGCCGCCCTCGCCCTTCTTGCAGAAGCCGAGGTCTTCGAGCTGCATCAGCACGGTGATGGTGAAGCTGTCGTAGATCGAGGCGTACTTGATATCCTTCGGCGTCACGCCTGCTTCCTCGAACGCGCGCGGGCCGGACCAGACACCGGCGGAATAGGTAAGATCGAGATCCTTGCCGCCACGCGGGCCCTTCATCGCCTCGCCATGGCCGATCAGGCGCACCAAGGGCTTCTTCAGGCTTTTGGCGATTTCCGGTGTGGTGACGATCATCGCGCCGCCGCCATCGGTGACGACGCAGCAATCCATCCGGTGCAGCGGGTCCGAGATCATCGGCGAGTTGATGACGTCCTCGACGGTGACGACGTCCTTCAGCATGGCGTGCGGGTTGTACTGGGCGTGATGGGAGGCTGCGACCTTGATCCAGGCGAGCTGCTCGCTGGTGGTGCCGTAGTCGTGCATATGGCGCATGGCACACATGCCGTAGGCATTGTGGGTGGTGGCGCCATAGGCCGCCTCGAAATCGGCCTCTGCGCCCGCTGCGCGCGGCGGCATCGGGCCGGTGCGCGGCTTGCCCGCGAGCGTGACCAGCGCGATCGAGCATTTGCCCGCCGCGATCGCTTCGGCCGCATGGCCGAGATGGATCAAATAGGAACAGCCGCCGGTCTCGGTGGAATCGACGTGGCGCACCTTCAATCCGAGGTAATCGACCATCGGCCAGGCGCCGCCGGGAGCGTCACCGGCGCAGAAATAGCCATCGATATCGGCTTTGGTGAGCCCGGCATCCTCGATCGCGCCCCTGGCGACTTCGGCGTGCAACTGTGCCGTTGATTTATCGGGTGCGTGCCGGGTGGGATGCTCGTAGATCCCGGCAATGTAGGCTTTGCCTTTGATGGTCAAATCGTTCTCCGTTGGCGTTTCTTCTTTCCGAAAGTTTTTCTGGCCTGTCGCCGCCCCCTTGGCAAGCGCGGAAATATTCCGCCGGGCGAGAGGGTAGCGACTAGACTCAAGTCGGGATGATTATCGGCAGAAATCTTATCAGGCCGGAACGTGCATCCGCCGTTCTGCTTCACATTTCACAACGCTGCGTTCTCGCGGCGCGACGCGCCCGAGTTGTGTATGGTCGCCTGCCCTCCATGATGAGGGCGCAGGGAATGCCGGGTGACGGCTAGCACCCGCGGTCTCGTGTGCAATAAGCGCTAAGAGATGCGCACACGAGCATACTCCGTAGGGTGATACTGTGCGCTCGGGACGTTGACTGTCTTGTGAACTTTTCGCTCAAAAAGAATTGGAGACGACGCCCATGTCGAGACCTGATCCACGTCCAACGCTCGATGCGCCGGACGAAGATCCCTACCTCTGGCTAGAAGACATCGAGGGTTCTCGGGCGCTTGAGTGGGTTGAGGAGCAGAATACGGCGACGCTGAAGCTCTTCGGTCAAGGGCAGACTGCGGCCGACCGGTATCTGCTCAAGTCGATCTTCGATCGCCCCGACAACATTCCCTATCCAACCCGCGTCGGCGGACAGTTGTTCAACTTGTGGCGAGACGCCGGTAATCAGCGTGGCCTTTGGCGGACATGCACGTTGGAAAGCTTCCGCGGTGAAGCTCCCGCTTGGGATGTTCTGCTCGATCTCGACGTGCTCGCTCGCCAGGAAAACGAAGACTGGATTCTGACGAGCACTTCGATCTTACCCGACACGCATGACCGCGCCATCCTCAGCTTGTCGCGCGGCGGAGCCGACGCCGTCGTGCTGCGCGAATTCGACATTGCCAAGCGCGACTTCGTGCCGAATGGCTTCCATCTTCCCGAGGGCCACAGTTCGTCCGTCTGGCTCGACCGCGACACTCTCTTGCTGATATCGGCGGTGGGACCGGATATGGCAACCACGTCGGGCTATCCGCGTACAGTTCGACTTTGGCGCAGGGGAAGCGACCCGCTCTCAGCCCCTGTCATTTTCGAAACGCGGCGTGATTCCGTGTATGTCTACGCTGGCGTTGACCGGGATAGCTCACAACAGCCCTTATGGTTCGTCGACAAGCCGGGCATCATCGAGTCCAACATCTGGATTGGCGATCGTACGGGGCCGAAGACACGGCTCGACGTCCCCAGCGACGCTTGGCTGTCCTGGCAGCGGGGTTGGCTGGCGGTGAAGCCGCGCACCCCTTGGAACATCGCGGACAAGACCTACGGGACGGACGCCGTCATAGGTATTTCCTTTGCAGCGTTCCTGGCCGGCGACCGGCGCTTCACGACGCTATTCGAACCGCGTGGCCGGCGCGCGTTGCAAGGCTTCTTTTGGTGCGGCGGCCGCTTGGTCCTGTCGATCCTCGATGACCTCAAGCCCGTCTTCGAGGTGTTCAGCCCTGTCGACGGGGCCTGGTCACGAGAGTGTGTCGCGGGGCTGCCCGATCTCGGCACCGTGTATGTCTGGCCTTTCGACCGCGAGTTGGAAGAGTCGAACGGGGATTTGCTCGCGATCGCTCAGGACCCGCTGACGCCGCCATCGCTGTTCGTCGTCGAGCCTTCGGCAGCACCGGTCCTGCTCAAGCAGGCCCCGCGGGCTTTCGATCCGACAGGTCTTGTGACTACACGCCATGAAGCGGTGTCAAGCGACGGCACGCGCGTCCCCTATGTGCAGGTCGGCCCGCTGGCCGAGACCGGGGATGCGCCCGTGCATCTCTACGGTTACGGCGGCTTCAACATCTCGTTGCCGCCATTCTACAACCCGACGGTCGGGAAGCTCTGGCTCGAACGTGGCGGCACCAGCGTGATTGCGCATCTCCGAGGTGGCCGTGAATTCGGCAACGACTGGCACGAGGCCGCACGTCGAGAAGGCCGGCGCCTTGCCCATGACGATTTCGCAGCCGTGGCTGCCGATCTCATACGTCGAGGCGTCACGCGCGCCGGCCGCATTGCGGCCGAGGGCGGATCGAACGGCGGCTTGCTGATCGCCAATATGCTCACGCGCTATCCGGATCGCTTTGGCGCACTGCTCTGCAGCGTGCCGGTCATCGATATGCGCCGGTATGCAAAGCTGCTCATTGGCGCGGCGTGCATCGATGAATATGGCGATCCCGACAAACCCGAAGACTGGCAGTTCCTGGCCCAGATATCGGCCTATCACGTCGCATCCCCCGGCAAACACTACCCACCGATCCTGCTCGTCACCAGCCGCCGTGACGATCGGGTTCATCCGGGACATGCCCGCAAGATGGCGGCCAAGCTGCAGGCGATGGGCTATGAGGCCCACTTCTACGAGCCTGCCACCGGCGGCCACAGTTCTGGCAAGGACCACAGCGAGCAGGCTGCCCTCATGGCGCTCGAACTTTCCTTTCTCCGACGCGCAATTGGCTGGGAGCGGTGAGAGTCCGTTACCGGTACATCGCGACGTATGGCTGCGATGCAACCATACGTCAGCCACCGGATGCAAGGCGGGCCGGTCCACCCGCTTTTGCTGCGGCCCAACCCGTCGGTCAACAAGCTCTTATTCGCGGGTTCACGCATTTCGACTGGTTTCGGCGCAGCGGGTCCTAACGGGGTTTTAGAGCCCGCCGCACGGTCGGCGCCCGTTGATTTGCCGACGGACCAATCAGCAAGCGTCAGCCGGTATTCCTGACCGCATCAACCAGCATGGCGTAAAGCTGGCGCTTGGTGAATTCCTTGGGCTGCGTTGCCGCCGGCTTGCGCGGCGACATGACCTTGTCCGCCGGGCGGGCACAGGCCAACTGCGCCACCTTTCGCTTCGGCACCGACACGATCCTGGGGTTCGCGGTTGGCGGCTTACGACCGCGCTTCTGGCCCATGCGCTGCAACTTGGCGCTCACGGCATTGCGGCTAAGGCCTAGCCGACTTGCGATCTGACCGGCACTGTGGCCATCGGCCCAGAGCTTTTTGAGCAGTGCTACGTCTTTCGCATCCCAACCCATGGAGATGATTATACATCGACTGCGAGCAACAAGCTAGTCGTTGCTCACGTTGCTCGAGCGAGCAGATAGTCTCGTCGTTAATGCCGCGCAGTTGGTAGGGTGGGCAAAGCAAAGCGTGCCCACCATCACGAGCGGAGTGCGAGACGGTAGGCATGGCGCTTTGCGCCATTGCCCACCCCACGGACTGGATCAGTGATGCTTTTCCAGAACAATGATCGGTGGGGAGGACGCGCACGTCCACATCGACGCGGCATAGCAGTAGTTGCCCGGATGATCGTCGAGATAGAAGCCATCGGCATCTGGAGCTATCAGCCGACACTTCACCTCGGTCTTCCAAAAGGCAAAGCGATCAGTCTCGGATATCCACCGCAGGGACTGCCCTACCTCGGCGACCACGAAGCTCGAACCATCCTGCAGAAGCCGTACTATTTCTGCCTCTCCCAACTGCTTAGCCCGCCGTGCATACAGCAAGCCTTCGCTATTCCAGAGTTCGGTGAGCGCCGTCTGTGTGACGACTTTCTGGGCTATATCCATGCTTACCCCGCGCGCCATTGATTGCGCAGGCTTTCCAAACCATCCAGAATCGTAGAGTGAGCAAAGCGAAGCGTGCCCACCATCGCGAGTGGAGTGTGAGACGGTGGGCACGGCGCTTTGCGCCTTTGCCCACCCTACAAGGCTACGCAGCGCCCTACTCCGCCGCCAACTGCCGCGGCGCGGGGGGCGGGCTGGCGAGGTCGGCGGTTAGCTGCGCGTGGCGGGCTTTGGCGTCCGCGACCGCCTTCTCCTTGATCGGGCCATAACCGCGGATGCGGTCGGGCAAGGACAACAACTCGACGGCGGTCTCGTGCGTGATCGGCGACAGCAGGCCGAGTGCGGTTTCGACGTCCTTCTCGTAAGCCACGATCAGGTCGCGTTCGAGCTTGCGGTCGGCCGAGTAGCCGAAGATGTCGAGCGGCGTGCCGCGCAGGAAGCGCAAGTTCGCCAGCGTCCGGAACACGGGCATCATCCATGCGCCGAAGGCGCGCTTCTTCGGCCGTCCCAGCGCATCCTTTCCTCCGCCGAGGATCGGCGGCGCCAGATTGAAGTTGAACTTGAACTCGCCTTCGAACTGGTCGCGGAGCTGCTTCTCGAAGCGGCCATCAGTGAACAGCCGGGCGACTTCGTACTCATCCTTGTAGGCGAGCAGTTTGGCGTAGTTGATCGCGACCGCCCGCGGCAAGGCCTCGCCATAGCCGCCGTCGATCGCCGCATCGCGCACGCGCTTCACGAGAGCCCGATAGCGCCCGGCGAGCGCGGTATTTTGGTAGTCGGCGAGGTGCGCGCTGCGATGGGCGATGATTTCATCCAGCGTCATCGCCTCCAGCGTCTTCGGCGCGACAACCTCGTCCTGGCCCTTCATCATGGCGTCGAGCCGCGCCGGATCGGCCGCGGCGAGACGGCCGAGCTGGAAGGCCTGCGTGTTCATCTTGATCGAAACGCCGTTGACCTCGATCGCCTGCAGAATCGCCTTTGCCGACAGCGGCAGCAGGCCCTTCTGATAAGCATAGCCCAGCATCATGATGTTGGTGGCGATGGAATCGCCGAGCAACGCTTCGGCCGGCTTGGTGAAATCGTAGAACGAGGAATCCTTGCGCAGCTCGGTCTCCAGCACGTGGTTGACCTTGCGGCTCTGGAAGTTGAAGTCGCGGTTGAGGATGAAGTCGGCGGTCGGAATGACGTGGGTGTTGATTACGCCGACGGTGCGACTGGCTTCGCAGAGCGTAATCGTGTCCTTGGCGGCGGCGACCACCTCGTCCGCAGCCATCACGAGATCGGCGGTGCCGGTGACGATGCGCGAACAGGTGACGTCGGCGGTGTGCTCCGAGAGCCGGACATGGCTCAGCACCGCGCCGCCCTTCTGCGCCAGGCCGGACATGTCGAGGATCATGCTGGCCTTGCCCTCGATATGGGCGGCCATGCCGAGCAGCGCGCCAATGGTCAAGACGCCGGTGCCGCCGACGCCTCCGACCGCGATATTGTAGGGCCGCTCCAGCGACGGGAATGAGGACGGCTCCGGCAGATCGCCGATGTCGCCAAGGCCTGTACCATCAAGGCTGGCCGGCGCGCGACGGCGCGGCTTGCCGCCGTCGATGGTGACGAAGGACGGGCAAAAGCCCTTGAGGCAGGAATAGTCCTTGTTGCAGGTCGACTGGTTGATGGTGCGCTTGCGGCCCATCTCGGTTTCCAGCGGCTCGACCGAGATGCAGTTCGACTGCACCGAGCAATCGCCGCAGCCTTCGCACACGGCCGGATTGATCATGACGCGGCGCGCCGGGTCTTCCATCAGGCCGCGCTTGCGGCGGCGGCGCTTTTCGGCGGCGCAGGTCTGCACGAAGACGATCGCAGACGTGCCCTTCAGCGTGCGGCAGGTCTTCATCACGTCCTGAAGCTCGTCGCGATGCGCGGTCTTGACGCCGGGCGCGATCTCGGATGCCGGATAGGCGTCGGGATTTTCCGAGACCAGATAGATGTTGCGGATGCCTTCGCTGTGAAGCTGGAAGGTGATCTGCTGCGGCGATAATTCGCCGTCGACATGCTGACCGCCGGTCATCGCGGTCGCATCGTTATAGAGGATCTTGTAGGTGATGTTGGCGCCCGAGGCGATCGCCTGGCGGATCGCGAGGCTGCCGGAGTGGAAGTAGGTGCCGTCGCCGAGATTGGCGAACACATGCTCTTCCTTGGTGAAGGGTGCGACGCCGACCCACGGCACGCCCTCGCCTCCCATATGGGTGTAGGTCTCAGTGTTGCGGTCCATCCACAGCGCCATGAAGTGACAGCCGATGCCGGCAAAGGCACGGCTGCCTTCCGGCACCTTGGTCGAGGTGTTGTGCGGGCAGCCCGAGCAGAAATACGGCGTGCGGGTGACGGGCGCCACCGCCTGCATCTGGGTCGCCTGTCGGCCGTTGAACCAGTCGGCCTTGGCGCGCAGCATCGCGGCGATTTCGGGGTTGAGATTAAGTCGAAGCAGGCGTTCGGTGAGAGAGCTCGCAAGTGACGCAACGCTGAGCTCAGCGGCGAAGGTGAGAAAACGCTTGTCGTGATCGTCCATCTTGCCGACGATCCGCGGGCGGACGTCGTCGCGCCAGTTGAACAGCTCCTGCTTGACCTGGTTCTCGACGATCTCGCGGCGCTCCTCGACGATGAAGATCTCCTCGAGGCCGATGGCGAAGTTGCGCACGCCTTCCGGCTCGAGCGGCCAGGGCATGCCGATCTTGTAAAGCCGCAAGCCGATCTTGGCGGCGACCTCCTCGGTGATCCCGAGCTCGCGCAGCGCCTGACGAATGTCCTCGTAGCTCTTGCCGGATGCCATGATGCCGTAGCGGGCATTCGGCGAATCCATGGTGATGCGGTTGATCTTGTTGGCGCGGGCGAAAGCGATCGCCGCATAGCCCTTGTAGTCCTGCAGGCGCAGGTCCTGCGCATAGCGATCGTCGGGCCAGCGCAGGTTGAGGCCGCCCGGCGGCATCTCGAAATCGGTCGGGATCGCGAACGGAGTCATCTCGTCGGTGAGGTCGATCTCGGCGGTGGTTTCCACCGTCTCGGTGATCACCTTCATGCCGACCCAGCAGCCGGAGTAGCGCGACATCGCGATACCCAACAGGCCCATCTCGATCATTTCATGGATGCTGGAGGGATAAAGATACGGCATCAGCGCGGAGATGAAGGCGTGGTCGGACTGATGCGGGACGGTGGAGGATTTGGCACCATGATCGTCGCCGGCAAGACACAGCACGCCGCCATGTTTAGCCGAGCCGGCCGTGTTGCCGTGGCGGAACACGTCGCCGCAGCGGTCAACGCCGGGGCCTTTGCCGTACCAGATGCCGACCACGCCGTCGTACTCGGCGCCGGGCGAGAGATTGAGCTGCTGCGAGCCCCAGATCGCGGTGGCCGCGAGATCCTCGTTCACGCCGGGCTGGAACTTGACATTGTACTGTTCGAGGTGCTTGCGCGCGGCGAAGAGCTGCTGGTCGTAACCGCCCAAGGGGGAGCCGCGATAACCGGAGATGAAGCCCGCGGTGTTGAGCCCTGCGGCGCGGTCGCGGCGGATTTGCGCCATCGGCAGGCGGACCAGCGCCTGGATACCGGTCAGGAAGATGTGGCCGGACCCTTGCGTGTACTTCTGATCGAGACTGATCGGACCCTGGTTAATTCCCATTGCAGCCCTCTTTGGCGGTAAGCCTTGATCGCGACGACGCTTTTTTAGCTAAGCATCTGAACTCATTAGAACCAGTCTATGTCGGTTTTTCCGGGCCGCGCACCACAAATCTCGGCAAGAAAGCCGCGCCTGCAAACTTCGCAATTTCGTGCCGGGAAAATCGGCGCGGCATTTCGGTTTGTGTCGTCCGGAAGCCTCGGCGCGAAATGGCATGACGCCCCCGCTGTGTGCACTTTCGCGCCATAACGCTCCGGAAGGTCAATCGGTGCAGGGACGACCATCCGGGCGATTCTCGCGGCACTGCTTTTGTGCACTGCGTTCATGGCCGGCGAAGGTCATGCCCAGCCCAAGGGCGAACCGGCGATGGCCGATGACATCGCGCGCGGCAAGGCGCTGACGAACGCCGGCGACCTGGCGCGTGGAGCGATGACGATTTCTACCGCGCGCTCCGCTTCGGCGTGGCGCGCGACGGTTCGCTACTATCCCGCCTTCCCCTATCCGAATTTCACGAAACTGACGCGGCAGGACATTTTGGTAATCCACGCCTATCTGGCGACGACGCTGGCACCGGTCACGAACGCACCGCGTGCGCCGGGGGTTGCGCTAGCCGTTCAACTACCGCTTCGGAGATCGCCGACGCGACGAACTATGTCCGCAATGCCTGGGGCAATGCAGCGCCGCTGGTGACGGCGACGGAAGTCGCGAACGCGCGGCTTCAATGACTGTGTCCCGGACGCGGTGCAGCGCTTCTTCAGCGATGCACCGCAGAGCCGGGATCCACACTTCCGATGCACTGGACCGGAACAACAGCGCATCACGCCGCAAGCCATAGCGCGTCAAGACACGCGTGAACACGCTGATGGCGCTGCGCAGCATCCGGGGAACGCTGGTTAGCGCAAGGCAATCCTCACTCAGGAACTTTAGGGATTCACGGGTTCCAACATTACGGGGTTGCAATGTTGGGGCGGAACATCCGCGCAGGCCAACCATTATCCTTGCGCTTGACTTCGGGATGCTAACGGAGGAACCCATTCATGGCACACCAACCCGATCCGAACGATCCTTACCGCGCCGGCCTAAGCGATGAAGAAGTCCGCCGTCAGGCCCGCTTCAACAGTCTCGACAATGAGCTGCAACCCGATCCCGCGCTGTCCGAAGGTCCGCCGAGTGGCGCCAAGGTCGCGATGTTCGCCGTTGCCATCGCGCTCGTACTCGGCGCGCTGTTCTATGGCCTGAACAACACCACCGTGCAGCAGGCCGGTACCTCGTCGACCAACCAGGCCGCGCAGCAGCAACCGGCCAACCCGTCGGCGCCTCCGGGCATGCGTGACGTAACGCCGCGCACCAACACCGATCCTGGCACGACCACGGGCGCCGCGACGAATCGCCCGACGCCGCCATCGCAGGAACCGACCGGCACCGACGTCGATCGCTCCAAGCAGTAGCGGCTGATCAATCCCAAGCTACGTACAGCGGGCAAAATAGCCCGCTGTTTTTTTGCGTTGTCCAGGCTGAGGACTGATCGATCAAAGCCAGAGGATAACGGTTGCGCATGCACACTGGCCAACCCTGGCCTCGCCCCTCGCGGACGAGGTCTTTCGGCTTTTGAAACGTGCCTCGCCCTTCCTCCATTACGGAGATAAACGTGGCGCAGAATATCTACGACAATCCCGATTTCTTCGCCGGCTACAGCCGATTACCTCGCCAGGTGCAGGGGCTGGACGGCGCGCCCGAATGGCCGGCTGTCCGCGCTATGCTGCCCGCGCTAACCGGCAAGCGCGTGGCCGATCTGGGCTGCGGCTTCGGCTGGGCCTCGCGCTGGATGCGCGCGCAGGGCGCGGTCTCGGTGCTTGGCCTCGATCTGTCGCAGAACATGATCGCACGCGCCAAGGTCGATACCTCGGACCCGGCCATTGAATATCTGCTCGCCGATCTCGAGACATTGGAGCTGCCCGAAGCGACTTTCGACCTCGTCCACAGCGCCCTGACCTTCCACTATGTTGAGGATTTCCGGCGCCTCGCGCGCACGATCCACAAGGCGCTGGTCGGCGGCGGAGATCTGGTCTTCACGATCGAGCATCCGATCTTCATGGCTGCGGCGCATCCGCATTGGATCGCCGATGAAGACGGCCGCAAGACCTGGCCGGTCAACGGCTACTCGGTCGAGGGCGAGCGCCGCGCGGACTGGTTCGCCAAGGGCGTGCTGAAGTATCACCGGACCCTCGGCACGACGCTCAGCACGCTGATTGATGCGGGCTTCGAGTTGCGCCGGGTCGAGGAATTCGCCCCGACGCGCGAACAGATCGAGCGCTTGCCCGAACTGGCCGAAGAGCTGGAGCGGCCGATGATGCTCCTGGTCTCGGCGCGAAAGACAGAAACGCGTTGAGAGTCGAGCCGCCCGCGCCGCATGACACGGGTGGCTCGCGATTGACTACCACCCTAAGATCGATGGCCGCTACGCAGGAGAAGCAGCAGTCATCTCCACTTTTGGGACCTGAGCTTAGCTGAACATCTTGTTGATCTCGCCGCCGGGATAGCCGTTGGCGAATTCGCCGAAGGTGCCCTTCTCCGCCATCTCCTTTGACGCCTTCATGAAGCCGGCCCAGGCCATCCGCGCCAGCGAAGCGCCGACGCTGATGCGGCGCACGCCGAGATCGGACGCCGCCGGCAGCGACGGGCCGGCCGCGCCGACCAGGAGATTGACCGGCTTGGGATGCACCGCTTTCACGACCGCCGAAATCTCTTCCGGCGTCGCGATGCCGGGCGCATAGAGGCAGTCGGCGCCGGCTTCGGCATAGGCGGTGAGCCGGTCGATCACGAGCTTCAAATCCTTCTGCCCGCGCAGGAACGCCTCGCAGCGGCCGGTGAGCAGCACGCCGCTATTGTCGGCATCGATCGCCTGACGCGCCGCCTTGATGCGATCGATCGCCAATGCGCGATCGAACAGCGGCTTTGCGTTGTCGCCGGTAAAATCCTCGATCGACAGGCCGGCCACGCCGGTCTTAACCGCGCGCGCGACATTGGCGCCGACCTTGTCCGGCTCGTGCGCAAAGCCGTCCTCGAAATCGGCGTTGACCGGAATATCGACCGCCGCGCAGATCGCGGCGAGATGAGCGCAGACGTCGTCGACGGTGACGCGATTGTCGGCCTTGCCCAGCGTCCAGGCAAAGCCGGCGCTGGTCGAAGCCAACGCCTTGAAGCCGAGATGCTGCAACGCTTTCGCGCTGCCGACGTCAAACGGATTGGGGATGATGAAGCATCCGCTCTCGTGCAACTTCCTGAATGCGGCGCGTTTGTCAGCAGATGTCAGCATGGGTCGCTCCCCTCGGTTTGTTGGCGCCGCCTACATAGTAACGCTGCGTCTGCTCCGCCAGACGTCTCACGCCACGACCTTGCGCAGAAACGTCCGCTCCTCGGCGAGGATGAACTTGTTCTCTTCGGCGAAATCAAAATTGGCCTTGCCTTCGCTGTCCGCGCGCAGCCGTGCGCGGTAACTTTCGTAAGACGCAAGGCTGTCGAACGAGATCAGCGCGAAGGCGATGTTGTTGGTGCCCTCGTGCGGCATCCAGTAGCCGATCAGGTCGCCGCCGCATTTCGGAATGATGGTGAGCCAGTTTTTGGAATATTCCTCGAACAAGGCGCGCTTGAACGGGTCGAGTTGGTAACGGATGAAGACGGTGACGGTCATGATGCTCTCCAATGTTTCCCCGTCATTGCGAGCCACCCGGTCGGCGCAAAGCGCCGCCGGATGACAGGCTCCGCGAAGCAATCCATAGCTCCACAAGCGGAGGAATGGATTGCTTCGTCGCTGCACTCCTCGCAATGACGTTCGAGGCAATACTACCCGCTTGCCCTACAGCGATGCTTCGGCTATGATCGAACTATGAAAGCAGGTCCTGACATCGCCATGGTCGCCTCGCTGGTCGGCGATCCCGCCCGCGCCAACATGTTGACCGCGCTGATGGACGGCCGAGCGCTGACCGCGAGCGAGCTGGCGCACCAGGCCGGCATCACGCCGCAGACCGCGAGTTCGCATCTGTCCAAACTCGAGACCGGCGGCCTGATCGAGCCGGAGAAGCAGGGCCGTCATCGCTATTACCGCCTCACCGGCCCCGATGTTGCGGGCGTGCTCGAAGGGCTGGCGGGCCTTGCCGAGCGCGCCGGACACACGCGCGTGCGCACCGGGCCGAAGGAGCCGGCGCTGCGGCGCGCCCGGATCTGCTACGATCATCTGGCCGGCGATCTCGGCGTGCAGATGCTCGACAGCATGCGAAAGCAAAAACTGGTCCGGCAAACCAAACAGGCGATCGAACTCACCGGCGAGGGCAAGCGCTTCATCGCCGAGGCGCTGCAGATCGACGCGGATATGCTCGCTCACCCGCGCCGGCCCGTGTGCAAGGCCTGTCTCGACTGGAGCGAACGGCGGCACCATCTCGCCGGCACGCTGGGCGCCGCGGTGATGAACCGCTTCACCGAATTGAACTGGGCGGCGCGCGATCCCGCGCCTGGCAGCCGCGTCGTGAACTTCACGCGCGCCGGCGAAAAGCGGTTCGCGGCGCTGTTTGGCAGCAGCGAAGCTTAGTCGTGATGGCTTGAACCTGAAGGCCAAATGAGGCTGGCTGATCTCCGCAAAATGTGAAGCTGCGCGGCCTTTACGGCACCTGATATCGGCATCAATTCAGCTTCATCTTCAGATGGAGTTTGCGATGCGACCAATTCTTGCCGGCGTGCTCACTGCCGCCCTTTGCATTCAGCCCCTGCTGCCGGCCGGAGCCGCGGAATCGGCGCAACGCGAACCCTACGGCATTGGTCTCGAAGGTTTTGCCTATCCCTACCCCGTCCATCTGCTGCCGCTGGTCAACGACGGCGAGCCGGTGCGGATGGCCTATATGGACGTAGCTCCCGCGCAAGCGAACGGACGCAGCGTGGTGCTGCTGCACGGCCGCAATTTTCCATCGAGCTACTGGGCGCCGGTCATCAAGACCTTGAGCGATGCCGGCTACCGCGTGGTCGTGCCGGACCAGATCGGCTTTGGAAAATCATCGAAGCCGCAAGGCGATTTGCATTTCGATACGCTGGCGCGCAACACGATCGCGCTGCTCGATCATCTGCAAATCGCCAAGGCCGACATCGTGGCGCATTCGCTCGGCAGCATGCTCGGGGTGCGGATCGCACGCGCCTACCCTGACCGGATCGCGCATCTGGTGCTGACGGCTCCGATCGGGCTGGAAGATTACCGGCTCTACGTGCCGCCGACGCCGACCGAAAAGATTTTGGAGAACGAAGATAAGCTCACAGCGGACGCCTATCGCAAGCAGCTCGAAACCAACTACGCCCTCAAACTGCCGCCCGAACAGATCACGCCCTTCATCGACGCGCGCTTCAACATCAAGGGCAGCGCCGAATATCCGCGCTGGCTGCGCGCGTTCGTCAGTTCCGCACAGATGATCTATCGCGAGCCTGTCGTGCACGAGATCCCGCTGATCACGCAGCCGACGCTGTTCGTGATGGGCGCCGACGATCATAACGCGCCGGGAAAAGCCAATGCGCCGGAAGCGCTGCGCTCGAAGATGGGGCAGAACGCCGAGCTGGCCAAGGCGCTCGCCGCCAAGATGGCGCGCGGCCGGGCCGAGGTGATCCCGAACACCGGACACCTGGTCTTTTTGGAAGCGCCGGCGAAATACGGCGAGTTGTTGCTCGGATTTTTGGCCGTAGCCCCATGACAAATCACGACATTACAAATCACGACATTCATGTTCCATTCAGGTGTTCGTGACTAGGTTCCGAACGTGCCGCCTTGCGGCCAAGAACGGGAGAAAACATGAAGTACCTTTTCGCAGCAGTTTTGGCCCTGGGCACCGTTGCCAGCTTCAGCGCGGCGGAAGCCGCGGGCGGATGCGGCCCCGGCTGGCATCGCGGCCCCTATGGCGGCTGCCAACCCAATCGCCGGGTCGTTGTTCGGCCGGCGGCCCCGGTCGTCGTGGTGCGGCCTCCAGCTCGGACCGTCGTGGTGCGGCCCGGCCGCGTGTGCCCCTACGGCACCGTGTGGCGCTACGGACGCTGCCGCGCTTACTGAGAATTCCCAAGCATGACAAAAGCCCCGCTCGCGCGGGGCTTTTTTTTACTGCTTTCTAAGCAATCCGCGGCGAAGTCTTACCAGTAGTAACGACGGCGGCGCCAATAGCGGCGGCGCCAACGACGGCGGCGATGCCAGCCCCAGTGCCTGCGGCGCCAACGGCGGCGGCGCCAGCCCCAGTGCCTTCGGCCCCAGCCGCGACGACGGCCGCGGCCCCAGCCCACTTCTTCGGGCGTGAGACGATCGACCTCATCGCCTGACGTGACGGCGGGTTGAGCATCCTTGTTGGCGGGCAGCTTCGCGTCATCGGCGAGCGGCGCCGGCATCAGCGGCGCGGCCTGCGCGCTCGCTGCAAGCGCGACGCCGCCCGCAGCAAATCCAAAGGCGAGTTTCAAAAAGTGGCGGCGTTCCATCACATCCCTTCCTCCGTTTGCTGTGTGCAAGAAAGAGAGTTTCACGGCGCCGAGATGAACGCGCGGTGAACTGCGTGTTCAGCTTTGCTGCGAACGGAGTCGATCGAGAATTATTTTCGCGTGCTGTTGTTTGCAGCGGAACTCTTGTCGTCTTTGCGGTATTTTTGCGTTGCCCGCATCTGTGACGACGCGTCTTCTCCGCGACGGATACGTCGTCTCGCGTCTTGCGCCGCGCGCTCCTCGGCAAGCACCAGCACCTCGCGCGTCCGCGTCACGTCCGGCCAGTCGCGGTTGAAGTCAGCGACCAGACGCTTCATATCCGGTCCTTCGATGGCGCGATCGAGCGCAGCCTTGTCCGTGAACTGGTACATCGCCTCGTGCAGCGATGGATCGGTCGCGCTCCAGTAGCGCCACGCCTTCACGGCGCCGAACGACCTCATCGCATCCGGCAGATGCTCGCGCGAGTACCAGGCGTCGAAGGCCTGACGCCTGGTGGGATCGGACACGGTGGCGCGGACGACGAAAAAGGCTGCGGGCATTTTTCTTCTCCCTCTTGTAGGGTGGGCAAAGGCGCGCAGCGCCGTGCCCACCATCCATTTCAGCGTTGTTGGAGGGAATGGTGGGCACGCTGCGCTCTGCCCACCCTACACCGCTTCAACACGCAATTGTCACATGCTCTGTGATATCAAGCCTGCGCGCAATGCGTCATCCGAGGTGCCACCCATGCCCGTCCGCCATCGCTCCGCCCTCCTCTCAGCGCTCTGGCTGTTGACCGCGATCCTTCCCGCCGCGGCCGAGGACATCCTGCTGCCGCGCGAGCCACAGATCGGCCCGCGGCCGTTCTATCTCGTCGACAAGATGAAGGACGGGCCGCTGAAGACGCAGCTTGCGCAGTGCACCGGGCCATTTCGCAAGACCGATTTTTCCATCGGCCACCGCGGCGCCGCGCTGGAATTTCCCGAGCATACCAGGGAGTCCTACATTGCCGCCGCCCGGATGGGCGCCGGCATCATCGAATGCGACGTGACGTTTACGAAAGACCGCCAGCTCGTGTGCCGCCATTCGCAGTGCGACCTGCACGCCACCACCAACATTCTGACCGTGCCGGAGCTTGCCGCAAAATGCACGCAAGCCTTCAGCCCGGCTGATTCCGCGGCCGGCAGGAAAGCCTCCGCAAAGTGCTGCACGTCAGACATCACGCTCGCAGAATTCCGGCGGCTGCGCGCGAAGATGGACGGCTTCAACCCCGACGCGAAGACGCCTGAGGAATATCAGAACGGCACGCCGCGCTGGCGCACCGACCTCTACGCCAATTCCGGCACGCTGATGACGCATGACGAGAGCATCGCGCTGATCAAAAGTCTCGGCGCCAAGTTCACGCCTGAGCTCAAGGCGCCCGAGGTGCCGATGCCGTTCGACGGCGATTACACCCAGGAGAAATACGCGTCGCAGATGCTGGAGGCCTACAAGAAGGCCGGAATTCCGCCGAGCGATGTCTTTGCGCAAAGCTTTAATCTCGCCGACGTGCTCCACTGGGTGAAGACCGAACCGGAATTCGCGAAACAGGCGGTCTATCTTGAAGAGCGTTACGAAAAACAGGGTCTCGATCCCAATAAGCCGGAGACGTGGAAGCCGTCGATGGCGGAATTGAAGTCGCAAGGCGTCGCGATCCTCGGCCCGCCGATTCCGATGATGCTGACGCTGAACGACAGACAAAAAATCGTCCCGTCCGAATACGCCAAGGCCGCCAAGGCCGCTGGCCTCGACCTGATCGGTTGGTCGCTGGAACGCGACGGCCCGCTGCACAAGGGCGGCGGCTTCTATCACAAGTCGATCAGGAGCGCGATCGACCGCGACGGCGACACCCTGACGGTGCTGGATATATTGGCCAAGCAGGTCGGCATCCGCGGCATGTTCTCCGATTGGCCCGCGACGACGACGTTTTATGCGAGTTGCACGGGAATGAAGTGAGGCTTGCAGGGTAGAGCGGAGCGAAACCCATCGCGTTTAATTGGCCACTGCTTGCAATGCTGTGAGGGACGCACCAGCGGCAGGGTTCCCTCCCCCCTTGCGGGGAGGGTTAGGGAGAGGGGTGCCGCACGACGTGCTCCCTCGATGTGGGCGTCACAACGGGCGACCGAGATTGAATTGAGGGAGGCGGTGCGCACATCGACTCATCTCGCCCGGGGCTTACCCCTCTCCCCACCCCTCCCCCGCAAGGGGGGAGGGAGCCTGACCGATGTGCTCACCTCACACAGGCCCGTAGGCTAACTACCTCTACTTCCCGCTACGCCGGCTCCAGGCCAAGCGCCTGCGCGGTCTCGATCCAGGTCGGCAATTCGCGCTGATACAGAGCATTGCTTTCCTTGAAGCCGAGTGCCGGCTCCAGCACGAAGGTGGCGAGAACTTCCTTCACTTTCGGATCGTTGTTGGCGGCCACGCAGAGTTCCGAAAGCCGATCGACGATCGGTTGCGGCGTCGCCTTCGGTACTGCCCAGCCTGTGAAGCCGCTGATGGTGAAGAACTTCGATGTCGCGCCTTGTTCGGGAAGGGTCTTGACGCTCGGGATCGCAGCGACCTTCTTCGAATGCACCGCGAACACCACGCCGTGGTTGCCTTGCAGGACGGGTTGAGCGGCCGTGTAGCTGCCCATCGCGACGTCAAGCGTGCCGTCCATCAGGCCCGTCCACATCGGCGCTTCGCCCCGGTAGTGGATCGGTTCTATCTTGAGGCCGTACTGCTTGTTGAGTTCGTTGATCGTCATGTGCGGGGCCGAGCCCGCGCTGTAGGTGCCGAAGTTCACCTGGCCTTTCTTGCGTGCGAACGCGACGAAATCGTCCAGCGTTTTGACGCCGGACGCCAGGCTCGCGACCAGCAGCAGCCCGGCACCCGGGATGATGCTGACGAGCGTCAGGTCTCTGTCCATGTCGTAGCCGGGGTTCTTCATCATCACCCGGTTCATCACATAGGTGGTCGAAATCGAGCACAGGATGGTGTGGCCGTCCGGCGCCGCGCGCGCGACTTCCGCCGCGCCGATCGAGCCGGAAGCGCCCGCCTTGTTTTCGATGACGACGTTCTGCCCCACCTGCCTGGAGATGAAGTCACCGAAGGCGCGCGCGAGCAGATCCGTCTGTCCGCCCGCCGGGTAGCTGCAGACCATGCGGATATTCCGCGACGGCCACGCGGCTTGCGCGGAGGCGCCACGCGACAGCAAAGGCATCGCGGCAACGGCGGTACCAGCCGCGATGAAATGACGGCGGTTGATTTTTAAGGGCATCTTTCCTCCTTGATTTTTCAAGCAGGGTATCCCATCGCCCGGCTTCTGCCATAACAGAAAGCCGGGACAGATTAGCGCAGTTAACAAAATCCGGATCTTTCGCCACAACTCGCGGGCGTGTTAGCTCGATGATAGCATCTGCAACTGCAATTTTCCGAGAGCTGGAAAATGTAGTGCGGTGATGCCCGGTTGAGTCAACTCGAGCGTTCAGGATGCAGGCCGCAGCATCGGCGTCACCACTGGCGAAGAGCCGCTTTGGATTCTGCCGGTGATCTTGAAGCCGTGGCGTTCATAGAGCGAAATGTTACGCGGGTTTGAGCTTTCGAGGTAGGCCGCGCTGCCCTCCTCGTCGCATCGTCGAAGCGCATGTTTCATCAGCAACGAGCCAAGCCCCTGCCCGATCCATTTCGGATCGGCGGCGATAAGAGGCAGATACCAATGCGGCTCATGGGGATGATGTTCGGCCATTCCTTTCATGATGGCCCCGATATCCCCTGATATCTCCGGGCGCAGGGACTCCTCCATGATTGCGTTCATTTCTGCTTCGTCCGGCTCGACGCCTGGTGGCAGCCATAAGGCGGCAGCGCGGGCCCCTTCGGTGATGTAGGCTGTGCCATGCTCGAAAGCACCGCCGCCGAAAGCATTGACCATCCGAGGCATTATTCTGAGGTATACGGACGGATCGGGCCAAGCAAAACGCGCCATCGGGTCGGCCGCAAAGCCGAGCACAATGGTGCTGATCGCGTTTGCCCGGTCGTTCGCGTCTGCGGATATGACTTCCGGCACCGCCGACATCGTGTCGCTCCCTCGGTCACTCACCGTCGATCCAAGGGTCAATCGTACTTTACCTTGGGGAAAAAGTCTCCACGCCCCTCGGGGGTCATATCGAGCAGACCCCACACGGGGTCGACCAGATCCCCGGCGCGATGATGTTGATTGGGTTCGGTTGGCGCGAAGCTCATCTCCGAACCCCAGAAGTGACGGATTGCTCCGCCACTCTTCTTGAACACGTTGAAGATCGTTTCGTCCCAGTTCTCGCCGTCCGGAACGCGATGCTGTGCACGCACGCCCTTGGGAAACTTCGACGTGTCACCAAAATAATCCGCGTCGTAGCTATTGCCCGCCGTAGACACCAGCGGCAGATGGTCCCAGCCGCGCTCGTGAGCCCACGCGGCAAGCCGTGCAATTGGGGATTTCGCAACGATGTAAAGTGCAGCTCGCTGGCCGATGTGCCTTGCCGCGCCGTCGATCCCATCGAGCAGGTGCGTGCAGCCGGGACATGGCAGCTCCCGCTCGGGTCCATACATGAAGCTGTACAGAATGAGCGTGTCATGCGGACCGAACAGCTCGGACATCCTGACCTTCTCAGGCACGGCATTCTTGCCGATCCGCTCGAATACATAGTCTTCCGGTACTTCGCCGCCGAGCGGCAAGGCGCGGCGCTTGGCTGCTACAGCTTCAATGTGGGCACGAAGCGCGATCTCGTCGTCTAGAAGCGCGTTTCTGGCAGCACGGTACTCGGCGGTTTCGTTCGGGTAGCGGAGATGCTCCATGGCTTCCCTCCGGATTGAAGGTCTGTGAACCCAGAAACAAACTCATCCGTGAGGAGCGAGTTCCCTATTGCACCCGCTTGCCGCACCACACCAACGCGCTGCACAAATTTGACCTTCGAAGTCAGTTATCCGTGCGTCACCTCTGATCAATGAATGGCCGCCGTTGGCGTGGCCACCGACGAAGGCTCTGCCTTTTCGAGAGCGCTGGTAACGTCCTTCGCTCCTGCGACCGGGCGGCTGATGGGAGGCGGCGGCCCACCATCCAGCGGTGGCAGGCTAATGGCCGCGTGTAATCCCTTCTCCTTGTTGATCAAGACGATATCTCCGCCATGGCGGCGAACAATGGTCCGGGCAATGGACAGGCCGAGACCTACGCCGCCAGTTTCGCGGTTCCGCGAACTCTCCATGCGGAAAAACGGCGTGAAAACCTGCTCCTTGGCGGTATCGGGTATCCCGGGTCCATCGTCCGAGACGATGATTTCGATACTATCTGGTCGTCTCTCCACGCTGACGCGCGCCCGCTCGCCATAACGAATGGCATTTTCGACGAGGTTGCGGCATGCGCGGCGGAGTGCGTCTGGTCGGCAGCTATAGCTGATCTTCTGTCCCTCGGAGAAAGAGACGTCATGACCGAGTTCGGCGA
The DNA here is from genome assembly GCF_036924525.1 of Bradyrhizobium sp. AZCC 1719. NCBI lineage: Bacteria > Pseudomonadati > Pseudomonadota > Alphaproteobacteria > Hyphomicrobiales > Nitrobacteraceae > Bradyrhizobium > Bradyrhizobium sp. AZCC 1719. Next base: position 4,531,767 of record NZ_JAZHRU010000001.1, on the reverse strand, counting down.
GATCGTCGCAGAGACTTTCCACTAGAGCCGAGAGGTCCACGGTCCGCGTGTTTTCTGCGGTTGCGTCTTCGCGAGCGAATGCGAGGGTCGCCTCCGTCATCGTCTGGATCTCGGTAATGGTGGAGAGCATTTTCTCGCGAACGTCCTCGTCGGACACGAATTCCGCACGCAAACGGAGCGAGGTCAGAGGTGTGCGCAGATCATGACCGATGGCGGCCAGCATTCTGGTGCGGTCGTCGACGAAACGGTGCAGGCGCTCTTGCATGCGATTGAATGCCTCGGCGGTACGCCGGATATCGTCGGGGCCAGTTTCCGGCAGCGGTACGATCTCCTGACCACGGCCGAAGGCTTCGGCCGCTACCGCCAGGCGGCGCAATGGTTGCGCGATGCCTCGAGCGGCGAATACGGCAATGATCGACAACGACAACGCGGAGAGGCCGAGTGCCAAGGTGGATTTGGAGGTCCAGAAGCCGTCTTGCGCAGGCTTGGCAAATGCAGTGTTCAGCCATGCTCCGTTAGCCAACTGAACGGCCAATCCCATGCCGGTGGCATCATCGAGATAAAGAAATTTCGCTGGTCGGGACAGCGGCCAAGCTTCCGGCCTTAGGTCGACCCATTGTGAGGAGGCGCCGCTACTGCTGGCGGTGTTTCGGGTGAAATCCGGTCTCACCTCGGCGGGCACGCTGTGGCCGGCAAAGGACATGCGCGGCAATGGCTGCGCCAAGCGCTCCCATGCCTCCTCTCGCCACGCGGAGGCATCCTTCAGTCCGTTGGTCGATATCCAATATCTCGCTGAACTGGTGTTGCTGGCATTAAGGATATCGGTCTGCAGCGACGGAGGCGTCGCCTCCAAAACCCGGGCGAGCGAGGCGCTCCGGCTGAATATCTCGCCCTTGGCGGCCTTCCGAATCGCCTGCCCGTGCTCATCCCAGGAAATGAAGAACACGATGGCTTGCGACAGCACTAAAGACAGCAGCGTGAAACAGATGAAACGGGCCGCAAGACTACGCTTCCACAAGCCCATCATGGCTGCTCGACCTGCGCGGCGAGGCTGTATCCACCGCCCCAGTGAGTCTTGATCAAGGCTGGTACTTTCGGATCGGCCTCGATTTTCTTCCGCAAGCGGCTGACCTGATTGTCGATGCTCCGGTCGAACGGATCGGCATCCCGGCCGACCGTCAGGTCGAGGAGCTGATTGCGGCTGAGCACCAGGCCGGGATGGTCGAGAAATGCACACAACAGGCGGAACTCCGCCGTGCTGAGCGGCACAGCAACGCCGTCGTCTCCCGTCAACTCGCGCCGGTTGACGTCAAAGGTCCATCGATCAAAACGTACAACCTTGGTCGCAAGCCGGCCCTTTTGCGGCGGCAGGCTTTGGACTCGTCGAAGCACCGCTTTGATGCGGGCGAGGAGTTCGCGGGGATTGAATGGCTTGCTCACATAGTCATCGGCACCGACTTCCAGGCCCACGATTCGATCGGTCTCCTCCGCCATCGCAGTCAACAGGATAACGGGAAGGTCCGTGGTGCTGCGCAGATGGCGGCAGAGGGACAGTCCGTCCTCACCCGGCATCATGACGTCAAGAACCACCAGGTCCAGAGCACTTCGTTCGAGCAAGCGGCGGAGTGCAACGGCGCTCTCCGCAAGACTGATGCGGTAGCCATGCTGCATCAAGTATTTGCCGACCAGATCGCGAATATCGCGATGATCATCCACTACGGCGATGTGAGGTGCCGAGTCCATCTAGTTTGCTCCGTCCAGGATCATACTGAAGTCCTGCACCCACCCCATCGAAAAAGTGTAACAGAGTGTATCGGCCGCGTATGATCGAGCGAAATCAAATGCTTGTGGCTGGCTTCACTGACAACGCCGCGGCATCGGGATCGCAGGATCCCGATGCCGGCCGATCCGAGCGGGAACCGGCCTCAGGTGCATGATTCCCCGATCTGGCTGAAACAATCTAGGCACAAGCTGTCGCAGAACGTTGTCCTGGTGAGCCATCTTTGTCGCAATTTGTCGCAAACCCGTATGCCTGTTCAGACTTGATGCAACTTAAGAAGCCGCATTGAGAGCAAGGTCATTCAAGAGCGGATGTGAGGCACGGCCATCACCGATGGCCGCAACTGTCGCGAACTATCCAATGCAGCATTCCTGAGACAGATCGCGACAATTCCCGGCGGTCGTCGGCAAAGTTCTGCGACATCCGGACCCCATCGTGCGCACGCTCAACGAAGCAGGAGCGTTACATGTACGATGCGATGCACGCCGTTTCCCGCGGGGCCGTTCCGGAAATCTCGAAAGGCTCATCGACCGAGGGCGATGAAGACCACACTACACCGAAGGGACTGCTTCTTCGTAGAGCCGCAGTGCGGATAGGTTGGCTGCTCGTTTTCGTGTTGCGGAATACCTCGGCCTCGACCACCCCCCTTGATTTGATGTACTGTGGAGATCGTGCGGCTGTTTCGCGCCTCGTGACGGAGGACGACCGTTTGACGTCCGAGCAGAATCCTAAATTCGTGTGCAGAGTGCCCGACTTTACTTCTTGCGGGCCATGTCTTCGTATCAGTCACGAAAGCTCATCCTCTGGACCGATCGGCCTGACTGCCGTCGCACGCAAACAGGATGACGTCTTGCCCGAGCCGGTTTGAAGTCGCGACGCGTCGCTTCGCCGGTACGGCGCCGGCGATCCGACTGTTCAACAGAACATCGTATTTTACCCGCTGTATCCGATGCTCGCACGGAGCCTGGCGACGATTAGCGGTCTCACGCCTGCGGATGCATTGCTGTTGGTATCGAACGTCGCGGGATTGCTCGCGATTGTCGTCCTTTTCAAGCTGGTTCGCGAGGAATTTGGTAATCAACTGGCTCTCGCCACAACCGCGCTGCTCAGCTTTTTTCCCGCTTCGGTCTTGCTATCGGCCGGGTATACCGAGCCCTTGGCACTGCTGCTAATCGTCTCGTTTTTTCTTGCTTTGAAACGAAAATACTACTTGTCGGCAGCACTGCTTGCAGGCTTGGCAGTCTCTACCCGATCGACCGGCGTTGTCCTTCTTTGGGAGATCTGGAACACCGCCTTGTTTGCTCGTAGAATTTGGATTGGTTGATCGCTACAAATACTCGCGATGACATGCTTGAGCGGCGACGCAGCGCGAGTTGGTCAAAGCGCACCCAATAGAGCCCATCAAGGCTCCACCAAGAGGGTAGCTCATTGCAATCCATATCGAGGATTCCCGGTCGCTATTATCTGGCAATCTTTGTGCTGGCGTCTGCGACGCTTTCCTACCAGATACTGATAACGCGCTTCTTCAGCGTTATGCTCCATCATCATTTCGCATTTGCCGCCATTTCACTTGCCATGCTCGGGCTCACGCGCGGAGCGATGAAGGTCTACGGCAAACCCGCCCGTTATGCCGCCGAGCGGGTCGGAATCGAATTCGCCCGCCACGCGTCATGGTTCGCGCTTAGCAGCGTTGGCGCAATGATCGTCTTCCTGTGCGTGCCGCTCGCCGTATCCGCAGCAAATGTGCCCCTCGCCCTGGCGCTGGCGATCATCGCCTTCGTAGCTCCGTTCACGGAAGGCGGAGTTTGCATAACGTTGTTGCTGACGCGTCTGCCATATGGCGGCGGGTGGCTCTATGCAGCCGACCTCATGGGCGCCGCCGTTGGATGTCTCGGGGTGATCTTCATACTGCTGGTGATTGACCCCGTAAGCGCCACGCTATGGATCGGAGCCCTTGCTGCTGGCGTTGGCTGGATCGTCGTGAGACGCAGCGAAGACGTCCGCGGTGTGCGTTTGAGCGGGGCTGTCGCGCTAACGCTGGCCGTCGCGGCCACCGTGCACTCCGGCCTTGACCTGACCGGTCGAAGCCATCTCGGGGTGTTCTGGGCCAAGGGCGCTGAACAGACCGGCACGCTGTTCGAACGCTGGAATACCTATTCGCGGGTAAGGGTGCGCGAGTTGGCCGAGAAGGTCCCGTTTGGCTGGGGTCTGGTTGGCACTCCTGATGCCCGGATCGACCAACACTACCTCGACATCGATGCCGATGCAGGCACGGTCATCACCAGGTATGATGGCGATATCGGAAAGCTCGCCTACCTGAAAGATGATGTCATCAATGCAGCCTACCTCGTGCAGCCGGCGGCCGACGTCGCTGTCGTTGGCGTGGGCGGAGGTCGTGACATCCTTTCCGGTCTGCTCTTCGGCGCCAGCCGGATTCGCGCAATTGAGATCAACCCGGCGATCTTCGAAGTGCTCACCGAAAAATTCGCCGATTTCTCCGGCCATCTCGATCGCCAGCCCGGCGTATCCTTGGTCAATGCCGAGGCGCGAAGCTACATCAACCACTCGCCCGAGCGGTACGACCTGGTACAGATTTCACTCATCGACACCTGGGCGGCGACGGCGGCCGGCGGCCTGACGCTCACCGAAAATCGTCTATATACCGTGGAGGCGTGGGATGATTTTTACCGGGCGCTCAAGCCTGGCGGGCTGTTGTCGGTATCACGCTGGTACAATGCCGAGAAGCACCGTGGCGAGCTATACCGCCTGATCGCGATTGCCGCGAGCGCGCTGCAGCGCAAGGGAGTGTCGGCCGGGGAGTTGCGGCATCACGTCGTCGCGGTCAACGTCGGCGGCATCGTGACGGTGATTACCCGGCCTGACGCGTTCAGCGACGCAGAATGGCAAGGCGCGCGTGAGAGACTTCAGGCGCAGGGCTTCAAGATATTGTTGGGGCCGGACATCACCTTCGATGCCGTCACCTCAACGTTGCTGTCCGACAAGGCGGACCAGGCTTTCTTCGATTCGCTGCCGGAAAACATCGCTGCTTCGACCGACGACAATCCGTTCTTCTTCTATACGTCCCGCTTCAGCGATTTCGTGAGCACGCAAAGTTGGGACATCATGAGCAACAATGTCGCGATCGGCGTCACCGGCTCGCTCATCATCGTAGCGCTCTGCGCTTGCGGATATTACATCGTGCTGCCCTTCCTTCGTCTTGCGAGGCGGATGCCAATGGCGACGCTGACGCCGCCCGTGGCCTATTTCAGCGCGATCGGGATGGGCTTCATGCTGATCGAGATATCGCAGATGCAGCGCCTGATGGTCTTTCTCGGACATCCCGTCTACGGGCTGAGTGTCGTGCTATTCACAATTCTTCTTTTTAGCGGGATTGGCAGCGCCACGGTCGGCGCGGATGCCTCCCGATCACGCGTCACCGTCTTCAGGATTGCCGCCCTCCTCACCACACTCGTGGTGGCAGGGCTGTTGACGCCGCTGGTCACCATCTGGGCGCGGTCGCTGTCAACCGATATGCGTATTGTGGTGTCCGTCCTGCTGCTGGCTCCCCCTGCATTCTGCATGGGGATGATGTTTCCGCTCGGGCTCGGTAACTGGCGCCGTCATCATGAACTGCTGCCGTTCTTCTGGAGCACCAACGGAATTACGTCGATGCTGGCGTCTGTGCTGGGTGTGGCGTTGTCGATCCAATTCGGCATCGCCAAGACCTATGCGCTGGGGGTGTGCTCTTATGCGGTCTGCGCCATCGTGATCATTGCAAGCCGCTGGGTGCCGTCGATCGACATGTCAGCCGAGAAGGGCCCCGTTAGCCCCGAGGCTAGTATCGCAGGAAAGGAAGGCGCCACGATTCGGCGGCCACATCAGTAAAGGGAAGTCCGAATACCGCATCTTCGGCCAGACAAGACGATAGTGCGGAAATGGCGGTCACACCCACTGCGGGGTGCGAATGGTGATCGCAAGCGCTGGTAGGCGACATCGTTGACACACGATGGTCAATCGGCACAATCGAACAGTCCTCTATAGGAACAAGGTGCGGCAAATGGATGCCACTTCAGTGTCTGGCAAATGTTTGTGCGGCTCGATTGTCTTCCAATACACCGGGGAACCGAACTGGACGTTGCATTGCCATTGCGAGAGTTGTCGACGAGCAACCTCTTCCCCAATAACGACATGGATTTCAGTCCCACGCAGCGCGTTCGCGTTCACGAAGGGCGCGCCCCGCTATTTCCATTCCTCGCCGGGCGTTCGGCGTGGTTTCTGTGAGAATTGTGGGTCACCCCTCACATATGAGAATGAACGGATAGAGGGAGAAATTCACGTATATGCGGTGTCGCTGCTCGATGCGGATTATGCGTCGCCGAGCTGCCACGCCTTCGTCAATGAACAGCTACCTTGGTTCGAGGCGCTCGATGACTTGCCGAGATTTGCAACGACCGGTCGCGACGGTGCCTCGCCTATCCGCTTCGGTCCTAAGAAGAAATTGGATTGATCTTTCGTGCCGAGGCCCAGTTAGGGTCGGGTCTCGGTTGGATGGATGGGAGGTTCATATCGTGGCGCTGTGCAGAAAGCGCTTTCCCACCTGCCTTGCGCTTCCTGACGACGTCAGGGAGCCCATCGCCCAGGAAATACTGCGATGGTTCCGCTTCGCCGCGGACCGGCTGCATCGGGGCTATCTGTTCGGAGAGACCTTCACCGTCGCGGATCCCTATCTCTTCCAGCTGGCGCGCGGCGCGGCGGAACTCGGATTTCCACTGCCCGAGCCGCTTCGCGATTACATTACACGCATCGAAGGGCGGCCTGCCGTGCAAGCGGCGCTGCGCCGCGAGGGCCTGGCATGAACGAACAGACGATCCGAGCGGACGGGCTCGAGCTCGCGACACAGAGCTTCGGCAATCCGGCCCATCCGCCGATGCTCCTGATCATGGGCGGGATGGCGTCCATGCTGTGGTGGCCGGACGGATTCTGCCGCCGGCTCGCCGCGCGGGGTCGCTTCGTCATCCGCTACGACCAGCGTGACACCGGCCTTTCGAGCAAGTTTGCCCCCGGTCGCCCGGGCTACGGCTTCGAGGACGCGGTCGACGACGTGTTCCGCCTGCTGGACGGCTACGGCCTGTCGGCGGCCCATGTCGTCGGCTTCTCCATGGGCGGGATGATCGGCCAGGGTGCGGCGCTCACGCGCCCGGAACGGGTGCTTTCCCTGACGGTGATCAGCAGCACTCCGATCGGGATGGACAGATCTCAACTCCCGAAGAGCGGCGAGGCCTGGCTGCAACATATGGCCGTGGAGGTGGACTGGTCGGATCGGGCGGCGACGGTCGCATATGAGGTGGAGGATGCGCGCCTGATCGCAGGCACGGCATACGGGTTCGACGAGTCGGGGACGAGGGCCTTCGTCGAGAAGGATTTCGACCGCTCCGGCGGCTACCTCAACGCAACCAACCACATCGTCCTGCTGCGTGGCGGCGAGTTGTGGCGCGGCCGGCTCGGCGACCTGCGCGCGCCGCTGCTCGTGATCCACGGCACGGCCGACCCGGTTTTCCCGATGGAGCACGGGGTGCAGCTTTCCGGGGCCGTAGCGGGCGCACGGCTCATGAAGCTCGAAGGCGGCGGGCACGAGCTGCACCCCGGCCATTGGGACCGGATCGTCGAGGCGATCGCCGAACACACGGGTTCGAAGCGAGGGGTCGACCGGCGATGACAAGATTCCCTCCATGGGATTGCGAGCCGTGTGACGGCAGGTCTTGGCGCTTGTTTGCCGTCACGGCATTTGACCGCCAAAGAGCAATTCACTCATGCGAACGCCAAGGGCCACCAAACACCACCCCTCCTACGACAGCGAATTCCTGCCGTCGTGGTCGTGCGGGGCGGCGCGCAGGAAATCGTGGATTCGGCTGTATTTGGCGCGCCACGGCCGACGAAGATGGGCACTGCTCCCTCGCGATTCCCCTATGATCTCGCGATTCCCCTATGATGCTGCAGCCCGCGATGCGCTCCAATTGGCAAGTCTGCGTTGCTCTGCCATCTAGCGCTACGCATCGTGGATCCCCCGATGTCGCGGGGTGGTCCGCTTGGCCCTCGAAAACAGACCCTCGGACACTGGTCACCATTGTCTGCCAAGGCCTTAGGCCGACGTCCGTCAGCTATGAGCGACGGTTCAGCTTTCGTGGGAAATCTTTGCAAAAAAGGACCATCGGAACAACCGATGGTCCTAAAAGCCTTGAGGCTTTCGTCTTGCATTCACGTTGCCAGTTAGCTGCGGACAGACTGGCGGCTGCCGCAGGGTTGATGCTCGCTTTGCACTGGCCGTTTGGACCCTGACCTTTGGACCCTTTGCCGTGGAGACGTCGGTCCCGTCGGACGCCTGTCACCCCCGGCATTGGTCGTTATCGGCACTCGTCACTGTTGGCGCGGGATGGTGCGAGAAACCACTCGATCAACCGAGCAATGCAACGCTTGACGAAAGATCCAGTTCCCTCATGAGGAGGCTGAGTGGATGCTGGCAGGGAACCTTATTGCTCGGCCGAGGTAGGCAGGAACGAACATGAGGACGAGAGATGTCCGCAGAATTGGACTGGCCGAGAATCCATGAATTGGCACTTCTACCAGCCCCGTAATTTCTTACGATACTAGGATGGCAATGTTCGCCAACACGGTCATGCAAGCCACGGTCGTAGTCTGGAACATGGGAGGCCGAAATGCCTCGAACAAAAACTCTTGCCGCCACGCCAGAGCTTCCTTCCGCCGTCCCGCTGATGGCGCTTTCGACCGGTTTCTGGGCCTTCAAGACTCTGGCCGCGGCGCACGAGTTGGACCTCTTCAGCCGCCTTGCAGGCGGCGCCGGCATCACGGTTGCCGGGCTGGCGGAAGCGCTCGGTCTGCATCCACGTCCGGCCGAGATGCTGTTGACCGGCTGCGCTGCACTCGGGCTTCTGGAGAAGACGGACGGCCATTATCGCAATACGCCGTTAAGCGAAGCCTATCTCGTGCGCGGGAAGCCGTATTACTTCGGTGGCTTCGTGCAGATGGCCGACAAGCGGCTCTACGCGGGGTGGGGAAGGCTTACAGAGGCGCTGCGCACGAACCGGCCAACCACGTGGGACCCGGCAGTGCAATCCTCCATGTTCGACGGCGAGGATCCGACGGTGCTGGCACTCTTCTGGGAGGCGATGCATTCGCTTTCCACGATGACCGCGCGCAAGCTCGGCGAAGCGGTGGATTTCGGACATTTCCGCCGCCTCCTGGACATCGGCGGCGGATCGGGCGCGTACGACATCGAGCTTTGCAAACAGTATGGGGCGCTGCGTGCGACCGTGTTTGACTTGCCGCATGTGGCCGCGATCGCCGCGGGAAAGATTGCCGAGGCCGGCTTGACCGACCGGATCGAGACCGCAGGCGGCAGCTTCTTCGAGCAGCTTCCCGGGGACCACGACGTGCATCTCCTGTCGATGATCCTGCACGATTGGGACGAGGCGAAGAATCGCGCCCTGCTGCGCCGGTCCTTCGAGGCTTTGCCGAGCGGCGGCGCCGTCGTCATCAGCGAGCTTCTCGTCAATGACGAAAAGACCGGACCAGCGCCGGCCGCGCTGATGAGCCTCAACATGCTGATCGAGACGGAAGGACAAAACTACACGCCGGCCGAATATTCGACGTGGCTTGAGGAAGCCGGATTCCGGCACATCGAGACGGTCTGGTTCGACGCACCCGCCGCGAGCGGCGCCGTGATCGGCCGCAAGGGAGGCCTCATGCGGCGATGACGCGAACGCAGGTCGCCATCATCGGCGGCGGTCCCGCCGGTCTACTGCTCTCCCACATGCTCGCCCGCAACGGCGTCGACAGCGTCGTGCTGGAGCGGCAGAGCCGCGGCCATGTGCTCGAGCGCATCCGCGCCGGGGTGCTGGAAGCGGGAACGATCGAACTCTTGCGCGAGGTCGGCCTCGGCGCGCGCATGGATCGGGAGGGACGTGTCCATGACGGCTCGGGCATCGCGTGGGAAGGCAAGCCGCACTTCTTCATCGACACCCGCAAGTTCACCGGCCGACCGATGATGTGCTATGGCCAGACCGCGATCACCGAGGATCTCTATGCCGCGCGCGACGCGGCTGGCGGCGTCGTGATCGATGACGCGGCAAACGTCGCGCTGCACGAGCTGACGTCGGACCGCCCGCACCTGACCTACGAAAAGGGCGGGCAGACCCGCCGGATCGATTGCGACTATGTCGCTGGCTGCGACGGCCACCATGGCGTGAGCCGGCAATCGATCCCGGCGTCGGTGCTGCGCACGTTCGAGCGCGGCTATCCGTTCGGCTGGCTCGGCATCATGTCGGAGACGCCGCCCTATCCGGAGATCTGCTATTGCTATCATTCGCGCGGCTTCGCGCTCGCCTCGCAGCGCAGCCCGATGCTGAGCCGCTACTACATCCAGTGCGATCTCGACGCCCGCATCGAGGACTGGCCGGACGACCGCTTCTGGGAGGAATTGAAGGCGCGCTGCCCGAAGGACATGGCCGACAGCATCGTGACCGGTCCCTCGATCGAGAAATCGATCGCGCCGCTACGGAGCTTTGTCGCCGAGCCGATGCGCTATGGTCGCCTGTTTCTGGCGGGCGACGCAGCGCACATTGTCCCTCCCACAGGAGCGAAAGGTCTCAACCTCGCGGTCTCCGACGTGTTCTACCTCTCGCGCGCGTTGACCGAGGCCTTGAAGGCCGGCCGCACCCACTATCTCGACGGCTATTCCGATATGGCGCTGCGCCGGGTGTGGAGCGCCGAGCGCATGTCGTGGGGGCTGACCACGTTGATCCACCAGTTCCCTAATGAAGCGCCGTTCGACCGGCGCATGCGCGAGAACCAGTTCGATTACCTTCTTGCGTCGGAGCGTGCGCAGGCATCGCTCGCCGAGCAGTATGTCGGCCTGCCATTTGAGAGCTGATGCCGCGAGCGCTACGCTTCGCTGCCGCAATCGCTCGCAGCACCTTATCGGCAGCGGGGCCCGCACGAACTCTGGAATCGAAGGACACTGGCAACTCGTTGATTCCAGTGTGGCTTGGTTCAGAAGTCCGTATGTCCGACTCGCCGCGAGAATGGTGCGGACTTCTGAACCGCCACACTAGTTATGCACACGAAGCCTGTTGACCACATGCAGAAGAACAGCCGTCTTATGCGACTGCCGGCCGCATCTAGGAGTCTGGTGACCGGACTGATCGCCGCAGCCTCGACCGCCTTGATCCTCTCCAGCACCTGGGCACCTGCGCAGGAGGTGAAGGTCGGCGTTCAGTTGCCTTATACCGGCGTGGGCGCGGAGAACGCGCAGCAAATCGATCGAGGTCTTGATCTCTACCTCAAGCTCAACAATGTACGACGTCGTGATCATCGGCGCGCGCTGCGCCGGGTCCGCTCTCGCGCTTATGCTCGCCCGCGACGGACTGGACGTCCTCGCCATCGACCGCACGACCTTTCCGAGCGTCGATGGCGGCATCGTCGCTTCAAGCACAGGCCCCCATGTCCGCTCGGCCTACAACGCACGGCGAGTTGTTTGCGAGATGGTGCCGATGTCTGCTTTGGGTCCAGGAAGCGACATCGCGCGCGTAGCTTGACCGCGCGTGTGTCGCGACGGTCGAGTGCTCTGCAACATGGCTCACGAGTGCGGCGACAGCCACAAGCTCTTGAAGATCGCCGCTGGCTGCACGATAATCTGCCTGTCGGACAGCGCGTCGCTCCGTAGTCGCGCGTGGATGCTGGAGGCATCCGGTAGCGGTCTTAACTCCGCACATCTTCACTTCCCGATCTCATGCGGCTGCTGCGCCGCAACCCTGTCCGGATGCAAAAGCTCATTGGGATGTTGCAGCTTGGCACGCCGGCCGCAGCGTCGGCAGCCTCCGTTTAGTGACCGTCGGGGCCACTGACCCCGTCGGTCCCGACACTTCAGAGCGAGCGGGGAATCGAGAAGTCAACCCATTGGTCGAAGGAGGGATATGCTATGAGAGCATCGCCAAACTATTCGCGCCGTCGCTTCCTTCATGCCGGCACGGCCGGGGTAACGGCAACCGTCGTCGCCGCGACGACGTCCGTTCGAGCGGCCACCGCGGCGAGCATGCAAGCACCCCCGACGGCGACGGCGCCGCGAATTCTGCGCAAGCCACCGCTGCCTGAACTGGAGCGCGTCGCCAAATCCTACAACTTGAATCTCAGCCGCGACGATCTGACGTCGTTCCGCAACCTTATGGACGGTGTGCTCGCGTCATACCGTCGCCTCGACCAGTTCGCGGAGCCGGCATTGGTGGTGAAGTACCCGCGGGACGTGGGCTTCCGTCCACCTGCCTCGGACAATCGGCTCAACGCCTGGTACTGGAGGTGCTCGATCAAGGGCGCAACGTCGGGACCTCTGGCGGGCAAGAAAATCGCCATCAAAGACAATGTGTGCGTCGCCGGCATCCCGATGATGAACGGTTCCAACGTGCTGGAGGGCTACGTCCCCGATGTGGACGCGACCATTGTGACCCGCATCCTCGATGCCGGTGGGGAGATCGTCGGCAAAGCCGTGTGTGAGCATCTTTGCTTCTCGGGCGGTAGCCATACCTCCGACACCGGGCCCGTGCTTAACCCGCACGACCCGAAGCGATCTGCCGGAGGCTCCTCCAGTGGCAGCGCGGCGCTCGTCGTCGCCGGCGAGTGCGACATGGCCATCGGGGGCGACCAGGGCGGGTCGATCCGAATTCCCAGCTCTTTCTGCGGAGCAGTTGGCCACAAGCCCACCCACGGGCTTGTACCATACACGGGCGTCTTCCCGATCGAATTGACACTCGATCATACCGGGCCCATTGCCCGCACCGCCGGTGATGCCGCGCAGCTTCTCGAGGTGCTCGCCGGATTCGATGGCTTCGACCCACGCCAACCGGCGGGACTGCGTACGGAAGCCTATACCAAGCAGCTCAGCGGACACGCCCGCGGCCTCCGGATCGGGATCGTTAAGGAAGGGTTTGGCTGGCCCAACTCCGAGCCCGATGTCGACGCCATGGTGCGCGAGGCGGCGCAGCGCCTGACCCGAGCGGGGGCAACCGTGACCGAGCTGTCGATCCCTCTCCACCGCGACGGCATCCATATCTGGAACGCCATTGCCGTCGAGGGCGCCACGATGCTGATGGTTGCGGGCAACAGCATGGGAACCAACTGGAAAGGGCACTACACAACTTCCCTTCTGGACTTCTACGGCCGGAGCCGGCGGGTGCGCGCCAACGACCTTTCGGAGACCGTCAAGCTTGTCATCCTGCTCGGCCAGTACATGCAGGACAACTACCAGGGCCGCTACTACGCCAAGGCCCAAAACCTCGCGCGCGTGCTCCGCGCCGCCTATGATGAGGCGCTCAGCGGCGTCGATCTCCTGCTCATGCCGACATTACCCTTGAAAGCTACGCTGCTCCCAGCCCCGGACGCGAGCCGCGAGGACTACGTTGCGCGGGCACTCGAAATGATATCCAACACTTGCCCGTTCGACGTCACTGGCCATCCGGCCGCCACGGTTCCGGCTGGCATGTCGGCTGGGCTCCCTGTCGGCATGATGCTGATCGGACGCCATTGGGAGGACGGCACCGTGCTGCGTGCCGCTGACGCCTTCCAGGTCGTCGGATAGCCGCCAGTAACGAATTGCCGGCTAAGGCGACACCAGCGTCCTAGCTTCGGAAAAAGGAGGCCCGCGAGATGTCTGACGCGAGCCTCTGCCGCTTCTCCATGTTTTTGTTGGCGCGTCGATCGCCTTACGGATCGATGAGCACTCCAGGGTTGAGCATGCCTTGCGGATCGAGCTCTCTTTTTGCGGCCCGAAGCGCGGCCGCGAAAAGCTCCGGGCGCTGACGATCGTACCAGGGACGATGATCACGGCCAACAGCGTGATGATGCGTGATCGTACCGCCCGCCTCGATCAGCGCATCGCTGGCCGCATTCTTGATTGCCTGCCACTGTTCCAGCAGAGCACCGTGGCGGCCGAGCGCATGGAAAGAGAAATACGGCGCGGGGCCGTCCGGATAGACATGAGTGAAGCGGCATGTGACCTCGCCCTTTACGCCAGTCGCCTCAAGGATCGCATCCTCCGTCGCCGCCTTCACCTTGTCGTGGAAACTTTCGAACCGCTCCCAGGTGATGGCGGTCTCAAAGGTGTCGTTGATGATGCCGGCCGGCGTCAGGAACTCGCGCGCATAGGGCATACGAATAAATGCGTTGCGCCAGATTCCTGCCGCGCCTTCGAGATGTGCATCGCCGGCCTTTGACGCCTCCGGTATCCCACCATGGTCGGCGCAGCATTCGAGCGCGCGTGCCATCCAGGCATCCGGCGAATGATCGCCCGATTCAAAGCCGAGCACCATAATCGCGACGCTGCCGTCGGCAGCCCCGGTGTTGAATGCCTCTTGCGCGTCAAGGATGCGGCAGTTCGATGGATAGAGGCCGGCCTGTGCGATCGCGCGCAGCGCGCGGGCGGCACCGAAGAACGAGTCGAAACGAACCGATGCGCCAGCACGGAATTTCGGGCGCGGCTGCAATCGCATCCAGGCGCGCGAAATCACGCCGAGCGTTCCTTCGGAGCCTATGAACATGCGGTCGGGGCTCGGTCCGGCACCCGATCCCGGCAGGCGACGCGTTTCCATTATGCCGCGCGGCGTCACGACACGCAGGCTTTCAACGAAATCGTCGATGTGCGTGTAGAGACTGGCGAAATGACCGCCCGACCGCGTCGCGATCCAGCCGCCAAGGGTTGAATACGCGAAACTCTGCGGAAAATGACGCAACGTGACGCCATACGGCTTAAGCTGGTTCTCCAGCGATGGACCAAAGGCACCACCTTCGATCAGTGCGGCGCGCGATATCTGATCCACCTCAACGACCTTGCCGAGATTGCGTAAGTCCAGTGTGACGGCCGCCTTGTAGCTGATACCGTCAACGCGCGGCTCGACACCACCGCAAACGCTCGAGCCGCCCCCGAACGGCGTAAGCGACGCCCTGACACCACCGGCCCAGTCCATGACAGCGGCAATCTCTGCTTCGTTTCTTGGATAGGCGACCACGTCGGGCGCGCTATCGTAATCGCCGAGCATGGCTCGCACGTAGTCTGGATAGGATTTGCCGTAGGCATGCGCGACGCGGTCGTATCGGTCGCTCGTGCAATAAGCGGCAAGTGAGGCCGGTGCTACCACGCGCGGCGCGCGCAATGTCAGGTCCTCCAGACGCGGGACGACTTTTGTCTCAAATGCATCGCGCGCAAATTTTTCGCTGTAGCGGCCGAGCACAAAGGCCTGCTCCTCGGCAGTCATGCCTTCGTCTTCGCGTCCCCAGCCGTAATGTTTCAGCCTTGCACCGCTCACGGCCTCCTCCCTGCTTTTTTCTATCTGAGCCGCCGTACCGGCTCTTAATCTTTTGAACGCGTAAAGGGCACAAAGCGCACGAGGGCAACGGCGCGCGTCGTCGTCTTGTCGGGGGCGACTTTTTCGACGACCGTGAGTTGCTGACTGGTGTAGGCGGATCCCACCGGCATGACGAGCTGGCCACCCACTTTAAGCTGCTCGATCAGCGGCGGCGGCACCTCGCCAAGTGCCGCGGTTACGACGATTGCATCAAAAGGACCGCATTCGGGCCAGCCAGCATAGCCATCGCCATGCCTGACGCTCACATTGTCATATGCGAGCTCTCTGAGTGTTTTCGCGGCGGTGTCGGCCAATGATTGGACGATCTCGATGGTGCAGACCTTCCGTGCCAGATGCGCAAGGATGGCGGCCTGGTAGCCCGAACCCGTACCGACCTCAAGCACGACATGATCGGGCGCGACCCCGGCCAACTCTGTCATCAAGGCCACGATGAACGGCTGCGATATGGTCTGGCCGTGGCCGATCGAAGCCGGCCTGTCCGCATATGCAATGGAGCAGGACCGCTCAGGGATGAACAGATGGCGTTTCGTTCGCGCCATGGCCTCAAGAACTCTCTCGGAGAGGCCCTGTTGTCCCAAAGCACTGGCATGGGAACGACGGGCGTAGGCCCGGACGGATTCGACCATGGCCGCGCGTTCGCGGTCACATTCCACTTCCTGTGCCGTCGCCTCCCGCGCGACGACAACCAGGGACAGAACGAGCAGCAGCAAGATCTTCATGATCATGCGGCCATCCAAAATCGAAGGCACCGTCCGCTATCTAGGATCGAAGCCCCGGTGGAACAAGTTGTCCAGTCCTTGGGCAGAGTGAACATACTCTGTCCGAGTTCGTCCCTGTCCCTTCTGCCGGCAGCAGGACAAGCCTTCGGCCAGCGCCGGCGAAAGCTATTGTTGTCCGGACTGCAACTGCATCGGCGCTCGCGCTTGCACTCTGGCTTGTGTCGGCGGAGGCGTCGACACGGGCTTACGCGAAGAGCCGGCAATTGGCGGTGACGGATTGGCTGCAGTCGTCGCTGCTGCTTTGGGCCGCGGCTGTTGCGCGGAGGCGTTCGCGATCACGTGCGCCAATTGCTCCTGGTTTGCCTTGAGCTGCTGGGCGGTGCTGGCATTTTCGCGGACCAATTCTTCCTGGCCAGCCTTGAGCTGTTCGATCTTCTGCTGCACGTTGGCGAGATCACGCGCCATCGTTTGAAGCAACTGTGTCACCTCGGGAGAGACCGGGGCGGCTGCTGCGTCTTGCGGTGCGGCCTGGGCCGGAGGTGGCAATTGCGAAACCAAAGCATCCGCCGCAGCTACCAGAACGGTAGGCTCGCTCTGCTGGGCGGCGAGCTTCGGTGTTTCCGATGGCAACGATGAAGCCGGAGCAAGCTGCGGTACCCACGGGGCGATCATCAGCCTCGCCGCCTCGCCATAAGATTGCGAAGCGAAAGCAGCGATACAGATGCCCGCTGTCAACAGCAGACCGACAAAGCCGCGCAGCGCCGGCCTGCCGCGCGATGGCTGACGAAGCTTGTCAACGGGCTTTTTCTCCAGCCTGGAAATCTGTTCATTGACAAGCGCAAGCGCTTCATCCGCGCGGGCGATCTTTTCATAAGCATGCGCGAGCCGTTCATCGGCGCGCGCGACCAGCTCGATGTCTTGCGTGGACAGTCCCGGATTAACATCGCGTGGATCGGTTTGCCTGGTATTTACCGCGGTATCCATGAGCGCCTCCTGCCCGGTTTGCGATCACCTGAATGGACGGTCGTCGGATTTTAGACACTCCCTACCGCCGTTTTGACCAAAGCAAGGCTGGAGGATGGAAAGTATAGGACCGATTTTGGGCATTAGAGGCACCGCCTGGGTGCCTCGACGACGGACTTGTTGAAGTCGCATCGTAGCGGCTTAGCAACCTCAAAGCGAGTAGACTTATGGCGGGTCAGTTGGCCTTGCTGCCCAGGAAAGCCGGGATATCCAGAACCTTTTCCTCGATCGGAGCGCGCGCGGGAGAAGCGCGACCGTGGGGATCGAGGCGCTGCGGTGCCGCATGCCGCGCCTGTTGGGCGATCGGCGGCCGCGCTTCGAGGTGGCGCGGCGGCGGGATGAGCGAGGGCGGGTTGGCGAATTGCGGCGGCACGTTACGCTCGGCGATGCGACGCCGGTCGTTGCTCAGCCTGCCGGCGAGGTCCGTGAGCAGGCCTTCCGCGGCTTGCGTCTGGCCTGTCGCGTCGAGATTGTCGATGCCAGTGGCCACGACCGAAACGCGGACGATGCCTTCGAGGGTGGCATCGAAGGTCGCGCCGACGATGATGTTGGCGTCCTGATCGGCCTCGTCGCGAATGCGGGTGGCGGCTTCGTCCACCTCGAACAGCGTCAGATCCCTGCCGCCGGTGATGGAAACGATCAGGCCGCTGGCGCGCTTGATCGAGGGATTCTCGATCAACGGGTTGGAAATCGCCGCTACCGCAGCGTTGAGCACGCGCTTGTCGCCGGAAGCCTCGCCCCTGCCCATCATGGCCTTGCCCTTCTCGCGCATGACCGAGAGGACGTCGGCGAAATCGAGATTGATCAGGCCTTCCTTGACGATGAGGTCGCTGATGCAGGCCACGCCCGAATAAAGCACCTGGTCGGCCATCGCGAAGGCATCGGCAAAGGACGTCTTCTCGTTGGCCACCCGGAACAGGTTCTGGTTCGGGATGATCAGGAGGGTGTCCACCGCCTTCAAGAGTTCCGCGATGCCGGCTTCGGCATAGCGCATGCGGCGCTGGCCCTCGAACTGGAACGGCTTGGTGACGACGCCGATGGTGAGAATGCCGAGTTCACGCGCCGTCCTGGCGATGACGGGCGCGGCTCCGGTGCCGGTTCCGCCGCCCATGCCGGCGGTGATGAACACCATGTGCGCGCCGGTCAGATGATCGCGGATCTCGTCGATGGCCTCTTCCGCCGCGGCACGGCCGATATCGGGCTGGGCACCGGCGCCAAGGCCTCCGGTGACCTGCGTGCCCATCTGGATGACGCGCCTGGCCTTCGAACTGGTGAGCGCCTGGGCGTCGGTATTGGCGACGATGAATTCGACGCCTTCAAGCCCCGCGTCGATCATGTTGTTGACGGCATTGCCGCCGGCACCTCCCACCCCGAACACGATAATGCGCGCCCTCAACTCGCGAATATCGGTGCCACCCATTTTTGCCCCACGGTTGCTCCGCCAAACCGCGGAATAGGAAGAGATTTGTTACCCACGAGCAGCCTTGCGGTCTGCTTCCACCAAGCTCGCAGCCAGATGCCCCACCCGGCGCGCAGAATGTCCGTGATTCTCGTCAGAACTGCTAGTTCGGAGAGCGGTCCGAAGAGCTGCCACCTCCCCCTCGAGCCGCGCCGTCGCCTCCCTGGCGGCGGTGGTTTCAGCAGTCGCCTGCAGCAGCTCCGCGATCAGGTGATCGGCGCGCTGGCGTTCGTGCTCGAAATCTGCGCGGTGATCGGCTGCCCTGGCCTCCAACTGCGCGACCTCGGCCTGCAGCGTTACGATGAGTGCCCTCAACTGAGCGGCCTCGCCCGCCCGGTGACCACCCGGTGGCTGTGGCGTATGCCTGACTTCAGCGAGATCAACGCTCACCAGCGCCTTCCCATCCTCGGAAAGCGAGCGCGGCAACCGGAGCCGCCTGGCAAGCGAACGGGCGGCCACTGCCGAGATGTTCAGGCGGGCGCCCAGGGCTGCATAGGTCAGAATCTCAACGGACATCGGCTGTTCTCCTCGAACGAACCGCACTGGAATCGTCTGATGATGACCGGATAGTCCCCTTAAGTTAGAGGCTCTATGGTTAACAAACGGTTAAGGGACGGCCAGGTGCCGACTTGAGCGTGCCGCGGCTGCCACTTGGCTCGGCCGGGTGGTGAAACCCACCGGGATTGGGGTGATGCAAGCTGTGCGAGATCAACGGGTTGCGGTATATTCCGCCCATCGCGGCTGAGGCGCGATAGAGATGGATGACGAACAGCTTGCTGACCTGCACCGATTCCTGGCCGACTACCACCGAAGACTCGCCAAGGAAGCGGTGCTCGACGTCGTACAGCAATATCATTCCGACCTTGCGCAACGGCTCGCCGACGAAGCCGCGCTGATCCCAAGACGAACGGCGATCGCGCAGCGGCTGCGTGAGGGTGAGCAGCGCATAAGGGACGACAAGGAGTGACCGCAGTGTAGGATGGGTGGAGCGAAGCGATACCCATCAAATCCCGCCGTCGATGCATCATGATGGGTATCGCTGCGCTCCACCTATCCTACGCTCGCGGCGACCTCCCCTGATAGTTTCGCGAACGGCAGAGCAAGGCTATCGTGGTGCGGCATCACTGGGCGATGGGGGCGGACGATCCGAAGGAGGCCGTCATGAACCAGCCGCAGCCCGTCAAGGACGCCAGTCATCTTTACGAAGTCGAGCGTCGTGCGGAGCACGCCGCCCGCCCCGGCTTTCGCATCATGGAGTTGCAGCTCTCTGCAACCCAGAAAGTGCCGTGGCACACCCACACCAATGTCTCCGATACTTTTTACGTTCTGGAAGGCCGGATGAGGCTGTTCCTGCAGGATCCCAAAGAGGAAGTGAATTTGAGCCCCGGCGAAGTCTATGTCGTCAGGCCCACGCGACCGCATCTGGTGACCAACGGGAGCACGAAGTCGCTCACCTTCCTGGTTCTGCAGGGGGTCGGCGAATATGATTTTGTTCCGCTGGTGCCGGGTTAGCTTCGTCGGCTAGGGAAACCTGGCAGCGGACACACGTTGACGCGACCACCGGTGCGCGGACCGCAGCCGCCACACTTTGCTCAAAGACCGGATCGAAAATCCCGGGCAAAACAATAAGCGGGCTGGGCCGTTCTGCATGGATCAAGTCCATCAAACCAGAGGAGACAGCCATGGCAACACAGGTAAAGCCGGTTCCCAAGGGATTTCACACCGTCACGCCTTATCTCGTCGTCGATGGGGCGGAGAAGGTCATTCGCTTCATGAAAGAGGCCTTCGGAGCCGAACCGGTATTCGAGCCGATGACGCGGCCCGACGGCAAGGTCATGCATGCGGAGTACAAAATCGGAGATTCCATCGTGATGATTTCCGACTCCTCGGAGCGTGCACAAGCAACCTCCACCATGTTGTATCTGTACGTACCCAACGTCGACGCCGTTTATCAGAAGGCGCTCAAGGCCGGCGCGACATCGTTGATGGAGCCCTCGGATCAATTTTATGGCGACCGCAGCGGCGGCGTGAAGGACCCGGCCGGCAATAGCTGGCACATCGGCACCCATATCGAGGACGTATCGCCGACTGAACTCAAGAAGCGCGCGACGGAGTTCATGAAGCAGCAGCACAAGGCGGCGTAGGCGAACTTGTGAGCTTCGCAGCAAGCTTCGTAGGGTGGGTTAGCACAGCGTAACCCACCGAAGTCTCGATGCGCGGTTGGTGGGGCCGGTGGGTTACGCTTCGCTAACCCACCCTACAGCACCTGTCACAACGGCAAATTGTCGTGCTTCTTCGCGGGAATCTCGACCTTCTTATCCCTAAGCATCGCCAGCGCGCGCGCGATCCGCTTCCTTGTCGAATGCGGCATGATGACGTCGTCGATATAGCCGCGCTCCGCGGCGATGAACGGGGACAGGAAGCGGTCTTCGTATTCCTTGGTGCGGGCGGCGATCTTGTCGGGGTCGCTCATATCGGCACGGAAGATGATTTCGACGGCGCCCTTGGCGCCCATCACGGCGATCTGCGCGGTGGGCCAGGCGTAGTTCATGTCGGCCCGATTTCCTTCGACGCCATCACGTCGAACGCGCCGCCATAGGCTTTGCGGGTGATGACGGTGACGAGCGGAACCGTGCATTGCGAGTACGCAAACAACAGTTTTGCGCCGTGCTTGATCAGGCCGCCATACTCCTGCGCGGTGCCCGGCAGGAAGCCCGGCACGTCGACAAACGTCACGATCGGGATGTTGAAGGCGTCGCAGAAGCGGACGAAGCGCGCGGCCTTCCGCGATGCATCGCTATCGAGCACGCCCGCCAGCACCATCGGCTGGTTGGCGACGAAGCCGACCGTGCGGCCGGCGATACGGCCGAAGCCGGTGACGATGTTTTTGGCGAACGCTTCCGAGATTTCGAAAAAGTCGCCCTCGTCCACGACCTTTTGGATCAGCTCCTTCATGTCGTAGGGCTTGTTCGGATTGTCGGGGATCAGCGTATCGAGCGACATGTCAACGCGTTCGATGTCGTCAAAACTCGGCCATTCCGGCACGCCGTCGGTGTTGTTGGACGGCAGGAAGTCGATCAGCCGGCGCATCTGCAGCAGCGTCTCGACGTCGTTCTCGAATGCGCCATCCGCAATCGAGGAGCGCGTGGCGTGCACCGAGGCGCCGCCGAGTTCTTCCGCCGTTACCACCTCGTTGGTGACGGTCTTCACCACATCGGGGCCGGTGACGAACATGTAGCTGGTGTTCTTCACCATGAAGATGAAATCGGTCATCGCCGGCGAATAGACGTCGCCGCCGGCGCAGGGGCCCATGATGACGGAGATCTGCGGGATCACGCCTGACGCGATGACGTTGCGGCGGAACACATAGGAATAGCCTGCGAGTGCGGCCACGCCTTCCTGGATGCGCGCGCCGCCGGCGTCATAGAGGCCGATGATCGGCGCCCTCGCCTTCATCGCCATGTCCTGTAGCTTTGTAATTTTCAACGCGTGGGTCTCGGACAGCGAGCCGCCGAACACGGTAAAATCCTTGGCGAACACAAAAGTCTTGCGGCCGTTGACGGTGCCCCAGCCGGTGACGACGCCGTCGCCCGGCACTTTTGTCTTCTCCATGCCGAATTCGGTCGAGCGGTGCTCGACGAACATGTCGAATTCCTCGAACGAGCCCTTGTCGAGCAGAAGCTCGATGCGCTCGCGGGCGGTCAATTTTCCGCGAGCGTGCTGCGCCTCGATGCGCTTTTCGCCGCCGCCGAGCTTGGCGCCGGCGCGCCGTTCTTCGAGGGTGTCCAGGATATCCTTCATGCTGCTTCCGCCCGCCTTTTTGAGTAACGATTTGAAGGCCTTCTAGCACGGCCTTTTCGGAAGCGGAAACACCCCGGCCTCTGGTACCACCGCCCCACGGCCCCTATATGCGCATCCTGACTATGGGGACCGCAATGACCGATACCGCAAGCGCCGACGCCTCGGGCGCCGTTACAGGGGGTGTGCGAGCGGTGCTGCGGCTGGAGGGATTAGCGCTCTTTATCGGTATGACGCTGCTTTATTATATCTGGGACGGATCGTGGTGGGTCTACGCCCTGCTGTTCTTCGTGCCGGACCTCAGCTTTGCCGCCTATCTGGGCGGACCGCGAATCGGGGCCTTCGTCTACAACGCCGCGCACAGCTACCTCGCGCCGATGGCGATCATGACGACCGGATTTGCCACCGCCGCGCCGCTTACACTCTCGATCGCCATGATCTGGCTGGCCCATATCGGCTTAGATCGCGCGCTGGGCTACGGGCTGAAATACACCACCGGTTTTGGCTTCACGCATCTGGGGCGGATCGGGAAGTCTCCGAATTGACAGCCGATTTGTAGCTTGATGTAGTCTCCCCAAAGCTGCCGCAGGACAGCCAATAATTGGAGGGAAACAGATGCTGACGAATTGGCGCGGCGCGGCCGGAGCTGCGATCCTTTGCACCGCTACGCTATTCACCTGCATCGAAACATCAGCACAATCGATCCCGAAAGACGTCGCGGCGCGCACTGAAATCTACGCGATTCCGTCGCTGACGATTTCCGACCAGCAGTTCCTCACCGGCGATGCCAACGGCAAGCAGGTCACCGTCGCCGGCCAATTCCGCATCGCGCAAGGCACCGGCAAGCTTCCCGTGGTGGTGCTGATGCACGGGTCAAGCGGCGTCGGCGCCGGCATGGATCCCTGGGTGCGCCATTTCAATGCGATGGGAATCTCGACCTTCGTGATCGACGGCTTCAGCGGCCGCGGGCTGACGATGGTCGGCCCGAACCAGGCCCTACTCGGCCGCCTCAATTTCATCGTCGATATTTACCGCGCGCTGGAAATCCTCGCCAAGCATCCGCGCGTCGACCCTGATCGCATCGTGCTGATGGGATTTTCACGCGGGGGCCAGGCCACGCTCTATGCCAGCCTCGAGCGCTTCCACAAGCTCTGGAACAAGTCCGGCGCGCAATTTGCCGCCTATATTCCGTTCTACCCGGATTGTTCGACGAGTTATGCCACCGACACCGACGTCGTGGCGCGTCCGATCCGGATTTTTCATGGCACGCCTGACGACTACAACCCCGTCTCGAGCTGCAAGGCCTATCTCGCTCGCCTGCAGGAAGCCAAGCGTGACGTGGTGCTGACGGAATATCCGGATTCTCAGCACGGCTTCGATGTCGGCTTGCTCGGCGTCAGCACAATCGCCGTTTCAGCCAATGCACAGTCTGCGCGCAATTGCCGGCTCAAGGAAGGCGAAGGCGGCGTTCTCGTGAACGCCGAGACCCAGGCGCCCTTCACCTACAAGGACGCCTGCATCGCGCTCAATCCGCATGTCGGCGGCAATCCGGCCACCGCGAAGGAAGCGCAGAAAGCGGTGAGCGATTTCCTGCAGGCGCTGTTGAAGCTGGGGTAGTTGAACTTGCGCTAAGGCAGCCGCTTGCCCGGCAGATGCTTGCCGTTCTGATGCAGTGTCAACGACGGCGCCGCGCCGCGCTCTGGCCGCGCGAAGGTGATCTGGGCATCGGGCACGCGACTGAAGAACTCGGTCTCGCTCTCGGCGAAGGCCTCGACCTCTTCCTGACCCGTCCCCCGCACGAACAGCCGCGCACCTTCCGCACGCACCGTCAGGATGAAGTTCGGTGACACCTGGTAACGCCCGGCATAGGTTGCAAGCACGGCCGGATCGACCGGCACCTCACGGCGAAGCTTTGGAAGCGCGTATGCCGCGTTGATGAGATGCATGCCAAGCAGGATATTGGGATCATAATCGGCTGCATTGGAGAGCACGATGCAATTTCGCCGGGTCTTGGTCGAGTAACCGATGAAGCTTGCATAGCCGCCGGTGCCGCCACTCCGCCAGACCACCTCGTCGCCGAACTGTGACGAGATGAACCAGCCCAGCGCCACGTCACGCTCCTCCGCTCTCGGACGCCGTTTCGAAAGCGTCATCCTCAGCGCAGCGGCAACCGGCCCATCGGGATTCATGCACATCCGCAAAAATTTCATCAGATCGTTCGCCGTCGAGCGGAACGCACCGGCACCGGCGAGCACTGAAAAATCCCAGTTCGCGACGGGCGCGAGCGTCGCGCTGTGGCCACGCGCCAGACGTTGCTGCATCGAATTCGAAAGCGTGATGCGCGTATCCTCCATGCCGAGTGGCGCGCAGATCCGCGAGATCACCAACTCCTCGTAGCTCTTGCCGGCGCGTCGTTCGAGGATGTGGCCGAGCAGGCCGAAACCGAGATTGGCGTATTCGTAGTGCTTGCCCGGCTTGTGGCCGAGCTTGTGGTTCGAGAGGTAGTCGTAGAGCCGCTCGGCGGTGTAGTCGATGTAGGGATTGCTCCAATCCTTCGGCGCGAAATTCGACGGCATCCGCGGCAGGCCCGACGTGTAGGTCGCAAGGTCCATCAGCGTGATCGGCGCGCCCTCGAAATCGGGCATCCTGACGCTGCCGGGCAGATATTTCGCCGCAGGATCATCCGGTGCAAGTTCGCCGCGCAGCACCATGTCGGCAAACAGGAGCGCCGTGAACACCTTCGTGATCGAGCCGACCTCGAAGACCGTATCGCCATCGAGCGGCCGATTGTCGGGGGAGCCCGATTGACCATACGCCGTGATGCTGTGCCGGTCGCCGTCGAGGAAAGCGGCAACGAGGCCCATCGTTTCACGCCCGACATCCACCCTCTCCTTGAGGATGGCGGCAACATCCTGCCCCGGTGGCATCTGGGCCCAACCCCAATCCGGCCAAAGCGAAAACGCCAAGCCTCCTGATAGCACCGAGCGACGATGCGGCATGCACGATCCCCCTGGTAGCCATGGCAAGCTAGTACAACTTGCTCCCGCGCACCAGCCGATCGGGCGCGGCCGCCGATCCAATCGCCCGGACATCGGAGAGGCATTGCTGCAATCTCGGGCAACGGAACCTCGCCGCACACTTGCCGGTGAAGGAACCGTGAACCCTTTGGTAGCGTTGATTGCCCAACCGAAGGAGCCATCAAGATGTCTGGATATAATTTCGCACGAATGGCCTTAGTGGCCACATCGTTATGTCTGACCGGCAGCGCGGCGCTGGCCGCACCCGTCTCGCCCTTCACCGCCATGGCGGGCACATGGTCAGGCGGCGGCGTGCTCAGCACGAGTGACGGACAACGCGAGCAATTGCGCTGCCGCGCGTCGTACGACGTCACCGGAAGGGGCGACCAGCTTCAACTCAACCTGAGGTGCGCCAGCCAGAGTTACAATTTCGATCTCGCAAGCGAGGTCGAATACCGTGGCGGCGCGATTTCGGGCTCATGGAGCGAAGCGAGCCGTAACGCTTCCGGAACACTTACCGGCCGCGCCGCCGGCGATCATGTCGAGGCTGCCGCCCGAGGCGACAATTTTTCGGCCCATCTGTCGCTGACGACCCGTGGCGGCAAGCAGACGGTATCGATCCAGCCCCAAGGCACGAACGTCACGTCAGTCTCGCTGGCGCTGAACCGGCGCTGACCGCGAGTTAGATTAGATCGCAACGATATCGGCGAGGCATTGCTGCACCACCGTCATGCGCGCTGCGATGTGGCTTTGCTCCTTGCAGTCCATGTTCATGGCGAACACCGTCTGCTGGCTGCCCTTCTCGGCCCAGCCGACCATCCAGCCGAGTGACGGCTTGCCCGCT
The DNA here is from genome assembly GCF_036924525.1 of Bradyrhizobium sp. AZCC 1719. NCBI lineage: Bacteria > Pseudomonadati > Pseudomonadota > Alphaproteobacteria > Hyphomicrobiales > Nitrobacteraceae > Bradyrhizobium > Bradyrhizobium sp. AZCC 1719. The sequence continues at coordinate 4,505,700 of NZ_JAZHRU010000001.1, read as the reverse complement.
TCCGCGCCGAGCAAGCCGCTCTTGGCGCGGATGGTGGCGTCGCCGACCTTCGTCACGGGAAGGATATCGCGCGTCAATTCCTGGCTGCGCTTGGAGACCGGCAGAACGCCGCGCCGCAGCCGGTCGACGAAGTCGATCTGCTGGATCGGATCGATGCGCAAATTGCCGCTCAGCCAGAACTGGTCGATGCCGCCGCCGATGTCGCGATTGCCATAATCGAACAGGTCGACATGTTTCTGCATGCGCTCCGGCCCGATGCGGCGCGCGATCTCCTGATACACCGGCACCACCGAAGCCGCGATCGCCGAACGCAGCGTATGATCCTTGTTCCAGAGCTCGATGCTGCGCGTCACGCCGTCCCACTTGAAGACGTCCTTGTCGGGATCCTCGACCACGCCGGTCTCCAGCGCGATGAGCGAATTCGCAATCTTGAACGTCGAGGCCGGCAGCCTGCCCTCGCCCGAGCGCACCTTGTCGCTGGCGATGATGAGATAATCATCCACCTTGTAGCCAACGAAGGTGCCGGTCGTGCCGAGATCGAAAAACCGCTTGGAGAGATCGTCGCGAAACTCGCTGCGCTGATAGGAGACATTGGCAAGGCCGCGCGCGGGCAACAGCGTGGTCGCGGCAAGGAGACCGAGCGCATGACGACGATTGATCACGAGGATATCCGAACTGGTTGAGGAATGCCGACGATGCGGATGGCATCGTGGAAAAACTATGACATTAGCAGGAACTGATCAGCGGATCCGGCCCGACAGCCGCAGCACGAAGATCAGCACTTCGGCGACCGCCTTGTAGAGCTCCGGCGGAATTTCATCGCCGATTTCGACATGGGACAAGGCGCCCGCCAGCACTTCGTTCTCCTCGATCGGGATGTCGTGTTCCCGGGCGAGCTCGATGATCTTCGCACCGATGACGCCCTTGCCCTTCGCCACGACCCGCGGCGCGCCGGTCTTGTCATAATGCAGCGCGACGGCAAGCTTGCTGCTGGTTTCGACACTCATAGCGCGCGGTCCAGAAAATGACCGGCACGGGCGGCGGGCGCGGCTTGCGGCGGCGCGCCGTCGCGGATCACGATGTCGCCGGGCTGCAATTCGGCCCGGCTGAGCGCCTCGCTCAATTGCGATGTCCCGGCGCGCAGTTGCTCTGCGGTCGCGGGCCGCTCCGCCCAGATCCGCACTGAAGTCTTGTCGCCGGTCAGCGATATCAGCGCGTGAACCGGACCGGCCGGCTCGACGTCGAGGGAAAATCGCGCGCGCCACACCCGCTTGACCGCCTCGACGGCCTCGCTGCCGCCATCGCGGGAAATCTCGAACTGCGCCATCGCGGTGCCCTGCGGCGTCACGAAGGGAATTTCGAAATTCCAGCGTGGCGCCGTGACGTCGGCTTTTGGCCCCGCATCGATGCGATCAGGCAAAGAGGCGACCTGCAGCAGCGTCTGCCGCGCGATGGCGGCATCGGTATCATCGAGCAGATGATGCGCGGTCGCCTCGAGCGGCGCACGCGGCGCGATGGTGGGCGAAGCGATCGGCTGTGCGGCCGGCAGTCCGCCGCGGATGGGTGGCGGCGGCGTGTTGGTGTGGAAGGTGACGTCGCCGCCCCGGACGTCTTTCGGCGTGGCTGGAGCACCCCGGACCGGAATGCCAAGTTCCTGCATTGCTTCCTGCAGCAGCTTCAGCGTTGCGCCGGCATCAGGCGGGGCGGCCAGCGGGCTTCGGGCGGCTTGGAGCGGCAGCGCGAGATTTTCGGCTGCAAGCAATCGCGCCTGCGGCAGCAGAATTTCCGGCAGATCGACGTTGGGCGACAAGGACGGCGCAAGGCTCGCGGCGGCCTGCGGCGGCGCAGCTTGTTGCGCCCCGGCCGGTATCACCGGCGAGGCGGCCGTCGAATTGACGCCGAGCGCCGACTGCAGCGTCTGACGCAGCACGATCAGCGCGGCCTTGAGATCGGGTACGCCGCTTGGAGGAACTGAGCCCGACGCGAGCGAGGCTTCGAGGAATATTCCGGACTTCTGGAACGCCGTCTTGATGTCGGCGCCGTCGAGGTTCTGATCGAGACTGGTCTGTTGCGCCAGCACCTGCGCGATCGCCGATTGCAATTTCGGCGGCAGATTGCCGGAGGAAGCCGCCGCGCCCAGATTGGCAAACAACGGCGCCAGGCTGTCCTGTTCGGTAACCGCCGCTTGGGCGGCGGCGGAGACGGCAGCGCGCTCCAGCGGCGTCAGCACGTTCTTCGCCGACACGATGGCCGGTCGATTGACGGCGGCATCGGCCAGCGCATCGGGCGACAAGGTGACGGCGTCGGCGGATGCCCCGGCGGCATCACTGCCCTGCCCGACCACGGCCAGGCGGATGCCGTCCTTGGTCTGCGATACCGCAAGCTGCAGGTTCTGGCCTTGCTGCAGCGGAATTTCCGTGGCCACGTCGATCGAGAGGCTGGCGATCGCAATGCGCACCAGATCGGCCGATAGCACTTTCAGGACCTGGGCGTTGACCACGCTACCCGGCTGCAGCACCAGTTCGGGCGCCACGCCGCCAGCTTCTTGGGCTGATAGCACCGGGAGAACGGGATTGATCGAAATCGCCATCGTGTGAGGTCTCGGCCAGGGCCACGCCCGCAGGCTACCCCGCCGCCGTAAACCTCTCCTTAACCGGCAACAGGCGCTCAGGCCTTCAGGGCGTCCAGAATGGTCACCGCGGCCCGGAAATCGACCAGCCGGGCGGCCCGGCGAGCCGTCACCTCCTCGTCCACGCCCCATTTCTCGGCGTTCCAGTCATCATCGACATGGGCGGCCGCCCAAACCTGGTCGGAATCGAGGGCCCCGCGCAGCAACGCCAACGCCAGTAGCGCGGAGCCTGTCAACGTCGTCACCACATGCAGCGCCGCCACGGCCCAAGGGTCGGCCGGAAACACGTTACGGGCGGCCTTGATCGCCTGCTCCGGCTGGGTGACATGCACGATCCCCTCCGACAGGATGAAATGAGCCCCGAGCTCGTTCGCGGCCCATGACAGCACCGGGTCCCAATGCGCGGCTTCCCGCGCGACCAGCGCCTCGGGATGGCCGGCGCGGTAGAACAGCAAGTCGGAGCCGAGGTATTTTGCGACATCGTCGGCCACGGCATCGACGCGATCGGCGACCTCGGCGACAGAATTGGCGAAGCGCGTCAGCGGCATGGTCAGGGGATCGATGGTCTCGCCTTGCGCATTCCATTCGGCGGCGATGTGCTCGGCAATAGCGCTCGCCGGCGCTATGACCTGGCGGCCGGAAGGCGTGCGGATCGGCTTGCCGTCCAGCGTCACGGCAAACCCGCCATCGGCCGGTGCTACGCCGGCTTCCTTGTAGATGCGCTTGCGCTGGGGCGCGCGCGTGGCGCGGCGCACTGCTTCGGTCGGATCGAGCGGAGACTGCCCGGCAACTTCATCGAATAGTTCGCGCATGCGGCTTCCAACAGGTCGGTGATTATCCAGTCCCGACAATACGATGCCGATGGATGCAAATAAAGGCGATGAGGAGGTTGCGGCGGCAACCTGCGATGCTGGTTCCACTAGCGGGTCGCTGAGCCCCCTTATGCCCGGTTCCGTTCGCCGGAATCGCCCATTCGCCGCATCAGTCTCCATCGGCGTCATTCCGGGGCGCGACGAAGTCGCGAGCCCGGAATCCATTTGGCCGCGCGCACATGGATAGATGGATTCCGGGCTCGCGCTGCGCGCGCCCCGGAATGACGGAGAGAGGGCCGGTTGTCAGTTCACGGCTTCTGATAGATCACCTTTCCCGCCCGGATCGTGTAGGCGACCTTGGCGAGATTGGTGACGTCGGCGAATGGATCGCCGTCAAGCACCACGAGATCGGCGTCGAATTCCTTCTCGACCCGCCCCTTCTTCGCCGCCTTGAAATATTGCGCGGGATTGGTCGTCAGCGACGCCAGGATCTGGCGCTCCGACAGCGCGCGATGCATCAGCTCATACTCGAGCGTGGTGTCGTAATAGGTGGTGAAGCCGACATCGGTGCCGAACAGGACAGGGCCGCCATTGTCGGAGAACGCCTTGACTTGAGCGACAGTCGTCGCGATGAGGCGCGCAGCGATATCGGGCGCAACGGGAAGTTTTGCGAACAGCGACAGCGTCGGAACCAGGGCAATGCGCTGCTGCTTGAATCGCGCGAGCTGCTCGGGCGAATAGACCGGCCCGCCCGGCACCGTGTGCGCCATGATGTCGACGCCGGCCGCAATCACGGCATCGACGCCCGCCATGTTTTGCGGATGGGCGAACGCTGGCTTACCCGCGGCATGCGCCACGTCGACCGCCGCTTTGGCAATCGCTGGGTCCATGTTAACGACCGGCTTTCCGGTGCCCTTGAAGGAGCCGGTGAACAGTTTCACGCCATCAAGACCAAAGCCCATATAGGTGCGCGTCAATTGCGTGGCCTCTTCCGGCGTGGAAGCTTCCGGCAGCTTCATCTCCGCGGGCAAGTAGGCGGGATGGCCGTCCCTAGGGAAGATGCTGCCAGTCGTATAAATATCCGGGCCCGGCACCTCGCCGGAGTTAACCCGGCGGCGCAGCGCGAGCGTATCTCTTCCGTCTGAACCGATATCCCAGACGGTCGTAAAGCCCCAGCGCGTCAGCATCTCGCGCATATGCTCTTGCAACGGCGCGGCCGGAACGGAGCCGGCATTCCTCCATACGGCTTGCGTGAAATGGACGTGGCTGTTCCAGAAACCGGCGACCACGGTCTTGCCGGTGCAATCGATGACGCGCGCATCGGAGGGAATTTGCACCTCGCTGCGGTTTCCGACCGCGGCGATGGCGCCATTGGCGGTGAGAACCACGGCATCGGCAAGCGGCGCAGCGTCGGGCGAAGCGTAGACACTGCCGCCGACGAGAGCGAGCATCTGCGCACGGGCAGAACCAGGTGCGCCGGACGCTCCCATCACAGCGAAGAAGCAAAACGCGAGCCGAACCAGATTTCCGTTCATGCACGATCCCCCTGCACCTGACGGCCTGATGTCAGGACCGTCCGGATCGCACAATATCAAATCGCCGTGTTTTTGCGTTTGACAGTTATTGCGCCGGCCAGTGCGTTGCGTACCTGCTACTCCTCCGGCGCGTTCTCGATCGGATCGAACCGATCATGCTCCAGCCCGAGCAGATTCCAGGATTGCAGCATGTGCGGCGGCAGTGGCGCGCTGACATCGATCACGCCGCCGCGCGGGTGCGGGATCACGAGCCGCCGCGCCAGCAGATGCAGGCGGTTCTGCAGGCCGCCCGGCAGATCCCAGTTCTCCTTGTTGAAATATTTGGGATCTCCGACGATGGCGTGGTCGATATGCGCCATGTGGGCGCGCAACTGGTGGGTTCGCCCGGTGACCGGCTTCAGCGACACCCAGGCGAGCTTCTGCGCCGAGGTCTCGACCACGGCGTAATACGTCACCGCGTGGCTGGCGCCCTCGTCGCCATGTTTCGCGACCCGCATGATGCTGTCCTCCTCGCTCTCCTCCTTGGCGAGATAGGTCGAGATGCGGCCCTGCTTCGGCTTCGGCACGCCCGCCACCAGCGCCCAGTAAATCTTGCGCGCGGAGCGGTGGCGGAACGACCCCGTCAGGGCGGTGGCGGCGAAGCGCGTCTTGGCGACCAGCAGACAGCCCGACGTTTCCCTGTCGAGCCGATGCACCAGCCGCGGCTTCTGCCCCTTGGCGTCGCGCATCACTTCCAGCATCTGGTCGACATTGCGCGTGATGCCGGAGCCGCCCTGCACCGCCAGCCCCGCCGGCTTGTTCAACACGAGGACGTCGGCGTCCTCGAACAGCGTCATCTCCTTCAGCGCCTGCAGCGTCTTGGTCGCGGCTTCGGAGAGCGGACCTGCGCCCTTCGGCGCATCGAGCCGCAGCGGCGGAATGCGAACACTCTGGCCTTCTTCCAGCCGGTCCTTGCTGTCGGCGCGCTTGCCGTCGACGCGCAACTCGCCCTTCCGGACGATGCGCTGGATGTGGGAGAACGAGAGGCCGGGAAAGCGCGCCTCGAGGAAGCGGTCGACGCGCATGTTGTTTTCGTCCGCGGTGACGACGACGGTCTGAACCTTGGTCGGTAGCGGAGCTTCGGCCTTGGTCTTTTCGGGCTCCGCCACCACGAATGCCGGCTTCTCCCGGCGCGGCTCGGCAAGCCGCGCAGGCTTGCCGCCGGTACGGTTGCCCTGCGGCCGGTCGCCAGGCTTCTTGCTGCGGAAGGGCGTGGCTCCCTTTGGACGGTCGCCTGGCGTGCGCGACTTGGCTAGCGGTTTTCGGTCGCGGCGGCTCATCTGGGTTCGGCTCCAAGGGGTAGCTCGTTGCCTAGCGCAAATGCAGCGAATCGTCACGGTGAATTCGGTGCCAATCCAGCGCCGGATCGGCCAAACTAGGCCAATTTCGACGATGCGTGGGAAGCCGGGATGGCCCTATCAAGAATGGCTTTGGTCGTTGTGGCCGCAATGTTGGCGAACGCGGCCGAAGCGCAGCGGAGCCCGATGCCGGAGCATATCGCGCGGACACTGTTGGAACTCGGCCGCGTCATCGATCCGCCGAAGACCGCAGAACTCTACGCGCCGCTGCAGGAAAAAGAGCCGTATCAAGGCGTCAAGGTCGAGCGGGACGTCAAATACGGTCCGGCCGATCGCAATCTGCTCGATATCTTTCTGCCGGAAACAGCGGCGTCAGCCCGGCCGGTACTGATCTTTGTCCATGGCGGCGCCTTCGTCGGCGGCAACAAGCGGAGAACACCGACCAGCCCCTTCTACGACAACGTCATGCTGTGGGCGGCAAGGAACGGCTTTATCGGCGTCAACGTCACCTATCGCCTCGCGCCACTGTCACCCTGGCCGGCGGGCGCCGAGGACCTCGCCACCGCGGTCAATTGGGTCACCGACACGATTGGCGAGCGCGGCGGCAATCCCACGCGCATCTATCTGATGGGGCACTCCGCAGGCGCGGTTCACGTCGCGACCTATGTCTCGCATCCCGAACTTCACAAGATCAAAGGCGGCAGCCTCGCGGGGGCGATCATGATCTCGGGCATTTATGACCTGACCGCAATGCCGCTCGCCGATACCCAGCGGGCCTATTTTGGTGACGATGCCGCGCGCTATGCCGAACGATCCTCATCGAGAGGTCTGGCAACGACCGACATTCCGCTGATGATGGTTGCCGCCGAACTGGATCCGGAAGGGTTCGTGGCGCAGCTCGATCTCGGGAAGCGGGCCACCTGCAAACGAGCCAGCGGATGCGCACGCGCTATCCTGTTGCCGCAGCACAGTCACATGTCGGAGGTGTATTCGATCAACACTGCCGACACGCGCCTGACCGATCAGATCCTGGATTTCGTCACGACAGGGAAATAGCCCGCGGTGCGAGTCGATCCTCGGAAATGCTTGACTCCAGATTTTGGACTACGTACTATAAAAAATGTAGTACGCTGGAGTTCTTTCCGATGCCGACTGCATCTTACGTCGCCCGTCCAACCGGCGCCCGCGGCTTTTGGCTTGGCTTTGCCGCCTACCTGCTTCCCTCGTTTCCGATCGCCTATCTCTGGCACCTTGTCCTGTTCGAGCAGAAGTACCACGCGCTCCAGATCTATCGCGACGAGCCGGTGATCGCGTTCGGACTGGGTTCGATGATCATCCAGGGCGCGATATTCTCGTGGTTGTTCCCGCGCGTATTCCCACAACGTAGCGGCTCGTTTCTGAAGGACGGGCTCCTGTACGGACTTGGCGCTGGCCTGCTGTCGTGGTCGTTCACCACGCTGGCGGTGGCAGCCAAGCATGTGATGATTTCCGTGCCGGATTACGTGCTGCTCGAAACCGCGTTCACGATCCTGCAATTCGCAGTCGTGGGGCCGTTGATCGCCCTCGCCTACCGACATGATGCGGAGGAAACAACCTCGACGGCATGAGCAATCTTCACTATCCGCAATTCTGCGCACTCGCCCGCGCGGCGGAGATCATCGGCGAGCGTTGGACTCTGCTGATCATCCGCGAGCTTCTTCTTGGGCCGAAGCGATTTGGCGATCTCCTGGATCATCTTGACGGCATGAGCCCCACCTTGCTGACAACGCGCCTCACCGCCCTGATCGAGTGCAACGTCGTACGGCGGACCGCCTTGCCGCCACCGGCCAATGCGCAGGTATACGAATTGACCGAGATCGGCCGGGAAGTTCAGCCCGCGATCCGGGAATTGATCCGCTGGGGCGGCCGCTTCCTGTTCCCACCGGTGCCGGGCGACACGTTCGAGCCGGATTGGGTGCTGCTTGGCCTCGACGCCATTGCAAGGCGGGCACCCGTGCCGGAAATCAGGATCGGCCTTACGGTCACCCATGGCAAGAAATCGGCAGGCTTCACCGTCGCGGGCGGCGGCTTCGGGACGGCTATTGAGAGGGGCATCACCAATTGCAAGGGGACGCTGGAAGCCCCGTTCGACGCGGTGCTCCAGATTGTCGGGACGAGCCTGTCCCTTCAGGACGCGATCGATGCGAAGCGCGCCAGCGTGAGCGGCTCGATGGCGCTCGTCCGCAAGCTTCCCCTTCTGTTCGACCTTGCGGAACGCCGGCGCATAGCGCCCGCTGCAAACTGACGGAGGGGCTGGTGGCCTGGACGAAATCACCGCAGTCGCTGATCGACCTGTTCGACAAGTCGGTTCCGTCAGGCGCAAATATCTCCCGCCGCAAGATGTTCGGCTATCCAGCGGCCTTTGCCAACGGAAATCTATTTATCGGGCTGCACCAGAACGATTTCGTCATGCGGCTCTCGGCGAAAGATCGCGCCCGTTTCACCACCGAATTCGGCGAACGGATCTTCGAGCCCATGAAGGGCCGGCCGATGCGCGAATATGTTCGGTTGCCCGAGGAGCTACTGGCCGACGCGGACAAGCGCGCATTCTGGATCGATCTTTCGCTGCACTATGCCGAGGCAATCGCGCCGAAGGCGACGTCTCCAAAGAAAAAGCAATTGCCCCGATCTGTGAAAAGGAGCCGAGCATGAAGAAGTTCGTTCTGTTGCATTACGGATTTGAAAAGCCCACTCCGGAAATCATGGCTGCCTGGGGCAAATGGTTCGAGGCAACCAAGCCGCATACCGTGGACATGGGCGGTTTCGGCAATGGTCGCGAAATCTCGAAAGGCGGAACGAAGGACCTTCCGCTCGGACCCGACTCCATCACCGGCTTCACAATCGTCAACGCGGCAACGCTCGACGACGCCGAGAAGATCGCGCAAGGCAACCCCTTCATTTCGAGCATTCGAGTCTACGAAGTTAGGTCGGGCTGACGCGGAAGATCCCAACCCCTCATCCTGAGGAGCCCGCAGAGCGGGCGTCTCGAAGGATGTAGGCCACAGACGGGGCCTCATGGTTCGAGACGCGCTTCGCGCTCCTCACCATGAGGGGCTACGTCGCTCGAGCTATTTACACTGCGCGGCGTTTCTCACCGCGGTCAGGTCGGCCCCCGAATTGTTGGACGGACGCTTCTTGGCGGCTTCCTCCACCGCTGCGCAGGCGGCCGCGTCGCCGTTCTGGAAGCGGGCGATGGCGAGATTGGTCCAGGCGTCGCCGAAATCCGGCGCATCCTTGACCGCCTGCTCCAGCACGGGCTGCGCATCGCGCGGGCGCTTCGCGATCAGCAACATGCGGCCATAGTCGGCCCTGAGCGCCTTCACCGGATTGGGCTGTTTGAGCGCGATCCTGAACAGCTCATCGGCGGCATCGAGATCATTGAAGCGAAATTGCGCGACCACCGCGAGGCCGTGATAGACGGCGCTCTGCTCCGGTGAAATGAGAAACGCCTGGTTAAACCGCAGCGCGGCCTCACGTATCTTGCCGGTATTTACGGCCCTCCAACCACGCAGGGTTATTTCATCAAAGGCTTTTTCGCGAGAGCCTGTCGCCCCGACGATGGCGCTTACGAATTTCTCGTCCGCGGCCTTCTCGTCCGAATTCTTGACCGCAAATCCGAAGAACGGCTGCTCGTTGGTCGGCGCTGTATAGCTTCGCTTCGTCACCTGCACGCCCGGCGCCACCTCGACGCTGTCAGCCGCGGCGGCAAGCGGCGACGCCAGCATCACCACACATGCGACGGCCCGAATAGCCTGCCTCAGATAATTCTCGAAACCGTTCATTCGCGCTTGTCCCGTTCCTTACGCAGCTTGGCCCAGTAATCCAGCCGCTTGCGAATCTCGCGCTCGAAGCCGCGATCGGGCGGATCGTAGAAGGTCTGCCGTCCCAGCGCTTCCGGAAAGTAGTCCTGCCCGGAGAAGGCGTCGGGCGCGTCGTGATCGTATTCGTAGCCGGAGCCATAGCCTTCCGACTTCATCAATTTGGTCGGCGAATTGAGAATATGTTTTGGCGGCAGCAGCGAGCCGCCTTCCTTCGCCGTGCGCGTCGCCGCGCCGAAGGCCTTGTAGGCTGCGTTCGATTTCGGCGCGGTGGCGAGGTAGATCACGGCCTGCGCGATCGCGAGCTCGCCCTCGGGAGATCCAAGAAAATCGAACGCATCCTTGGCGGCATTGCAGATCACCAGCGCCTGCGGATCGGCAAGCCCGATGTCCTCGACCGCCATGCGGACGACGCGCCGCGCCAAAAACAGCGGGTCCTCGCCGGCGTCCAGCATGCGCGCGAGGTAGTACAACGCCGCGTCGGGATCGGAGCCGCGCACCGACTTATGCAGGGCCGAGATCAGGTTGTAATGGCCATCGGCCGATTTGTCGTAGATCGGCGCACGGCGCTGCAGGATCTCCTGCAACTGCGGAGCATTGAAGATTTCGTCCCTGCGCGCAGCGCGCCAGACCTCTTCGACCAATGTCAGCGCGGCACGGCCGTCGCCGTCGGCCATCCGCACCAGCACGGCGCGCGCCTCGGCATCGAGCGGCAGCTTTCGGCCCTCGACGTTCTCAGCATGGGCAAAGAGCTTTTCGATCGCGGCGGCATCGAGCGAATGAAACACCAGCACGCGCGCGCGCGACAGCAGCGCGGCGTTGAGCTCGAATGACGGGTTTTCCGTGGTGGCGCCGACCAGCACCACGGTGCCGTCTTCCATGACAGGCAGAAACGAATCCTGCTGGGCGCGGTTGAAGCGGTGCACCTCGTCGACGAACAACAGCGTGCCCTTGCCCATCTCGCGCCGGGCGCGCGCGGCGTCGAAAACCTTTTTCAAGTCGGCGACGCCGGAAAACACCGCCGAAATCTGCTCGAAATGCAGTTCGGTGGCATCCGCCAACAGCCGCGCCACCGTGGTCTTGCCGGTTCCGGGCGGCCCCCAGAACACCAGCGAGCCCAGCGTGCGCGTCTCCAGCATCCGCGTCAGCGCGCCATCGGGACCGAGAATGTGATCCTGTCCGACGACATCGGCGAGCGAGCGCGGGCGCAACCGGTCGGGAAGCGGGCGCGGCGCATCCTCCTCCATCCCTGCCGCGGCAAAGAGATTGGTCGCCTCGCGGGGTTTCTTCGGGCTCATCCGCCGAGCGTCACGTTGATCTGCTGGCCGCCGCGCACCACGACGATGCGCCAGAGCCTGGATGAAGTTTTCGAAGCCTTGTCGAGGTCGCTGGTCTTGCCGATTTTCTGATTGTTGACCGCAAGGATGATGTCGCCTTTCTGGAAGCCGACGCTTGCCGCAGTACCACCATCGGCGAGATCGATCACCACGACGCCCTCGGCCTGGGAATCCAGATGCAGCTCGTCGGCAACCGCCGGCGAAATGTTGGCGACCTTGGCGCCCTGGAACGGCGAGCGCGCGGTGAGCACGATTTCATCGCGGTTGGTGTCGGGCGCGGTCTCCAGCGGCACCGTGACCTTGACGGTCTTTCCGCCACGCTGCACGTCGATCTGCGCGGCGCCGCCGAGTTGCCTTGTGGCGAAGCGGTAGTCGAACGCGTTGGGTTCGTCGATCGGCTGCCCTTCGATGGCGACGATCAGATCGGACGGCTTCAGACCGGCGCGCGCGGCCGGACTGTTTGGTGCGACATTGGCGACCAGGGCGCCGTTCGGCAGTTTCAGCCCCAGCGTCTCGGCGATTTCAGGCGTCACCGCCTGCAGTTTCGCACCCAGCCATGGCCGCTTGACGGCTTTGCCGCCGCTCTTGGCGGAGGCCACGACCACGCGCACCATGTTTGTGGGGATCGCAAAGCCGATGCCCTGCGAGCCGCCTGAGCGCGAGAAGATCGCAGTGTTGATGCCGACCAGCTTGCCGGACATATCGACCAGCGCGCCGCCGGAATTGCCGGGATTGATCGCGGCATCGGTCTGGATGAAGAACTGATAATCGGTGACGCCGACCTTGGTGCGGGCCAGCGCCGAGACGATGCCATGGGTCACAGTCTGACCGACGCCAAAGGGATTGCCGATCGCGAGCACGACGTCGCCGACCAGCAATTCATCGGAATTGGCAAAGTCCAGCGTCGCAAACTTCTCTCGTCCGTCCTTCACGCGCAGCACGGCCAGATCCGTGCGGCTGTCCTTCAGCACGATCTCGGCCTCGAACTCGCGCTTGTCGGCGAGCGAAATCTTGACCTGATCGGCGCCCTCGATGACGTGGTTGTTGGTGACCACGAGCCCCGAGGCGTCGACCATTACGCCCGATCCCAGCGAGCGCTGCATCTGCTCGGGCTGCATGCCCGGAACCCCGAAGAAGCGGCGGAAGATCGGATCATCCAGCAGCGGATTACGATTCTGTACGGTCTTTGCGGCATAGACGTTCACCACTGCCGGCTGCGCGCGCTGCACGATCGGCGCGTACGACAGCCGCAGTTCGGCGCCCGAGGTTGGCACGCGCCGGTCCTGCGCCAGCGCCGGCGTTGCAACGACTGCGGAAACCAGCAGCAAGGCGAAAGAGCGGATCGTCAACGTCATGCAAGAATCCCAAAATTGATGGCCTCAGATATAGATGCGAGGCGGTAACGAGAGAAGATAAGGCGGTACACAATACTGCCGGTCAGGCCGCGCGATCGGGCACTTTCGCAGTGTCGGAGGCCGGCGCACAGGATAGCCTTTCCTGATGGCTCTCGCCCCATGCCCTGAGCGTCTCGATCACCGGCCGCAGGCTCTCGCCGATCTCCGACAGCGTGTATTCGACCCGCGGCGGCACCTCGGCGTAGACCTTGCGGATCACGAGCTTGTCGTCCTCGAGCGCGCGAAGCTGCTTGGTCAGCATGCGCTGGGTAATCCCCGGCATCCGCCGCCGCAACTCCCCAAAACGCTGGGTGCCGGCCTGCAGGTGAAACAGGATCACGCCTTTCCACTTGCCGTCGATCAGATCGAGCGTCGCTTCAACCGCGCAGCCCGGCCGACGGGCAAAATTCCGCCGTTTCATGAGTTTTTCCTGGAGTTTCCCCAATAGTATCCAAACAGGGACTAGTTCCCCAAATTTACAGTACTTGCCAAGCGGATGCTAGAGCGACAGTTAGGCAATCAATCTGCAAACACGGAGGAGGCACGGACATGAAGGCCGTCGGATACAAAAAATCGCTCCCCATCGAAGATGCAAATGCGCTGATTGATTTTGAGGCCGCCAAGCCGGAACCGACGGGCCGCGACATCCGCGTCGCCGTCAAGGCGATCTCGGCCAATCCGGTCGACTACAAGGTCCGCAAGCGCGCCGCCCCGCCCGAGGGCGAGACAAAAATCCTGGGCTACGACGCTGCCGGCATTGTCGATGCCGTCGGCCCGGACGTCACCCTGTTCAAGGCAGGTGACGAAGTGTTTTACGCCGGCTCGATCCTGCGCCAGGGCACGAATGCGGAATTTCACCTGGTCGACGAGCGGATCGTCGGCAAGAAGCCGAAATCGCTGTCGTTCGCGCAGGCCGCGGCGCTGCCGCTGACTTCGATCACCGCCTGGGAATTGTTGTTCGACCGGCTCGGCGCCGTACCGGGCAAGAGCCTCGATCCGCGCACGTTGCTGATCACCGGCGGCGCCGGCGGCGTCGGCTCGATCCTGATCCAGCTTGCGCGCCGCCTCACCGGATTGACGGTGGTCGCTACCGCCACGCGTCCGGAGTCGCAGAAATGGTGCCGCGATCTCGGCGCGCATGCCGTGATCGATCATTCCAAGCCGATGAAGGAGCAGATCGAAAAGTTGAAGGTACCGCCGGTCGCGCTGGTCGCGAGCCTCACCTTCACCGACCAGCACTACAAGGCGATCGCCGATTTCATGGCGCCACAAGGCAAGTTCGGCCTGATCGACGATCCCCCGGAATTCACCGTCTCTGCCTTCAAGGGCAAGGCGGTCTCGATCCATTGGGAATCGATGTTCACGCGCTCGTCATTCCAGACGGCTGACATGATCGCCCAGCACCACCTCCTGAACGACGTCTCCGACCTCCTCGACAAGGGCGTGCTGCGCACCACGCTCGACCAGACCTTTGGAACGATAAACGCCGCCAATCTGAAACGGGCGCATGCGCTGCTGGAAAGCGGCAAGTCGCGCGGCAAGATCGTGCTGGAGGGCTGGTAGCGGCCCAACAACGGGGTTGATCTGGAGGTCGATTCAAGGGAGCCTGTTCCATCGATCCGGGATGGCTGTCGCCGAAAAACCCCGGCGCGAATTGCCGGGGAATACGGAAGACAGGAGACCTGTTCGACATGATACGAATGTTTCTGGCGGCCGCGCTGGCGTCGTCCTGCGTGGTGGGTTGCGCGTCGATCGCAACGGCACAAGGCAGTTACCCCGAAAAATCGCTGCAGTTGATTGTGCCCTATCCGGCGGGCGGAGCTGGCGACGTCGTCGGGCGCATCATTGCCGGCGAGCTCGAGACGCGTCTGGGCAAGCCCGTGATCGTGCTCAATCGCCCCGGCGGCGGCACGACGATCGCCGCCAAAGAGGTCGCCAACGCGGCACCCGACGGTTACACCCTACTCACCAGTTCGAATTCGACCTTCACCCTGCAGCACGCCGTGAAGGAGAACGTGCCGTACGATAGCGGCAGGGATTTCGAGCCGATCGCCCAGACCGGTACGCTGACCATGGTGCTGGTCACGCATCGCGACAGCCCGATCAAGGACGTTGCGGCGCTTGTCGCGGCAGCGAAGGCCAATCCCGACAAGCTGTCGCTGGCGTCCTTCGGCGTAGCCACCATTTCGCATTTCGCCGGCGAACTGTTCAAGTCGAGCGCCGGCATCAAGATGCTGCACCTGCCCTACAAGGGCAGCGCGCCGGCGATGAACGACCTGATAGGCAAGCACATAGAGTACCACGTGGACACCGTGATCGCGATCAGGCCGCAGCTCGAAGCCGGCACGGTTCGCCCGCTGGCGGTGTTCTCCGCCAAGCGCTCGCAGTTCCTTCCCGACGTTCCGACTCTCGCCGAACTCGGTTATCCCAATATCGACCTCGTCTCCTGGGGTACCGTGGTCGCGCCCAAGGGAATCCCTCCGGCCATACGCGACCGGCTGGCCTCGGTGCTGGAAGAGGCAATAGCAAGTCCTTCGGTGATCGAGCGCTTTAAGAAGGTCGGGTACGAACCCGGCTTCAAGCGCTATCCGGACTGGCCGGGCTTCATCGCCAAGGAAACCGCCGAGATGAAGGAACTGGCCCGCAAGGGCGGCATCAAGGAAGAGTAACCCTGATATGACCGAGCCGTGCGATCTGCCCGCGGTGACGGCCCGGGCGCTGGTCGGCGAACGCAAGCTTTCGCCGGTCGAACTCATGGACAGTTGCATCCGTCGCATCGAGGAAATCGATTCGGCCGTCAATGCGATCATCGCGCGCTCGTTCAATACGGCGCGCGCGGCGGCGCGGGAAAGCGAGGCTGCCGTAATGCGCGGCGATGCGCTCGGGCCGCTGCACGGGCTCCCGCTCGGGGTCAAGGATCTGATCGACGCCAAGGGGCTGCCGACGAGCTTCGGCAGCATTCTGTTCGCCGACAACATCGCGGCCGAGGATGAGGCGATCGTCGCAATGCTCAAGCGCGCCGGCGCCATCGTCATCGGCAAGACCAACGTCCCCGAATGGGGCGCGGGCGGTAACACCCGCAATGCGCTTCATGGCGCCACCGGCAATCCGTTCGATCCCGAGCGCTCCGCCGCCGGCTCGTCCGGCGGATCGGCGGTAGCGCTTGCAACCGGCATGGTGCCGCTGGCGACCGGTTCGGACACCGGCGGCTCGGTCAGGAACCCCGCCGCTTTTTGCGGTGTCGTCGGCTTCCGCCCCTCCCCCGGGCTGATCGCAAGCAACAGCCGCAATATGGCCTGGCTGCAGATCTCGCAACTCGGGCCGATGGCGAGAAACGTATCGGACGCGTGCCTGATGCTTTCCTGCATGCTGGATCGCGACGCGCGCGATCCGTTGTCGGCCATCCTTCACGCCGGCGGAACGCCCGTGTGCGAGACCTATCGCGATCCGCCACGGACCGATCTCGCCAGCTTGCGCATCGCGGCGACCTGCGATTTCGGGTTTGCGCCGACGGAACGCGTCATCGCCGAGACGTTCAAAACGAAGCTCGCGACATTCGGATCGGCATTCCGCCGCGTCGCATGGACCCATCCGGATTGCAGCCATGCCGACGAGGTGTTCCGGATCTTGCGCGCCGTCGCATTTCTGGGCCGGCACCGAGAGCTTGCCGAGAAATATCCGGACAAAGTGGGTCCCAATGTCAGCGACAACGTGGCCGAGGGGCTCGGCTATTCCGCCCTCGACGTGGCACGCGCGCTTTCGCTGCAGACCGCGCTTTATCGGAGCTGGCAGACATTTTTCGGCGAGCACGATTTTATCATCGCGCCGACAGTCACGATCAGCCCACGGCCCTGGTCCGAGCTTTACCCGGCCGCCATCGACGGCACACCGACGAAAAGCTATTTCCACTGGCTGGCGCTGGCCTATGCCGTGACCAATGCCGGACACCCGGCGGTGGCGATACCGGCCGGCCGCGACGGCGCTGGATTGCCGTTCGGCATCCAGATCATCGGCCCGCGAGGCGGCGACGTCGCGACGCTTTCAGTGGCCCGCGAGATCGAGGCGTTGCTTGAGGCCAATCCGGAGACGGTCCGTCCCGTCCCCGACCTTGCCTGGCTGCGCCGACAGCCTCCGATGTCCTCCCGGCCCGGTTTTCTGGATTTCGATTGATCCGGCTCCGTTTCAAAGCCGTCGCCTGAACATTCGTTCATCAAAGTTAAATCTGACGCCAGAGCGGTCTGAAAGCCGGCACCTGGGCAACGAACTTCACTCGAATGTGTTTAGCGAGTGTCCTGTTTTGCGAAAGAGCGAACTTCGCTCGAATGTAAAGTATTGGGCGTCTGAATTACGGAAAGGAGTAGTCCATGAGAAAAGCACCTTTGGCTTTAGCCGCGGCGGCGGTCTTGGGCTTGACCGCGGTAACGGCCCCCTCGCCGGCGGAGGCCCACTGGCGCGGAGGAGGATTTTTCCCGGCCGTGGCTGGCGGATTGATCGCGGGCGCGGTGATCGGCGGACTGGCCTCGAACGCCTACGCCTATGGTCCCGGTTACGGATATTATGGCGGCTATTACCCGGCCTACTATGGCAGCTATGGCTATTACGACGAGCCTTACTATCCCGTCGTTCGCTATCGTCGCGTGGTTCGCCCAGCGTTCGCCTATTATGGCGGTCCGCGATTCTATGGCCCGCGGTTTTACCACCGCCGGCACTGGCATCACTGGTGATCTGGAAATGAAAAGGGCCGCCAGCATGGCGGCCCTTTTGCATGGAGCGACGAGAACACCTCAGTCGATCTCATGCACCACCGTACGCGTGGCGGGGTCGACCAGCATCACGCGATTGTCCGAGTAGACATAGCGATACTTCGTCACCGTCGGGCCCCAATCCGAAGGCACTGCCTCGAGTTCGACCTCGGTCGGCACCTTGGCGCCCACCACGATCCTTTCCCGTGTTTCCACCGGTCGGATCTTGTGCTCGGTCACGTAGCTCTTGATCTTCGTGCGATATTCCGGCTCGATCCGAATCGTCGCACCCGCAGTTCCGGTCGTCGTGTCGGGAGTGATGACCGTGGTTTGAGCATTGGCCATGGTCGCAACCAGCGACGCTGCCGCCGCCAAAATAAGCAGCTTCTTCATCGGGTCCTCCTCAAGCCGCATCAGCGCGGCATCAGGAAAAACGGTTTCTGAGCGCCCTTGTTCCGCCTGAACGACCGCTTCCACGTCGTTGCTGGCCTACACCGGCGCGACGCCCTCGACGAAAACCAGACGGCGATCCAGCGCGGTCTGCCGCACTCTCAACGCCTCGGCATATTCCGGCGAGGCGTACCATTCGCGCAAACGCTCCATCGTCGGAAATTCGACGACGATGATGGTTTTCGGCGGTGGGCCGCCTTCGATCAAGCCTGCAGAGCCGCCGCGGATCAAATAGCGGCCGCCATAATGCGCGATCGCTTTCGCGGCGATCGTTCGATAGACCTCGAACCCCGCCGGATCGCGCACGCCATCGACTTCGGAAATTGCGTAGGCTGACATCCTTCACCTCGCGCACGGTGTTTGCGCATCACCGGATTTCGACGATCTCCGCTTCGCCTCCGGCGATCGCGACGACATCGCCGACGCCCTTGCCGAACAGCGCGCGCGCCAGCGGCGAGCCGTGCGAGATCGTCCCGTGCGCGGGCTCGGCCTCGTCTTCGCCGACGATCCGGAACGTCTGTCGCCGGTCATCCTCGCGCACGATGGTGACGGTGTGGCCGAAGCGCACGACGGAATTGTCTGATGGCTCGGGGGCCACCCTTGCCGTGGCGCGGCGAGCATTCCAATAGCGGAAGTCACGGCGGGCGCTGGCCAGCGCCGCGCGATCGCCAGCGGATTGCGCCGCAGCCTGGGCCGCCTCGGCCGCGGCCAATGCTTGCTCGATCCGGCTGAGACCTTCAGCCGTCACGTCATTCGGAAGATCGGAGATTGGCCGGTCAGGCAGACCTTCGACGTCTTCGGTATCCTTGACGAACGCCCTACTCATGCATGTCAAACGTTTGGCGGCCGGGGACGTTCCTGTGAAGTCACGCGCCGGCCGCGATCGCGGGCGCGCCAAATAAAAAAAGCGGCGCTTTTGGCGCCGCTTTTGAAAACTGCGATTTGGAACAGTTACGCCGCTTCGGCGGACTTCTCCTCCACCGGACCGGAATCCTGGCCCTTGGCGTCGACGTCGCGGTCGACGAATTCGATCACGGCCATCGGAGCGTTGTCGCCGTAGCGGAAACCGGCCTTGATGATGCGGGTATAGCCGCCCTGGCGGTCCTTGTAGCGAGGCGCCAGCGTGTCGAACAGCTTCTTGACCTGATCGACGTCGCGCATTTCGGAGATCGCCTGGCGGCGCATGGCCAGCCCACCCTTCTTGCCGAGCGTAACGAGCTTCTCGACGATCGGGCGCAGTTCCTTGGCCTTCGGCAGCGTGGTGACGATTTGCTCGTGCTTGATCAGCGCGGCGCACATGTTGGCAAACATCGCGCGGCGATGCTCGGCGGTGCGGTTGAGCTTACGATGAACCTTGCCGTGACGCATTGATGTATTCCTTGATTTGTCTTCGTCGCGACGGTTCGTCGGACTTGTGCTCAGGTGGGCTGCCTGCGTTCGCCCCAGTCATTCCGGGGCGCGCGTGAGCGCGAACCCGGAATCTCGAGATTCCGGATCGCCGCTTCGCGACGTCCGGAATGACGAATGCTCAGTAGTGATCCTCGAAGCGCTTGGCGAGCTCGTCGATGTTCTCCGGCGGCCAGCCCGGCACTTCCATGCCGAGATGCAGACCCATCTGGGCCAGCACTTCCTTGATCTCGTTCAGCGACTTGCGGCCGAAGTTCGGGGTGCGGAGCATTTCCGCTTCCGACTTCTGCACGAGGTCGCCGATATAGACGATGTTGTCGTTCTTCAGGCAGTTTGCCGAACGCACCGACAGCTCGAGCTCGTCGACCTTCTTGAGGAACGCCGGGTTGAAGGCGAGATCGGGGATGATCTCCTGTGCGACTTCCTTGCGCGGCTCTTCGAAGTTCACGAACACGTTGAGCTGATCCTGCAGGATGCGCGCGGCATAGGCCACCGCGTCCTCCGGCGAGATCGCGCCGTTGGTCTCGATCGTCATGGTCAGCTTGTCGTAGTCAAGGATCTGGCCCTCGCGGGTGTTCTCGACCTTGTAGGAGACCTTGCGCACGGGAGAGAACAGGCTGTCGACCGGGATCAGGCCGATCGGCGCATCCTCGGGCCGGTTGCGCTCGGCGGCGACGTAGCCCTTGCCGGCGGCGACCGTGAACTCCATGCGGATTTCAGCGCCCTCGTCCAACGTGCAGATCTGCAGTTCGGGATTGAGCACCACGATGTCGCCGACGGTCTGGATGTCACCGGCGGTGACGACGCCCGGACCCGACTTCTTCACGACCATGCGCTTGGGGCCTTCGCCCTGCATCTTGATCGAGATGTCCTTGATGTTCAGCACGATGTCGGTGACGTCCTCGCGAACGCCCGCGATCGAGGAGAACTCGTGCAGCACGCCGTCGATGTGCACCGACTGCACGGCAGCGCCCTGCAGCGACGACAACAGGATGCGGCGCAGCGCGTTACCGAGCGTCTGGCCGAAACCGCGCTCGAGCGGCTCGGCGACGACGGTCGCAAACCGGGTCGCATCGCCGCCCGGCGTTACCTGCAGCTTGTTCGGTCGAATAAGTTCTTGCCAATTTTTCTGGATCGTCACTTTGTCACCCCTTCGGGTCAATAGACCGGCCAGTCGATCTGCCTTCAGATCACCGGCGTTGGAGATCGCGGATCAGTCCGCGGAAAATTCCAAAAGCAATCGCGAGCGGCATAACCGCCCGCGACCAGATATCAAACACGCCGGCGCTTGCGCGGACGGCAACCATTGTGCGGGATCGTGGTCACGTCGCGGATCGACGTGACGGTGAAGCCCGCGGCCTGCAGCGCGCGAAGCGCCGATTCGCGGCCCGAACCGGGGCCGGCAACTTCCACTTCCAGCGTGCGCATGCCGTGTTCCTGCGCCTTCTTGGAAACGTCTTCGGCCGCGACCTGCGCGGCATAGGGGGTCGACTTGCGCGAGCCCTTGAAGCCCATCGTGCCGGCCGAGGACCAGGCAATGGTGTTGCCCTGCGCGTCGGTGATGGTGATGGTCGTGTTGTTGAAGGACGAATTCACGTGCGCGATGCCGGAGGCGATGTTCTTGCGTTCGCGACGGCGGACGCGGGTGGCTTCCTTGCCCATTACCTTAAAACCTTCCTGTGATCTCAAACGCCGCCGTACTGCCAGCGGCTACACCGTTCAGGGCGAATGGTGAGTGGCGAATAGCGAATAGGATCTACCCTACTCGCCATTCGCCATTCGCTACTCGCCAATTACTTTTTCTTGCCGGCGATCGACTTGGCCGGGCCCTTGCGCGTGCGCGCATTGGTGTGGGTGCGTTGACCGCGCACCGGAAGACCGCGGCGATGACGCAGGCCGCGATAGCAGCCGAGGTCCATCAGACGCTTGATGTTGATGCCGGTCTCGCGGCGAAGGTCGCCTTCGACGAGATAGTCGCGGTCGATGACTTCGCGGATCTGCAGGACTTCCTGGTCGCTCAACTGGCTGACGCGACGATCAGCCGGGATCTTGACCTTCTCCATGATCTCGGACGCGTTCTTCTGGCCGATGCCATGGATGTACTGGAGCGCGATCAGAACGCGCTTGTTGGTCGGGATATTCACGCCGGCAATACGGGCCACGGACTTCTCTCCTGTCGCCGATCCCTCATGGATCGGGCTGTGTTCTTGCTAACTCGGGCAGGTGTCCGCAAACGCGAACACGACGCCCTCCCCTCATCTCTTTCGGGGCCCGGCATCGTCAAAAACTATCCGACTTGGATGCGGGGCTTATTAAAGGATTCAACTCGGTTTCGTCAACCGCCTCTATCGCTTAGCTCGCTTTTTCGTGACCTTTTTGGCAGCCTTGCGGACGGTCTTTTGGGCGCTTGCGCCCCCTCGCCCTCTGGCCGCCGAAACAGCCTTCCGAGCAGCCTTCTTGTTGCCAGCCGTTTTGGTTCCCCTGGAGGCCGATTTGGCGGCCTTACGCGCCGTTTTGACGGCCTTTTTGGCGGTTTTGGCAGCCTTTTTGGCTGCTGGCCTGGCGGTCTTCCGTGCGGCTGCCTTGGCCTTCCGGGCCGGCGCCACCTTGGGTTCCAGCGCGCCGACAGCGGAGAGGATCCGGTTAACCTCCCGGGTTACCCTGCTCGATGGTCATCATCCCGTCGACGGTCGCGAGCTTCCGCCGCTCGGAGTAGTAGTGAATCAGCGGCTCGGTCTGCGACCGATAGGCAGCGAGCCGTTTGGTCAGCACTTCCGGCGTGTCGTCAACACGCACCTCCTCGCCGCGCGCCAGCATCTCGGCGACGCGGGTTTCGACGCGCTGTAGCAGCGCGCTCTCATTGACGCGCAGTTCGACCACCGCGTCGAGCCTGAGATGCTTTTTCTTTAGGAGCTCATCCAGCGCCTCGGCCTGCGGCACCGTGCGCGGGAACCCATCGAGGACGAAGCCTTTGCCCGCGTCCGGTTGATCGATCCTGTCAGAAATGATTCCGACTACGATTTCGTCCGGCACAAGCTGGCCGTTTGCCATGAGGTCCTTGGCCTTCAACCCGACCGGCGTCTCGGCGGCCACAGCCGCGCGCAGCATCTCGCCGGTCGAGAGCTGCACGATCCCATAGCGCTGCACCAGCCGCTGTGCCTGGGTACCCTTCCCCGACCCCGGCGGTCCCAAAAGGATCAATCTCATGACTACTCGCCCCCCGGCTTGGTGAGCGAAACACCGCACACCTTGTATTGAATTTCAGAGCGCTCCGCTGATCAGCGACGGCGGCCCCTCAGCTTGGATTTCCGGATCAGCCCCTCATACTGATGGGCCAGCAGATAACCCTGCACCTGCGCCACCGTATCCATGGTCACGCTGACGACGATGAGAAGCGAGGTTCCGCCGAAATAGAACGGCACCGAGGCGTAGGAAATCAGGATTTCGGGAATCAGACACACGATCGCCAGATAGATCGCGCCCAGCACGGTCACGCGCGACAGCACGTAGTCGATGTATTCGGCAGTGCGTTCGCCCGGACGAATGCCGGGTATGAAGCCGCCGTGCTTCTTTAGATTGTCGGCGGTCTCGGTCGGGTTGAACACGATCGCGGTGTAGAAGAACGCGAAGAACACGATCAGGCCCAGATAGAGGATCAGGAACAGCGGACGGCCGTGGCTGAGCTGGGTGTTGAGCCACTGGAACCATTCCGGGCCCTGGCCCGCGTTGAAGTTTGCAACCGTCGCCGGCAACAGCAACAGCGACGAGGCGAAGATCGGCGGGATCACGCCCGAGGTGTTGAGCTTGAGCGGCAGATGCGAGGATTGGCCCTCGAACATCTTGTTGCCGACCTGGCGCTTCGGATACTGGATCAAAAGCCTGCGCTGCGCGCGCTCCATGAACACGATGAAGGCGATCACGACGACCGCCATCACTATCACGAGGAGGATCAGGCCAGTCGACAGCGCGCCCTGGCGTCCCAGTTCCAGCATGTTGGCGAGAGCAGACGGCAACTCGGCAACGATGCCGGCCAGGATGATCAGCGAAATACCGTTGCCGATGCCGCGCGAGGTGATCTGCTCACCGAGCCACATCAGGAACATGGTGCCGCCGGTCAGCGTGACCGTGGTGGAAATCAGGAAGAACATCCCGGGTTCGCTGACGACGTTGCCGGCGCCCTGGAGGCCGACGGCGATGCCGTAGGCCTGGAACGTGGCCAGAATCACCGTGAGATAGCGCGTATACTGGTTCAGCGTCTTGCGGCCCGCCTCGCCTTCCTTCTTCAAGGCTTCGAGCTTGGGCGAGACCGTCGTCAGGAGCTGGATGATGATCGATGCCGAGATGTACGGCATGATGTTCAGCGCGAAGATCGCCATGCGGTTGATGCCGCCGCCGGCAAACATGTTGAACATGCCGAGAATGCCGCCGGCCTGCGACTTGAACACCTGCTCCCAGGCCGCGGGATCGATGCCGGGCAGCGGGATATAGGTACCGAGCCGATAAACAAGCAGCGCACCCAGCGTAAACCAGATGCGCTTCTTCAGTTCGTCGGCTTTGGCCAAAGCGCCGAAATTGAGGTTTGCCGCAAGTTGTTCTGCTGCTGAGACCATGTTCAGGCTTTCTCCCGCCGCCTCCCAGGCCGACGCCCCTTCGCGGGCAATCGGTAGACGCCGGACATTATTTGGTGCGCGGCTTCGATAAGTCCACTGGTCTATGCCCGCGATCAGGCGGGCATGACGCAGATGTTACGCCGCCTCGCCTTCCTTCTTGGCCGGGGCCAGGATCTTCACCGTGCCGCCGGCCCTCTCGACCGCCGCAACCGCCGACTTCGAGGCGCCGTGCACCTCGATCGCGAGCTTGGACTTGAGTTCGCCGCGGCCGAGCAGCCGCAGGCCGTCCTTGGCACGGCGGATCACGCCAGCCTTGACCAACGATTCGACCGTCACGGTTTCCTTGGTGTCGACCAGCTTGGCGTCGATCGCCTCCTGCAGCCGGTCGAGATTGATCTCGGCAAAGTCGAGCCGGAAGATGTTGTTGAAGCCGCGCTTCGGCAGGCGGCGATGCAGCGGCATCTGGCCGCCCTCGAAGCCCTTGATGCGCACGCCCGAACGCGCGGTCTGGCCCTTGCCGCCGCGGCCCGAAGTCTTGCCCTTGCCGGAACCGATGCCACGGCCGACGCGCATGCGCTTTTTGCGCGAGCCGGCGTTGTCGGCGATATCGCTGAGCTTCATCGCCCTGTCTCCTTGCTTACTTCTCGCCGACGATGCGGACGAGATGTTGAACCTTGCTGATCATGCCGCGAACTTCAGGGGTGTCCTGCAGCTCGGCAACCCGGCCGATCTTGTTGAGCTTGAGGCCGATCAGCGTCGAACGCTGCGAGTGGTGGCGGCGGATCGCGCTGCCGGTCTGCTCGACCTTGATCGTCTTTGCGGCCTTGGCCATCGTCTTAACTCCAAAGAGCGCTTGAAATTCGCGCCGGTTATTCAGCCACCACTTCGGCGTCGCCGCCGACGCGGCGCGATTGCAGCGTGGACACCTTGATGTTGCGGCGTGCCGCAACCGAACGCGGCGAATCCTGATGCTTCAGCGCGTCGAAGGTCGCGCGGACCATGTTGTAGGGATTCGACGAGCCGATCGACTTCGCCACCACGTCCTGGATGCCGAGCGTCTCGAACACCGCGCGCATCGGGCCGCCGGCGATGATGCCGGTACCGGCCGGAGCGGCGCGCAGGTAGACGCGGCCGGCGCCGTGACGGCCGGCGATGTCGTGATGCAGCGTGCGGCCTTCGCGCAGCGCCACGCGCGTCAGATTGCGCTTGGCCGACTCGGTCGCCTTGCGGATCGCCTCGGGCACTTCGCGCGCCTTGCCGTGGCCGAAACCGACCCGGCCCTTCTGGTCGCCGATTACGACCAGCGCCGCAAAGCCGAAGCGCTTGCCGCCCTTGACGACCTTTGCCACGCGATTGATGTGGACGAGCTTGTCGACGAACTCGCTGTCGCGCTCCTCGCGATCCCTGCTCCGTTCGCGTCCGCCGCGTTCGCGTTCACCTGCCATGGTGTTTTCCAATCTTTAGGGGAAGAAAGCCCCTGTCCTCGTAATTATCCAAAACCGTTTCGTTAGAAGCTCAGTCCGCTTTCGCGGGCGGCGTCCGCGAGCGCCTTGACGCGCCCGTGGTAGAGATAGCTGCCGCGATCGAACACCACTTCCTTGACGCCATTCTTCACGGCGCGTTCCGCCAGCAGCTTGCCGACGGCCTTGGCCGCATCGATGTTGGCGCCGGTGTTGCCGGCCTCGCGCATGGTCTTTTCCAGCGACGAGGCCGAAGCCAGCGTCTCGCCCTTCAGGTCGTCGATGACCTGGGCGTAGATGTGCTTCGACGAACGGAACACCGACAGACGCGGGCGTCCATTGGCGGACCGGCGCAGCGAGTTGCGCACTCGCTGCTTGCGCCGGGCATTCGTGACCTTGAGTGACATGACCGGCTCCGTTACTTCTTCTTGCCTTCCTTGCGGAAGATGAATTCGTTGGCGTACTTCACGCCCTTGCCCTTGTAGGGCTCCGGCGGACGGTAGGCGCGGATCTCGGCGGCGACCTGACCGACGCGCTGGGAATCGGTGCCCGAAATCGTGATCTCGGTCGGCTTCGGCACCGCGATGGTGATGCCTTCCGGGATCGCATAGACCACGTCGTGGCTGTAGCCGAGCGCGAGCTGCAGGTTCTTGCCCTGCATCGCGGCGCGGTAACCGACGCCGGTGATCTCGAGCTTCTTCTCAAAACCCTTGGTGACGCCCTCGACCAGGTTCGCCACCTGCGCGCGCGCGGTGCCATACATGGCCTGCGCACGGTTGGTCTTGAACTTCGGCGCGACCATGACCTCGCCCTTCTCGAACTTCACCTCGACGTCGTCATGCACGACGAACTGAAGCTGGCCCTTCGGCCCCTTCACCTTGACGGTCTGTCCCTCGACGGTCGCCGTCACACCGGACGGGATCGCCACAGGCCGTTTGCCAACACGTGACATGGCTAAAAATCCTTCCTCAGAACACCGTGAAGAGAACTTCACCGCCCACATTCGCGTCGCGCGCGGCGTGGTCGGCCATGATTCCCTTCGGCGTCGACAACACCGAAATGCCGAGACCGTTGTTCACGCGCGGCAGATTCTTCACCGAGGCGTAAACCCGGCGGCCCGGCTTCGAGACGCGCTCGATCTCGCGAATGACGGGCTCGCCGTCGAAATACTTCAACTCGATCTCGAGTTCGCTGCGGCCCGAGGCATGCTCCACGCTGGCATAGCCGCGGATGTAGCCCTCGGCTTTCAGCACTTCGAGCACGCTGGCGCGCATCTTCGAGCCCGGGGTCGAGACCTTGGACTTCGAACGCATCTGCGCGTTGCGGATGCGGGTGATGAGATCACTGATCGGATCGTGCGTTGACATCGTGACGACCCTCCTTACCAGCTCGACTTCACGAGCCCGGGAACCAGGCCCTTGGAGCCGAGTTCACGCAGCGCGATGCGGGAAAGCTTGTTCTTGCGGTAGTTCGAGCGCGGGCGGCCGGTCAGTTCGCAGCGGTTGCGAATCCGCGTGGTCGACGAGTTGCGCGGCATCTGGGCGAGCTTCAGCGTCGCCGCAAACCGCTCTTCCATCGGCTTGGTCTTGTCGGCGATGATCGCCTTCAGCTTCGCACGCTGCGGGGCGGCGTTCTTGGCCATCCGCTTGCGCCGGTTGTTCTTCTCGATCGAACTCTTCTTTGCCATGCTTGGCTCCTGGGTTTCCGCGTTTGAGAGGCTTAGCTGCGTCTCACTGCCGGAACGGGAAATTGAATGCGGTCAACAAGGCGCGCGCCTCGTCGTCGGTCTTCGCCGTGGTGCAGACCGTGATGTCCATGCCGCGGGCTTCCGAAACCTTGTCGAAATCGATTTCGGGGAAAATGATGTGCTCCTTGAGGCCGAGCGAGTAGTTGCCGCGGCCGTCGAAGCTCTTCGGATTGAGGCCACGGAAGTCGCGCACGCGCGGCAACGCCACATTCACCAGGCGATCGATGAACTCGTACATCCTGGCCTTACGCAGCGTGACCTTGCAGCCGATCGGCTGGTTCTCGCGCAGCTTGAAGGTCGCGATCGCGATCCGCGAATAGGTCACGATCGCCTTCTGGCCGGCGATCTGCGTCAGTTCGCCAGCTGCGGTCTCAGCCTTTTTGCGGTCGTTGACGGCATCGCCGACGCCCATGTTGAGCACGACCTTGTCCAGCCGCGGCACCTGCATGACGTTGGCATAGCCGAACTGTTCGGTCAGCTTGCCGCGAATGCTCTTGTCATACTCCGCGCGCAGGCGCGGCACGTAAGCGGTATCAGCCATCGATCTCTGCTCCCGAGCTCTTGGCAACGCGTACCTTCTTGCCATCGGCCTGAATCTTGAACCCTATGCGGGTCGGCTTTCCGTCCTTGCCGACATAGGCGAGGTTGGACAGGTGGATCGGCGACTCCTTGGAGATGATGCCGCCTTCCTGGTTCTGGGTCTGCTTCTGGTGACGCTTCACCATGTTGACGCCACGCACCAGCGCCTTGTTCTCGGCGGGGCGGACCTCGAATACTTCGCCGGTGCGCCCCTTGTCGCGACCGGTCATCACCATGACCTTGTCACCTTTCCGGATCTTGGCAGCCATCACAGCACCTCCGGCGCAAGCGAAATGATTTTCATGTGGTTCTTGGCGCGAAGCTCGCGCGGCACCGGCCCGAAGATACGGGTGCCGACCGGCTCCGACTGGTTATTGATCAAGACGGCGGCGTTGCGGTCGAAGCGGATGACCGAACCGTCGGCGCGGCGGATGTCCTTGCGGACCCGCACCACGACGGCCTTCATCACGTCGCCCTTCTTCACCTTGCCGCGCGGAATCGCTTCCTTGATCGACACGACGATAACGTCGCCCACGGTGGCATAGCGGCGCTTGGAGCCCCCCAGCACCTTGATGCACATGACACGGCGTGCGCCTGAATTGTCGGCCACGTCGAGGTTGGTCTGCATCTGAATCATTGATGCACCTCGTCCTCTTTCTGATGCGCTCGAATTAGCGCCTAAAATTTTCCCGATTACTCATCCGGCCAGGCCGAACGAATCTCAGGCGGTTTTCTTCTGTTCGCCCCGGACCACGGTCCAGCGCTTCAACTTCGAGATCGGCTTGCTTTCCTCGATCCACACCATGTCGCCCGGCTTGAACTCGCCGTTCTCGTCGTGCGCGTGGTAGTTCTTGGAGCGGCGGATCGTCTTCTTGTAGATCGGATGGGTGAAGCGGCGATCGACGCGCACCACCACCGTCTTGGCTTGCTTGTCGCTCACGACCACGCCCTGAAGGGTACGTTTCGGCATAATACGGCCTCTTACTTCTTCTTCGCGCGAACCTGCGCGGCGATGGTCTTGATGCGGGCGATATCGCGGCGGGCTTCGCGCAGCCGCGAGGTGTTTTCCAACTGCCCGGTGGCGCGCTGGAAACGCAGGTTGAAGCGTTCCTTCTTCAGATTGAGGACGGCATCCTCCCTCTGGTCGTCGCTCATCGCGCGGATGTCTTCAACTTTCATCGGGGCCATGAGTATTACTCCGCAATGCGCGCGACGAAGCGCGTCTTGATCGGCAGCTTGGCGGCGGCGAGCGTGAGCGCTTCCTTCGCGGTCTGCACGTTGACGCCGTCGATCTCGAAAATCACCCGGCCGGGCTTGACCCGCGCCACCCACAATTCCGGCGTGCCCTTGCCGGAGCCCATGCGGACTTCGGCGGGCTTCTTCGACACCGGTACGTCCGGGAACACGCGGATCCAGACGCGGCCGGCGCGCTTCATGTGGCGGGTCAGCGCGCGGCGCGCGGCTTCGATCTGGCGGGCAGTGACGCGCTCGGGCGCCATCGCCTTCAGGCCGAACTGGCCGAACGACAACGTCGCACCCGAAGTCGCAACGCCGTGGATACGGCCCTTGTGCGCCTTCCGGAACTTCGTTTTCTTTGGTTGCATCATGGCTTTGAGCCCTCAAACCTTCCTAATGTCTCACG
Organism: Bradyrhizobium sp. AZCC 1719; assembly: GCF_036924525.1. Classification (NCBI taxonomy): domain Bacteria; kingdom Pseudomonadati; phylum Pseudomonadota; class Alphaproteobacteria; order Hyphomicrobiales; family Nitrobacteraceae; genus Bradyrhizobium; species Bradyrhizobium sp. AZCC 1719. The sequence goes on along the minus strand of NZ_JAZHRU010000001.1, from coordinate 4,476,162 downwards.
CTGCGGCGCTGTCGCGGCGCGGACGCGCGGTATCGCCTTCGGCCATCTTCTTGTCCTGGGCCATCGGATCGTGCTCGAGGATCTCGCCCTTGAAGATCCAGACCTTGACGCCGCAGGTGCCGAATGTGGTGAACGCCGTCGCCACGCCGTAATCGACGTCGGCGCGCAACGTGTGCAGCGGCACGCGGCCCTCGCGATACCACTCCATGCGCGCGATTTCGGCGCCGCCGAGACGACCCGAGCAGTTGATGCGGATGCCTTCGGCGCCAAGACGCATCGCCGATTGCACCGCCCGCTTCATGGCGCGGCGGAAAGCGACGCGGCGCTCGAGCTGCTGCGCAATCGATTCCGCAACCAGCGTGGCATCGAGTTCGGGCTTGCGGATTTCAACGATGTTGATGACGACGTCGGAAGCCGTGATGTCGGCAACCCGCTTGCGCAGCTTGTCGATGTCGGCGCCCTTCTTGCCGATCACGACGCCCGGACGCGCCGAGTGGATCGTCACGCGGCACTTCTTGTGCGGACGCTCGATCACGATGCGGGCGACAGCCGCCTGCTTGAGCTCCTTGTGCAGGATCTCGCGGATCTTGACGTCTTCATGCAGGAGCTTGCCGTATTCGCTCTTGCCGGCGAACCAACGCGAATCCCACGTGCGGTTGATGCCGAGACGCAGTCCGATTGGATTGATCTTTTGACCCATCGTTTTCTCCCGCGCCGCTTTAAGCGCTTGCCTCGGCCTCGACCTGACGAACCACGATGGTCAGGTGCGAGAACGGTTTATAGATACGGCCCGAACGGCCACGGCCGCGGGGCGAAAAACGCTTCATGACGATGCCGTTGCCGACATGGGCCTCGGCGACGACGAGATCGTCGACCTCGAGGTCATGGTTGTTCTCGGCGTTCGCGATCGCCGATTCCAGGCACTTCTTGACGTCGACCGCGATCCGCTTGCGCGAGAACTGCAGGTCGGCGAGCGCAGCAGACGCCTTCCGGCCGCGGATCAACTGCGCGACAAGATTGAGCTTCTGCGGGCTGACGCGCAGCATCCGGGCGACTGCCTTGGCCTCGTTGTCCGCGAGGCTACGTTCGCGCTTTGGTTTGCTCATCGTCTATTCCTCAAGCCTTCTTGGCTTTCTTGTCGCCAGAGTGGCCATGGAAGGTACGGGTCGGCGAGAACTCGCCAAACTTGTGACCCACCATTTCCTCGTTGACCGAGACCGGCACGTGCTTCTGGCCGTTGTAGACGCCGAACACCAGGCCGACGAACTGCGGCAGGATGGTCGAGCGGCGGCTCCAGATCTTGATGACGTCGTGACGGCCGGACGCGCGCGCAGCATCTGCCTTCTTGAGCAGAGAGGCTTCGACGAACGGGCCTTTCCAGACTGAACGAACCATGTCCGGCGTTCCTTACTTCTTCCGCTTGTGGCGGCTTAGGAGGATGAATCGATTGGTCGACTTATTCGAACGGGTCTTCTTGCCCTTGGTCGGCTTACCCCACGGCGTGACCGGGTGGCGGCCGCCCGAGGTGCGGCCTTCGCCGCCGCCGTGCGGATGGTCGATCGGGTTCATGACGACGCCGCGGTTATGCGGACGCCAGCCGAGCCAGCGGGTGCGGCCGGCCTTGCCGATCGAAATGTTCATATGATCGGGGTTCGACACCGCACCGATGGTGCCGCGGCAACGGCCGTGCACCAGGCGCTGTTCGCCTGAGTTCAGGCGCAGAATGACATATTCCTGGTCGCGGCCGACGATCTGGGCGTAGGTGCCGGCGGAACGGGCGATCTGGCCGCCCTTCCCGATCTTCATCTCGATGTTGTGGACGATGGTGCCGACCGGCATGTTGCCGAGCGGCATGACGTTGCCGGGCTTCACGTCGACATAATTGCCGGCAACCACCGTATCGCCCACGGCCAGGCGCTGCGGCGCCAGGATGTAGGCCTGCTCGCCGTCCTGATATTTGATCAGCGCGATGAACGCGGTGCGGTTCGGATCGTATTCCAGCCGCTCGACGACGGCGGGAACGTCAACCTTGTTTCGCTTGAAATCCACCAGGCGGTAGGACTTCTTGTGGCCGCCGCCGCGGAAGCGCACGGTGATGCGGCCGGTGTTGTTGCGGCCGCCATTGCCGAGCTTGCCCTCGGTCAGCGCCTTCACCGGCTTGCCCTTGTAGAGCGCCGAACGGTCGACCATCACCAGCTGGCGCTGGCCCGGCGTCGTCGGATTGTATGTTTTCAATGCCATCGCTGTGTCGCCTTATAGTCCGGTGGTGACGTCGATGCGGTGGCCCTCTTCGAGGGTCACGACAGCCCGCTTGACGTCCGACTGCGAACCGAAATTGCCGCGGAACACCTTGGTCTTGCCCTTGCGGACCAGGGTATTCACGCTCTTCACCTTGACGTCGAACAGCTTCTCGACGGCTTCCTTGATTTGCGGCTTGGTCGCCTTGCTGGCGACCTTGAACACGACCTTGTTGTGCTCGGATGCTACCGTCGCCTTTTCGGTGACGACGGGGGCTACGATCACGTCGTAATGGCGCGGATCGATATTCTTCATTTGAAGCGCGCCTCCAGCGCATCGACTGCCGCCTTCGTCAGCACGAGCTTCTGACGGCGCAGAATGTCGTAGACGTTGATGCCCTGGATCGGCAGCACGTCGATGTTCGGAATGTTGCGGGCCGCGGTCGCGAAACCGTTGTTGAGCTCGGCGCCGTCTATGATCAGCGCGTTGGTGAGCCCAAGGCCGTTGAAATGGCCGACCAGAGCCTTGGTCTTGGCTTCCTTGACCTGCGCGCTATCGATCACGATCAGGCCGCCATCCTTGGCCTTCGCCGACAAGGCATGCTTGAGCGCCAGCGCCCGCACCTTCTTCGGCAGGTCGGTCGCGTGCGAGCGAACCACCGGCCCGAACGCACGGCCACCGCCGCGGAACTGCGGCACGCGGGCCGAGCCGTGACGGGCGCCGCCGGTGCCCTTCTGCTTGTACATCTTCTTGCCGGTGCGCCAGATTTCGGCGCGCCCCTTCGCCTTGTGCGTGCCGGCCTGGCGCTTGTTGAGCTGCCATTGCACGCAACGCTGGATGATGTCGGCGCGCGGCTCGAGACCGAAGATCGCGTCCGAGAGCTGGACCGATCCGGCTTCCTTACCTTCAAGCGTCGTGACTTTCAGTTCCATCTCACGCGCCCTCCTGCTCGGCCGGCGCAGCAGCAGCCTGCTCACCGCCAGCAACCCTAAACTTGCCGGGCTTCGGAGCTTCCTTCGGCAACGGCTTCTTCACGGCGTCGCGCACCGAGATCCAGCCGCCCTTGGAGCCGGGAACGGCACCCTCGACCAGGATCAGACCGCGCTCGACGTCGGTCTGCACCACACGCAAATTGAGCGTGGTGATGCGATCGACACCCATGTGACCGGGCATCTTCTTGTTCTTGAAGGTCTTGCCGGGATCCTGGCGTCCGCCGGTCGAACCGATCGAACGATGCGAAACCGACACACCGTGGGTGGCGCGCAGGCCGCCGAAATTCCAGCGCTTCATGCCGCCGGCAAACCCCTTACCAACCGAGGTGCCGGTGACGTCGACGAACTGGCCGACCACGAAATGGTCCGCCTGGATCTCGGCGCCAACCGGAATCAGCGCATCTTCCGAAACGCGAAATTCGGCGACTTTCCGCTTGGGCTCGACCTTGGCCGCGGCAAACTGGCCGCGCTCCGCCTTGGGCAGATACACGGTCTTGCGGGTACCCGCACCGAGCTGCAGCGCGACGTAACCGTTCTTTTCGGTCGTGCGGTGGCCCAGCACCTGGCAATTGCCCAGCTTCAGCACGGTCACAGGGATATGT